>JBGSLN010000259.1:0-4525 GCA_041740675.1 Gammaproteobacteria bacterium | reverse complement strand
TATGTCTAAGGAAAAATTTGAACGAACGAAACCGCACGTGAATGTAGGCACCATAGGTCACGTGGATCATGGTAAGACGACATTAACAGCGGCGTTAACGAAAGTATTCGGAAAGACATTCGTATCGTACGAAAATATAGACAAGACACCGGAAGAACGAGCCCGAGGGATAACGATATCGACAGCGCATGTAGAATATGAATCAGCGAATCGTCATTATGCACATGTGGATTGTCCAGGACACGCGGATTATGTGAAGAACATGATAACGGGAGCGGCGCAAATGGATGGAGCGATCTTAGTGTGCTCAGCAGCGGACGGTCCGATGCCGCAAACGAGAGAACACATATTGTTAGCGCGCCAAGTAGGGGTGCCGAAGATAGTGGTGTTTTTGAATAAAGCGGACATGGTCGACGATAAAGAGTTATTAGAACTGGTGGAAATGGAAGTGAGAGACTTATTGAGTAGTTATGAATTTCCAGGAGATGACACACCCGTGATCGTGGGTTCGGCGTTGAAAGCATTGGAAGGAGACATGAGTGAGATAGGGGTACCGGCTATCCAGAAATTGGTAGCGGCGTTGGATGCGTATGTACCGGAACCGAAGAGAGATATAGATAAGCCATTTTTATTACCGATTGAGGATGTATTTTCAATATCAGGACGAGGAACGGTCGTAACGGGACGAATAGAACGAGGAATCGTGAAGGTAGGGGAAGAGATAGAAATAATTGGATTGAAGCCTACGACGAAGACAATCTGTACGGGAGTAGAGATGTTCCGTAAGTTGTTGGATGAAGGACGAGCAGGAGACAACGTGGGTGTGTTGTTAAGAGGAACGAAACGAGAAGATGTGGAACGAGGACAAGTATTAGCGAAGCCGGGCTCGATAACGCCACACACAACATTCCAAGCGGAAGTGTATGTGTTGTCAAAAGATGAAGGAGGACGTCATACGCCATTTTTCAAAGGATACAGGCCGCAATTTTACTTTAGGACGACGGATGTGACGGGAGCGGTAGAGTTACCGGAAGGAGTAGAGATGGTGATGCCTGGAGATAATATCAGCATGAAAGTAACGTTGATAGCACCGATAGCGATGGAAGAAGGGTTACGATTTGCGATACGAGAAGGCGGACGAACAGTAGGCGCAGGTGTTGTTGCCAAGGTTATTGAATAAATTTGCTAGAGTTTTTGCAAAAACGGCAATTTAGTTAAAGATATTCTTCAATTAATGAAGAAATTTGCGGTAGTAAAAAATAAAATAGCATATTATGCGAAAAATCTATTGAAATTAGGGGAACAATGTAATACGATTGCTCCCCTTTGTATCTAGTATATTTTCCTGAAATGGATAGAGTTATATGAGCACAGCAGCTAAAAAACAGAGAATTAGAATTCGTCTTAAAGCATTTGATCATCGACTAATTGATCAATCAACCCGCGAAATCGTTGAAACAGCAAAAAGAACAGGCGCTCAAGTGAGAGGTCCGATACCTTTGCCTGCAAAAATTGAAAGATTTACTATATTAGTTTCCCCGCATGTTGATAAAGATGCGAGAGATCAGTATGAAATTCGAACCCATAAACGGTTAGTTGATATTGTTGACCCAACTGATAAGACGGTGGATGCGCTGATGAAGCTAGATTTAGCTGCTGGGGTTGATGTTCAAATTAGCTTAGAAGATTAGAAAAGAAGAAGGTGTAGCCATGACTTTAGGTCTAGTAGGTCGTAAATGTGGAATGACGCGTATCTTTACTGAAGAAGGGGTGTCTATTCCAGTATCCGTTATAGAAATTGAAGCTAATCGAGTCACTCAGATCAAATCTGCTGAGGGCAAAGATGAATATTCTGCAATACAAGTTACAACAGGAACACGCAAAGCGAAGCATCTTAATAAGCCTAAAGCCGCACATTTTGCTAAAGCTGGCGTAGATGCCGGTCGCGGTTTGTGGGAGTTCCGTGTCGATGATAATTGTGTGAATGGTAATTCAGATAAAGCATTTAAAATTGGTTCTGAAATTAATGTAGATCTTTTTCAGCTTGGCCAATTTGTTGATGTGACAGGTGTAAGCAAAGGTAAAGGCTTTGCTGGTACAATTAAAAGGCATAATTTTGCAGCACAAGATGCAACACATGGTAATTCATTGTCTCACAGGGCTCCTGGCTCAATTGGTCAAAACCAATCGCCTGGACGAGTATTTAAAGGTAAGAAAATGGCTGGTCATATGGGTGACAAGCGTTGTACAGTGATGAACCTTGAAGTTGTCAAAGTTGATGTTGAAAAGAATTTGTTATTGGTAAAAGGTGCTATTCCAGGTGCGCCGGGCAGCAATGTTATTGTTAAACCTGCTGTCAAAAAAGTAAAAGATACTCAAGAGCAATAATAGTTTGGTATAAAACCAAAATATAACCTTGATGAGTGTACTAAAGATTAGTTGGGAGTATTAAAATGCAATTGAACTTGGTGGATACCAAGCAGTTTTTAGAAGTATCTGATAATACGTTTGGCCAAACTTATAATGAAGCCTTAGTTCATCAGGTAGTAACTGCATATTTGGCTGGCGCTCGTGCTGGTACGCATGCACAAAAAACTCGTGCAGAAGTAAGAGGCGGCGGTAAAAAGCCTTGGAAACAAAAAGGCTCAGGTAGAGCTCGTGCTGGTACTATTAGAAGTCCATTATGGAGAAGTGGTGGTATTATCTTTGCCGCCAAGCCGCGTGATTATTCACAAAAAGTAAACAAAAAAATGTATCGTGGTGCGATCCGCTCAATTTTGTCTGAATTAGTTCGAATCAATGGTCTTACCGTAGTTGACAGTTTAGACATTTCTGAAGCCAAAACTAAAATAATGATGGAAAAACTTAACAAGTTAAATCTTAAACATCATTTATTAGTGATTGTCGACGAAATTGATATCAACCTATATCTTGCAGTAAGAAACATCCCAAATGTTGAAGTAATTGATGTTAGATCTTTAGATCCAATATCATTAATGAAATACGAACATATATTAATGACTGCTAAAGCTGTTAAACAAGTTGAGGAGCAATTGGCATGAGTGTAAACCAACTTGCTAATGAAGAAAGACTGTTAAAAATTATTTTAGGACCGCAGATTTCTGAAAAAGCATCTGCAGCAACTGAAAAGAATAGGCAGTACGTTTTTAAAGTTATTCCAGACGCTACTAAACCTGAAATTAAAAAGGCAATAGAGCATCTGTTTAAAGTTAAAGTTGACTCAGTTCAAGTCTTAAATTTAAAAGGCAAACAAAAACGTTTTGGTCAAAGGCTAGGACGTCGTAGTGATACAAAAAAAGCGTATGTAAGGCTGACAGAAGGTCATAGCATATCTTTTATGGGTAAGGAATAATAGAGGGGCATAATAATGGCTGAAGTAATTAAGACAAAACCAACATCGCCAGGTCGTCGTCATTTGGTAAAAGCTAATCGACAAGAGTTACATAAAGGTAGGCCTCACGCAGCATTAGTAAGTAAAAAAAGTAAAAATGGTGGCCGAAATAATGTTGGTCGTATAACTGTTAGGCATCAAGGTGGTGGACATAAGCAGTTATATCGAGAGATTGACTTTAACCGGCTTAAAGATGGTGTTCCTGCGAAAGTTGAACGAATTGAATACGATCCGAATCGTACAGCACATATCGCTTTGGTTTTATATGCTGATGGTGAACGACGCTATATTATTGCGCCAAAAAAATTAGCAGTTGGCGACAAAATTATTTCTGGTATAGATGCTCCTATCAAAACTGGTAACTGCTTACCATTGCAGAATATTCCAGTGGGTGCTGTGGTTCATGCTGTGGAACTTAAGCCAGGTAAAGGCGCACAATTAGCTCGTAGTGCTGGTACTTCAGTCCAATTGATTGCACGTGAAGGTACACAAGCATTATTAAGAATGCGCTCTGGCGAAATTCGAAAAGTGCCAGTTGCATGTCGAGCAACAATAGGCGAAGTTAGCAACTCTGCGCACAATTTGATTACTTTTGGTAAAGCAGGTGCTAAACGTTGGCGTGGAATTCGACCTACCGTTAGAGGGGTAGCGATGAACCCAGTTGACCATCCTCATGGTGGTGGTGAAGGTCGGACATCAGGTGGTAGACATCCATGTACACCATGGGGTGTACCAACTAAGGGTTATAAAACCAGAAAAAATAAACGTACAACAAAAGATATCATACGTCGTCGTGATAAGAAATAATTAAAGGGGAAATGCAGTGCCACGTTCAGTTAAGAAAGGTCCTTTTATTGATGACCATTTACAAAAGAAAGTTGATGATACAAGAAAGATGACTCATAAAAAGCCTATCAAAACTTGGTCACGTCGTTCTATGGTTTCTCCAGAAATGGTAGGATTGACAATTCTTGTACATAATGGCCGCCAATTTGTACCTGTACTGATTTCTGAAAATATGGTCGGATGCAAGCTTGGTGAATTTGCACCAACACGCACTTTTCGTGGTCACTCTGGTGACAAGAAAACTAAATAAGGTGTTTATCAATGGAA
>JBGSLN010000258.1:0-8983 GCA_041740675.1 Gammaproteobacteria bacterium | reverse complement strand
ATCCCGAACGAAGTGAGGGAACTTTGAAAAGCATGATGAACCTGATGGAGATTCCTGGTGTTGCTCGGAATGACACATCGACTTTCAACCTCACAATGATAATAGTTTTTCGTAAGTTTTATATTATTAGAAACAACCACTGTATTTGTTTGTTGTTTTATCTGTTTTATAAATGTTTATATATGTTTAGCTTCCCTAACTTGCTGATTTAAAAGTTATTTTATCACACAGAAGTGACATTTACAGGAAGCAATGTGACGGTTTCAGGATAACGTGTGACAATTACAGGCGAAATTGTGACGAACACAGGGTATTCATGTGACATTTACAGGATTGCAATTGATACATGTTTATTTAAATAAAAGGAGCAGTATTACAGCTAAATAACCTAATTGAGATGAAACTGTAAAGAGTCAAAGAACCAATGAAAAACTATAAACAAAAACCTATCGACCACAAGAGCGAATTAAAAAAGCACGTTAGCACTATTCATTGTGCAAACTCACTTAGCTTATTGCAACGAAAGATTGCCAATGCATTACTTTTTCATGCGTATGAAAATTTATTATTACAAGACGAATATCACATTACAATAAGGGAGCTTTGTAGTTTGATAGGTTATGATAGTCATGACTATAAAAGCATAAAAAAAGCATTGATTGATTTGTTGTCGACGGTTATTGAATGGAATATCATTGAAGAAGGCTTGCCTGAAAGTGAAGGAGAGTGGAACGCTAGCTCAATCATTGCTGATGCCAGTATCAAGGGCTCAATTTGTAGTTATTCCTATAGCAAAAGGATGAAACAGTTACTGTATATGCCTGCAATTTATGGGCGTTTAAATATGCAAATTCAAGCACAATTCAAATCAAGCTATGGGTTGGCTTTATATGAAAATGTGATTCGCTATCAAAATTTAAATCAAACACCTTGGTTTGATTTAAACGTATTTCGCAAATTAATGGGTGTAGCGTTAGATATATATCCTATCTTTCGGGATTTTAAACGTCGCGTGATTGACAAAGCTGTTGCTGAAGTCAACGCTGTGGCAGATTTAACTGTAGAACCAGAATTCAAACGGATTGACCGTAAGATTACTACAATACGGTTTCTTATTACAAAAAATTCAACTTTAATAAAAAATCCAAATAAAAATGCAGCGAAACAGTCTGGGTTATTATTACATTTAAATAAAGAATATGGTTTGAATGAAAAACAAATTCATCACATCATCGCTGCGTATGATGAAAATTATATTTTAGAAAAAATAGCTTTGATTGAATCATCAAGTAGTTATAATAATGGAAAAATAATCAATTTAGGAAAATATCTATTAAATGCGTTGCAAGATGACTATAAACAACCAAAATCCAGTTCGCAAAAAAAACAAAAGGAGAGCATTGCTGTGGAACTAGAATTGCTTAGGAAGAAACATTCAAATATAAAAGAATTAAATGAAAAAAAACTCTATCAAACATATGTCGACGAGTATTTAAAAACACAACTAGAATCATTGCCGGAAAATTCTAAACAAATATTAATGGAAAACTTTAATAAACATATCAGAAATTTAGAGATCATTAATAAGTTATATATAAAAGAAGGATTACAAAATAAAATTATCTTTATTGAATTTAAAAATTTTGTAAAACAGCAGTTTCCAGAAATATTAATGAGCGTATTATCTTTCGAAGATTTTGTTAGTAATATGTGAAGATTGCTTTAGAATTTCAAGCACCTAACAGTTGCCATATCGCCGGATCTTCCATTCCCAACCGCCAAACAGAGAAACCCCGCAGATGGTATTTTTTGATTAATTTTAATTTTTCACGAAATGATTTAGCATTTTCAGCGAATATATATTCACCAAATTGATTTTTAAAATAAAAGGTATAAGGAACTTTTTGGCTGTCGTCCCATTTTAGTCTTTGATGGTTTTCAGCTAATAACGCTTGTACTGTGTCATATGAAATATTAGTTCCAATTGCTTCGCTGCGTCCATGATCCATAGTCATGTACCAATAATTGGAATAGGCTGGAATACCAAGAGAAATTTTATTCGCTGGAATATAATTTAAAGTATATGCAATAACTTTTTCTACCCAAGGAATTCCTGCGACTGGGCCAGGTGTTGTTCCAGCAGTGCTTTGGTTATAGGTCATGAGAGTAACAAAATCACTCGCTTTGCCAATCGCTTTAAAATCATAAGCACCGTCCCAATTATTATAAAGTCGTTTTAATACCGTTGTCGTTGGGAGATTCGTCGTTTCAGGAAATAAGGTAGCACTTATTTTAAACCCGTGTTGATGCAAGATATGGCTTAATTGACTATAAAACTGTGTGAACAGTGTTTTATCTTGGATTGGTACTTCTTCAAAATCTACTTGAATACCGTCCAGTTTATTCTTTTTACATAGAGCCAAAATGTGATTGATTGCTTTAGTCACAGCACTTTTATTTTTTAAAAAAGAGTCAACTTTATTAGGATCAAAATTTTGATTGGTTAATAAAGCCATAAATTGAATATGGTTTTTCTTAGCAAGATCATAAATAGGCTGATTGACAGTGCCCCACACCGTGCCATAACTATCAACTTCAAAAGCTTGGGAGATGATTAAATTGATCGATTTGAGATTATGCTCGATTGTAGTTATCCATTGCGGCTCTGCGATTGCATCACTCACATCATTACCACGTAAAACATAAAAAGCCTGCTGTATAGCGTATGAGGGTTGGGCAACCAATAGGAAGAGCAAAACAAAAATACTAATGAGTCGTTTCATGCTTTTTGAACCAAATTTTAAATCATGAATTATACTTAAGTTACAAATGTTATAAAAGATAGGCAGATGTATTTTTATTAATAAAAAAATAATAAAGAGATATTTATGCAAACTCATAACAAAATTCCCTTATTTTTCATGGTCCTGCTGCTGTTATTCCCAATTGAGGGGTTGTCAGAATTTATTCGTGGAATCTATATCACTCAGCCAACCATGGAAAGTACTAAGAATATCAATCATATAATAAAACGTGCCAAAGAGACGGGAATTAATACCTTTGTGGTAGATGTTGAGCGAGTGTCCAAAAGTTACGCAACCAATACTCAGTTGTTACAACAGAATAATATCCACTATATAGCAAGATTAGTTGTATTTCCAAAAGGCGGTACACAAGCGCAAATATCCTCAGAAGCATATTGGGAAAAAAAATATGTTTTGGCTGCCTATGCCGCTTCTCTTGGTGCAGAGATGATCCAGTTAGATTACATTCGATATAATACCAAACGAGTGAAGAGCCAAGAAAATGCAAAAAACATTCTTAAGGTCATTGAATATTTTCGTCAAAAGTTAAGTCAATCTAATACTAAATTGCAAGTTGCAGTTTTTGGTGAAGTATCTTTTGGGCCGTCAATGGTGATTGGCCAAGATGTTAAAGAGTTTTATTCCAGCATTGATAGCGTGGCGCCTATGGTATATCCATCACACTATTTTCCTTATGTTTATCACTCAAAACGACCCTATGAAACTATTTATACTTCACTGACGACTCTACGTGGGCAGTTCAATAATGTATTGCCATTTAAACTATACCCGTATATTGAAGTATCAAATGTTCGTTATAGAATTGGCAGCGCAACGAATAAAATGATATATATTTTCAATCAAATAAAAGCAGTTCAAGATAGTGGAGCAGATGGTTGGTATGCATGGAGTCCACAAAATAAATATAATAATTTATTTAATGCATTAGAATACTATAAAAAAGAACTTCATTAATTGCAAATTGTTTCAAATCCAAAACCTTTTTCCTGTAATCCTTTGATAATCGCAGGCAAAGCTGCAACTGTTTGACTGCGATTACCACCACCATCATGTAGCAATATTACATAACGATTGTAAGTATTTTTGAGTACCCAAGCTATTAATTTTTGTGTCCCCGGACGTTCATAATCAAATGAGTTTAGATCCCAGTTGAGTACAGCCATATTAAGAGAATGTGCATAATCATCAATGGATTTGTTATGTTTCCCGTAAGGAGGTCGTAGGCATTTTGGTTGAAATCCTAGTATTTTTTCTATAATTTCATTAGTTCCACTAATTTCAGTTTGCATACTTTTAGAATTTAGACGAGTTAACATCAGGTGATTCATCGTATGGTTTGCGATGACGTTGCCATTTGCATAGATTTGTTTGATCAATTCGGGATAACGTTTAGCAAACTGGCCTTCGACAAAAAAAGTGGCATTGATATGATTTTCTTTTAATATTTCGAGAATCTTTGGTGTGTATTCTGGACTTGGACCATCATCAAATGTTAATGCAATTGTGTTCTCTGCTGGTTTTACTTTTATTCCTTGCCAGGGTTCTGCATAGGCGGTGAAAAGAAAAGTAATGAAGATGAATGCGATGATTTTTTTTAGAATAGTTTTTTTCATAATTTTGTCCATTTCAAATACTTTCAAAAAGTAAGTACTTTTTTCCCTTCATCTTATCAGAAGCTGATTGTAGCCTGCTAAAGTATTTCTACTTTAAACTAATAACTGATATATTAACTGTTGTCAATAGTAACACACAATACCAAGATTAACGAAAATGGTTTTCAAGAAATGACAGAGTGATATGCAATATTCAAAAGCAGTTATTTGGCGAATTATTATTTTATTAATGCTAGTTGCTATTGTAGAACAATTTGCAACAAATTGTTATCTACCATCATTTCCAGATATTGCCAAAACATTTGCGGTAAATAATTCCACTGTACAATTGTCGCTAACCATTTTTATGGTAGGGGAAGCATTAGCACAATTACTTTTTGGTTCACTAGCAGATCTATATGGCCGCAAACCAAGCTTAGTCATTGGGCTCATTATTTTTTCGTTCAGCAGTTTGCTTTGTACGCTTGCACCTGATATTAAATTATTTTTAATTGGACGCTTTTTGCAAGGTTTTGGGGTAGGTAGTGGCCTAGTAGTCGCTAGGGCGGTTGCTAGAGATTTATTTTCAGATGTACAATTTGCTCAAATCATTTCTTCCATCGTTGCTATTATTGTTTTATTGCAGCTAATTTCTCCAGTCATCGGGGGCTATTTACAGCATTACTTTGGCTGGCATGCAGTATTTATCCTCATTACAACTTTAGCATTTTTATTGTTGGTACTAATAATTTTCTTGTTTACAGAGACCTATGCCGCAGAAAAAAGGCAAGCAGCAAAGTTGATTGATGCGGTTACGTCATATGCGTTTTTGCTGAAAAATAAGATGTTTTTGCTTAATGTGCTATACGCCAGTTTTGCTGCAGCAATAGTAATCATTTATACCACGATTACACCATTTCTTTATCAGCATGCTTTGCATATTTCACCGATTCAGTTTGGTTGGTTGACAACTGTGGTTGCTTTTAGTATTGCTATTGGTAATTTCCTTAATTCAAATTTAGTTGCAAAACAAGGCATAGATAACATGATTCGATATGGTATTTGCATCATGTCATTTTCTTTGGTCGTTATGCTGATTTTTGGTTTAGTTGGAATATTAAATATTTGGGTGATTGCGATACCCACATTTTTTGCAATCATAGGTACGGGTTTTATTTCAGCTAATGTTGCCGCTAAAGCATTTAGTCAATGTCCCAACATGGCAGGTAATGCCGCCGCTATTTATGGCACTATTCAATTTGTGATTTTGTCAATTTTTAGTGGTTTTTCAACATTATTTCACAGCAATAATCAAATTCCACTCGCATTGATTATGTTAATACCGATAATTTTGATGTGGTTATTGCAAATTCTAGGTAAAGCAGCATAACTTTGGTTGGATGGTATTAGCCAACTTCTCTAATTGATTCTTTGTGCCGCATGTAATAACAACAAAATAAGTAAGTTATTACCACTTAACGGCATATTTGTTTATAATATACTTGTCATTTATCGGAAACATACTTTGAAAAAACCTAACACTAAACAACGATTAATAATTGGCATCAGTGGTGCCAGCGGCATTCAATATGGTGTACGCTTATTAGAAATATTAAAGCCAACAGAAATTGAGACGTTATTAATAGTTTCAAAAGCAGCCCATCAAGTACGACATTACGAGATTGAAATTTCCGCAAAAGAATTAGAAGCTTTAGCAGATGTAGTCATTCCTTTTGAAGACATCGCCTGCTCAATAGCCAGCGGTTCTTATAAAACAATGGGAATGATTATTGCGCCTTGTTCAATGCACACACTTGCAGAAATTGCGCATGGTTTTGCAAATAACGCAATGACCCGCGCTGCGGATGTGATTTTAAAAGAACGAAGAAAATTAGTGCTCATGCCACGCGAGACGCCTTTACATCAAGTGCATTTAGAAAATATGCTTAAGGTTACTCAAATGGGAGGGATTATTGCTCCACCGGTTCCCGCATTTTATAATAAACCTTATACCATCGCCGATTTGATTGATCACAGCATTGGTCGAGTATTGGATTTGTTTGATTTAGATCTTGGATTAGTAAAACGTTGGCGAGAGTGAAAACTGTTAAATTATTTGGAGTATTTATGACTGTAAACGTAACAGAACAAAAATTTTTTGCTGAACTTGAAATTGCCGCAAAAGCAAACCCACCCAAACCTTTGTCAGAACAAACTTTGGCAGAATTTCGCGAAGGTGCGAATGGATTTTTAGACTACGCAGGCGCGTCTGCAAATATTAGTGTTTTTAATACCACCATTGCTGCTAGAGATGGTTATCAAATTCCTATTCGAATTTATAATAATGATCTCCCTGCAAAATCAGCAGTGTTAATCATGTTTCCTGGCTGTGGTTATATCGTCGATTTATTTGAAAGCAATGCAATTGCAGCTTCTCGAATTGCAAAATTTGCTGGTATCAAAGTGATCATGGTTAACTTTAGATTAGCTCCCGAAAATCCATTGCCAACTTCTATTTATGATGGCTTTGATGTCACAAAGTATGTGGCTATTCATGCTAATGATTTTAATATTGATCCGGATAAAATTTTTGTTGGGGGTTTAAGTTCCGGAGGACATTGTGCTGCTGCAGTAACAAATTTAGCAAGAAAAGATCCCGAACTTAAAATTTTCCATCAAATCTTACTTAACAGCTGTTTCGATCTCACACGGTCTAATCACGAATACGATAGTTATGAAAAAGAAGATAAAATGTTGAATCAAGAAACTGTTGCTTATATTTTTAAAACTTATGGACTGCAGCCAGAGGATTATACAAAACCAATTTTTTCGCCTTTTTATGATGATTTAAGTGATTTGCCTTCAACTACAATTATGGTGGGTGAATACGATGGCATTAGAAATGATTCTGAGGCTTATTATAAAAAATTGAAAGCTGCTGGTAATCAAGTGGAAAAAATTATTTTACAAGGACAAACACATAATACTATTATTTTACGCGGAGTAATATCTGATGGTGAAGATCCAGCAGCGGTAGTTTCAAAGGTTATTCAAAAAAAATTAGGAGTGACTCATGCCGTATGCTGCTCATGTGGATAATAATAAAAAGATTGACATTTATTATGAAACTATTGGTATGGGTGAACCGATAGTTTTTCATCATGGCAATGGCAATTGTTGCAAAGATTGGTACACTTTGGGTTACGTAGAGGCTTTAGCTAGAGATTTTCAATTAATTTTAATTGATAGTCGAGGTTATGGCAAAAGCAGTAAACCTCATGAATCATAAGCTTACACACTTCGTAGTCGCGCTGATGATACTATTGCAGTATTAGATCAATTACAGATAAAAAAAGCACATTGTTTGGGTGGTTCAATTGGTGCAGCAATGTGTTTTATCCTCGCACATTTTTATCCGGACCGGTTCTTATCCTATATTTTTGCTACACCCTATTTTACTTTGTTTGACGATACAATTAAGCAAGCTTTATTACTTGGTTCGGATCATTATCTTGCTAAACTTGAAGAATTATTAGGTTGTCGTTTAGATAATGAAATCATCCGACAAACATTTTTAGCAAATGATGCCCGTGCGATCTGGGCTGCTAATTCATCTGAATGGTTTAATTATGTGGACTACATTTCCTCCATCAAATTACCCAGTTTAATTTATGTGGGTGCAAAAGAATCCTCAGTTCCAGAATTATCTTTACTCGCTCAACAATTGCCTGATTGCCAGTTTAGAATAATTCCTGATCTTGATCACAAAGATACCTATTGGCGAGGCGATTTAGTGACACCTGTTATTAAAAATTTCATTATTTCAATTAAGGAATAACCAGTTCTTGCTATTGCATTCGCTAAAATAATTATGCTAGTATTAATTAAAGCTAAACAATTTTGGAGTGCTTATGCACCGCGCATGTTTACATCTAATGTGTATGCTCAACCTGGACACTGCTGTACAGGTTGGGCTAATTGGGTTGTGAGGTTGCGCTAAGCATTCCAGTTCAAGTCTAACGCCAGTGTCCAGGTTAACTGACACTGGCTTTTCTGTTTTTAAGCCAGTCTTAAGTTCAATCTATTCTAGCGCTAAAATCAATTCGAGGATCGCAAATGATAGAGTTACTACATCTAAATAAAACCTACCAGAGTCATGGCCATCTAATCCATGCTCTACAGGATATTAATTTAAGCATTTCTGCCGGACAAATTTTTGGAGTATTAGGAAAGAGCGGTGCTGGTAAAAGTACCTTGTTGCGTTGTGTAAACCTTTTAGAAAAACCAACCAGTGGTAAAGTCATTGTTAACTCAATAGATTTGACTGCACTTCCTGCTAAACAATTAAAACAACAACGACAAAAAATCAGTATGATTTTCCAGCATTTTAATTTGTTAGAATCACGAACCGCTTATGAGAATATCGCACTACCATTAGAATTAATTGGCACTGATAAAACAGAAATTCATCAACGTGTAACGTCGTTATTAGAGTTGGTGCAATTAACTGATCGGAAAAATCATTATCCATCACAATTAAGTGGTGGACAAAAACAACGAGTTGCT
>JBGSLN010000257.1:0-10680 GCA_041740675.1 Gammaproteobacteria bacterium | reverse complement strand
AGACCCGGATGGTTACAATAGTGAGGATGAGTTTCGCTATAATGATGAAGATGAGATCATTGTACAGAAACTCAGTGCTAACCCCAACCCGAGCCAGTTTCCACTTCATTCTGCAGCAGCCGATGGTGATTATAAAAGCGTAAAAAGAATTTTGCAGGCAGCGAACATCAATGTTAATGATGTAGATCATGGTGGCGACATTGATCTTAATGAAATTTCTCCTGAACTAAGGAGCACAGTTGATGAGATTACTGTGCCTGGAAGAACCCCTCTTTATCTCGCATGTTGGAATGCTTCTAAGTCTTTAGAGAACTCTCCATATACTACACCGTTAACAACAGAATCCACCCCAGATAAATATAAGAAAACGGTAGCTATTTTACTTAAACATAGCGCTAATCCTTTAATAACTCTACCCGCCGTTAGAAGCTTTGATCAAAGCTTTAATGCAATTGATCGTGCGATTAGAAGTGGCAACTATGAAGTAACGTACTTATTTAAAGGCTTCAAAATGCAAGATGGTAAGAGCTATATGCAACATTATTTGGAACAAATAGGTTGTGACAATATCAGAGATGGCTTCGATTGTGAAAAGGTGTGTTATTCCGATACCAAAAAAGAAGTGTTTCTTGCAGGATATCCATTGTTATTTCAAGCTGCTCAAGCTGGAGATCTTGAGATGATTGAAAATATTTTTGCCTATGCAAAAGATTTCCAGGTGACAGCTCATGAAAGTGAGACTAAAATTTCATTTTTTGCTAAAGAGTCCTTAGAGACTACGCAAAAAAATATTAAGAAATATTTAATTGAGACGAAAAGCAATCACCCCTATGAAACAGTATTACATGCTGCGGTAAGAAGCAACGATCCAAGGGTATTTGAATTGCTTGTTGATAATGGAGCAGACCCTTCTCTCACAGATAGAAATAATAAAACGCCTTTGGATTTAGCCAAAGAGCTTTCATGTGATTGGATGGATGTTATTATGAAATCACAAAAAAAACAACCTGGCATAAGATAAGCTGGCTTGTTCATTTATAGCAATTAGTTATCCACAATTTTTAGCTTTGTGACATCAAACATATTATTACAAAGCCAAAATACTTGATAAAACAACTAAATAATTTTCTATCAACTGCGTTTACAAATAAGTTCTTGGAAAACCCATTTGTGATTCTACTTCTGGTTTTATCGTTTTTGTTGCTGTTTCTTTCTGATCCCCATTAAAGCTAAGAAAATGCATGGGCGATAATTGAAGTACATCATTTTTTTTTACTTTGGGAGAAGCCATACCATAGATTGCTTTAAGAAAGTCTTCCTGAGTTTCTGCTTTTTGGTTAAGTTGCTTTAATTCTTCAGCAACCACCTCTTTAGCATGTGATAGTAAAATCTTATTAGTTAAAAATAATTGATGTGTTTTATTTAAAGAATGTGGAATTCGATCATTAATATAAAAATAGTTGTCATCAAAGCTTTTGTAATAAGTCTCCATTTGATTTAAATAGCACTGCTTAGCTGTCAATTTTGATGGCTCAGTAAGTTTTTTATCTATCACTTCCTTAGCTAAATCTTTTAATTCCTGCATATCGTTTTTTAATTTTGTTAACACTACTGAATTGGCTTTAAACATTATGATACCTCTAGAAACAAACGTTTGATTGAAGAATTATACAGAATATTCCTTAAGGAAAACTTAAGAAGTAATATAAAGTTAAAACTTTTCTTAATAATTAGAATTTTTTTAATATCTGCATAGCTCGAATCCCCATTCGGCCTGCGTTGAAGTTATTTATTGTTATTATTTTGGTGGGAATAATTGTGTTATATGCCTTAATTAATACGTTGATTATTCGATTTTTAACATTTATTCCCACTGCTAACTCTAATTATACTTAATCTATTTTTAAGGATAAGTGATTGAATACTGTGGCGATCCTGTTTTTCCCCAAACATTAATTGTTGCACCATCGACAAGCTGTTGACCCGCTATTGGATTCGATGCTACGACAACAAAATCTCCTATAGTTTTACCATCGATAGCTTTTAGTTGAACTGTATCACCCGTCATAACATTTAATGTTTTAGTAGCGCAAGCATCTACTTTTATATTTTGTCCTCCGCTAATATCTTTAACTTCAGTAATAAACCAAGCTTTGCCACATTTAGCATTTACAAAAATTTTTGAATATGAAGCTGCTGGTGCAGCAAAAATACTACTCAAGCAAAAAAAACTAGTAGCAATAAACATAAGTGAAAATTTTATTAGTTTTTTCATAATAACTACCCTCATTCAAATTTATTAATTTAACTATAGCGCTTATCTATGATTTTACAACTTAACTCTAGCTTTACTAAAAAGCAAATGCGTTAAATATCAATCATTTATTTTAAAATAATAAATCTACTATTTTATAAATAATCTGTAAATTTCACTTTATTGCTTAGTGTTATATTGTGTATCTTTGAGTTGATTAACCAGCGATCTCAATCGAAATAGAATACTCTGCAACATTCCTGGTTCATTTGAATGGGTCAATGCTCTTTTACCAAACTTGACGCGGGATAATTTACCTTCAACACGAACATATAAATAGCAAGCAATTAAGTCCATGTCATCCCAATAGATGGCCTCAAAACTGATACTAGCAGCAACTAATAATTCATTGCATTGCTTCTCAATAAAATGACAGCCTTTTTGATAATCAGCAGGTAATTCTGAAAAGATTCGTTTGCTCATGATTTCCTTCATGGATGTGCAGAGCTTACAAGCATAACATAGTTTCTTGCATGACAAACAGCTGCTTCTGTTTGCTACTTGATTAGGATCATATTTTAATCTTTTAATCTTTTAATCTTTTAATCTTTTAATCTTTTAATCTTTTAATCTTTTAATCTTTTAATCTTTTAATCTTTTAATCTTTTAATCTTTTAATCTTTTAATCTTTTAATCTTTCATAACTATGATAAATGATCTCCGTTACAAAAGTATCATTTTCAGTTATTTTTTCAACTTATAGTCGCTTGACATTAGAAATAAATAGTCATATGCTAAACGGTATAAATTACGAATTATTCGCATTAAATTAAATACACCTGTATTTACTTAAATAAAACTGCACATTCGTAGAATAGGAAGATTTAGGAAATATTAAAAAAAACGAGGTGGTTCATATGACTAAAGTTGATCAACCGAATGTCTACTTATCTGATAAGCTCAGAAAGGTCACACAAATGCCTGCAGAGCAATATAATTTGCTTTGCAATAACTTTCAAATCACATTAAAGGGTCTTAGAAAAATTCACGATGAAATTCGTTCAAGAGACAATAAAAAAATAAATATCAACTATTTTTTTAAAAACTTTGTCAACCAGCAGAACTTCTCGCCGCAATATCCTTAATTATTCCACACTTCTCTAAATAGTAAGTGTAATAACCTATTTAGTAAAAATAAACTAAAACAGGGAAAATGTTATCAAATGAATACAAAAATAAACATTAGCCTTGACCCATATGGAAGAGTAATTATAGATGATAAAGAGCTTTTATCTGAAATCTATGGGTCATTATCACACGATGAGCACAACGTTGGGCATGACGCTAATTGTGGAAATAAATTTTGCGGCCATGATCTCGCATGTGTTGATTCAGCATGTTCAACTGATAATAGACATTAAAATTATCAATATTAAATAAACAGGGTAAATACGCTCTCAACAATGCTACTTCCTTACAAAATATAAAATGGAATTCAAAAATATAAACAACAAAGAGGAAAAATTATGAAAAATATACATCAGGAACATCTTATTGAGTTAGATGAGTTTGGACGAATTATTATTCTAAACCAAGATCTAATAAATCAAGTGGTGGGTGCCGTCAATAACATAAATCTTGACGAACTTGAAGATAATAAAAGTTGTGGTGATGATGGTTGCGGCAATGATGCTGCTTGTGCATAATTATTTAAAATAATGACTGGAGCAAGCGCATATCTAGCGGAACATTTTTCTATTTTCTGGACTCGCGTTGCTCCCCTATTCTCGTTACACGATATCCACAGCAGTTCGTGTTTTGAAACAACACCGTAACTTGGACTGCAAGGGATATACTAAAGGTATCATTTAATTATGAATAACCTAAAGATTTCAAAAGATAATATTTTAAAAATGGTCGAGCAAGGAAATTTCATTGCTGAAAAAGCTACTGATGGCACTGTGTTGTTAATTCAGAAAAATGAATCAATTATTGTTGATGAGTCATTGATCCCCGTGTTTCTAAAACCAAAATTGATATTAAAACAAATGCTGCATACTGAAATGCGCATTGCACGAAAGAATATAACCGAGTGGATTAGTGAAATAGAAAAATACTTTTTGATCAATCCTATTTCTGATATTGAAAAGTTTGCAATTGCAATGAATCAATTTGGATTAATTTTAGTTTATGCTAATCTAAAAACAGAAGCTGTTGAATTTTGTAAAAAATTAATTTTTTTCTACCACTCAATGGCCAAACAGGGTGTAAGTGAATTTTATTTGATACAACCATTTATAAATTTAATACGACTCTATAGATTGCAACATGATTATGTTTCGATGGAAAAAAGCTTGTCAATATTTTCTGGTTTTCAAGATGAAACTGAGCTTGATAGGATCGTGTTTCAGACGATTATTAATATTAATGAAGCAGATAAGCAACAACAAAAATATTTATCTTTGATAAGAAATATTAAGTTCGTAGAAGTTATAAAAGCTGCTATAGCGCAACAGAATTTTAATTGGATTATTCAAAATTTTTCACCAGAAATACAATCATTAATTCAAACTGGTAGAAAGATTTATGATTTGAATACTAGCTACAAAGCCGAAGCCTTAGTCATTGCATATCATCATTTAGGACTATTAAGAGAAGCGTATAAAATCGCTTCCTTCTTTTTTCAGAACGGTGTAATTGCAGAAATCCAAGTATTTTCATATCGTATGACAGAGTTGTATCTATCATTAGGATTGACAACTGCTTTCCATCAAGAAATGAGTAAACTATCTAAATATATTGAACGTTGCTTATTGAAAGAAGTTCCTATTTTATCTGAAGTGCTATTTGCGTTTGGTATATTAAATTTAATTGAAAACAATTTTCAAAAAAAACTTTTTTTAGAACAAATGATTCAATGTTTTAAAAAGCTAAATGAAGAAATTGGAGTAATTGAATGTTTAAATAAACTAATTTTAGAATTAAAAGTATTAGATTATCAAGCCGAATACTTAGCCTATTTGGACAAAACAGGCTTTGTTTTTTTTCGTGCAGATAATAAATTGCCTACCCACATAGAGAGAAAAATTTATCACTTACTTACTTTATTTGAAAATCAATATTCAAGGTTCTTTATATGAAAGAAGGATTCCAAATTTTTAGAAAAGAAGCTATTCATAAAAAATTTAGCGTTAATAAAAAAATGAAATTATCGCATCAAAAAATATCATTATTTTGTTTTGTAATGATGTTTTCCGGATTTTTTATTGTGAGCGCGGCTTCAATATTTTTAGTAGATCTCTATGGCTACATTATTTTCAAAATTTAAAAATAGCAGATACCTTGAAGTACTATTGCAAAGGGAATCAGCTGAATGTGGCTTAGTCGCTTTATTAATGTTGATGAACTACTATGGCCTTGATACTGATTTATTAAGCATTCGAGAACGGTACATGATTTCATTAAAGGGTTTAACTTTATTAGATTTGAAAGGAATTGCCGAAAAATTTAATTTTAAAACAGTCGTTATAAAATTTGATTTTGATCAATTGAGTTTACTAAAGCTGCCGTGTATTTTACATTGGGAATTAAATCACTTCGTGGTTTTATCAAAAATAAAGAAAAAATCAATCATTATTCATGACCCTGCTGTTGGGAAAAGAATCGTCACACTTAAAAATGCCTCCGACGCAATCACCGGTATTGCTTTTGAAATAAAGCCTAATGAAAAATTTTTACCATTGTCTTCAAAAAAGAAGATAAACATGAAATATTTTCTTGGAAAGTTTCCCGTTAAAAAATTCTCGATTAAAATTATCGCTCTTACTTTCTTAATTCAGATCTTTTCTGTTATTACACCACAATATATTCAAAAAATGGTTGATGGATTGCAGCTACAGTTAGACCCAAGATATTTTATATTGTTAGGGCTTTTATTTATTGGAGTGAAATTATTGGAAATTGGCATCAGTGCCCTCCGTACTTTTTTGATCGAAAAATTAAACTCCTCATTGAACTTTTATATTGGATGGAGTGTCTTTAAACATTTAGTAAGATTGCCGCTTTCCTTTTTTGAAAAACGAACTTCTGGTGAATTAATCTCAAAGTTTGGCTCCATTGATAAAATAATTCAAATTCTAACAAGAGGCATGATTGAAGGAATTATCGATATTTTAGTTTCAATGACATTGTTGATTATCATTTGGTTATATGATGTTAAAATGGCACTATTAGTAACTATTGGTTGTACTACTTATGCATTCTTTAAGTTTTATAAAACGAAAAACTCTAAAGAACTAAATGATAAGCTCATAAAGCTAAGCGGTGCACATCATACTTATTTAATTGAAACCATTAGAGGAATGCAATCAATAAAAATATTTTCAAAGGAAGGACAACGTGGCGAAACTTGGAAAAGTAAATATATTGATTATATAGAAACAAATGCTGAAATGGCATCCTATCAAAGTTCATTCCTATTTCTTAGGAATTTTATCATGGGTTCTGAATTAATAATTGTAATATTAATTGCTGCTTTTCAAATATTAAATAAAGAAATTAGTATAGGCATGTTATATGCCTTTATTTTTTATCGTTCACAGTTAGTAAACTCTTTCACTAATTTCATTGATAATTTATCGAATTACCAGATTATAAAAATATATTTAACACAATTATCTGATGTCATTCTTCAAAAAAAAGAATTTGTGTCTCCTATCTCTAAAGCAGAAGATTTTGTGAATAAATCTTTTAGTATTCATCACATAAAAGTAGAACGTCTTTATTATAAATATGGAGAAAACGAAAAATATGTTTTATCAGACTTATCCTTTGAAATCAATGCACATGAATCTGTAGCTATTATTGCTCCTTCTGGTTTTGGAAAAACTACTTTGATGAAAATAATGATGGGGCTTATAGAACCAACATCAGGAACTGTAAAGATCAATGGGCTTAATTTAACTGAAATTGACAAAAGTCGATATAGAAAAAAAATTGCCTCGGTCATGCAGGATGACCAATTATTTTATGGTAGTATTTATGAAAATGTTGCTTTTTTTGATACGAGTATTTCGAGTGAGAAAATAATCACTGTATGCAAATTAGCTTGTATTCATGATGAAATAATGCAAATGCCTATGCAATATTACTCATTAGTGGGTGATATGGGAACTGTTTTATCAGGAGGCCAAAAACAAAGAGTGTTACTAGCAAGAGCTTTATATAGACAACCAGAGGTTTTATTTTTGGATGAAGCTACTAGTCATTTAGATTTAAAAAAAGAACAAGAAATTAATAAAAATATTGCAAACATGAAAATTATGAGAATCATCATTGCTCATCGTGCAGAGACAATAAGTAGTGCGGATAGATGCATCTCTATCAATGCAGATCAAAATCAAAAACACACTGTAACATTAGTTTGCAGTTAAATCTAAAATGGATCCAACGTATGAAAGTTAGCAAATATATTATTTGGATAGCAGTATTCGTAGCACTAATATCAACAACACGTGTTCTATTGCTTCATCAAAAACAAGCTCCGTTATACCTTGTTTCCAAAGGAGAAATTAAACAGACTATCGTTGCTGTAGGACAAATTGAGCCCTATCAAATTACAGAAATTCGATCACAAATTTCAGGGGATGTTAATCAATTATTTGTTCAAGATGGTGATTATGTTCATAAGGGAGAAAAATTACTTTCTATTTTGCCAAGACCCACACCAGCAGATCTTGCTACCGCTGTGGCTAATAAGAATGAACAAGCGGCAAGAGTAAATAATGCTAGTATTACTTATCAAAGATACAAAGTTTTATATAGTAAAGGAACCATTTCAAAACAAGACATGGATAATCAACTTTCCAATTATAAGGTTCAGAGAGCAAACTACCAACTTACTTTGCAGCAGCTTAAATTAATCAAGACTGGAACAGCAAATATTGATGGTAAAGTAACAGAAAATGTTATTGAAAGTCCTACTGATGGCTATATTTTAAAAGTATATGTGAATTTAGGAGATTCGATTGTACCTGTTACTGAATATCAACCAGGCACAGTGTTATTTGTCATTGCTGATATGAAGAATTTAGTATTTCGCGGTATAGTAAGTCAGAATGATGTTCTAAAACTTTCGAATGGAATGCACGCTCAAGTCCAACTGCTAGCCAACCCTAATATTGAAATTTCAGGAAACTTATCAAAAATTGCCCTAATTGACACAAATGCACAAGATCAAATTTTACAAAATCAAGAATCGATAACTTTATTTGACACCTCAAATGCATATACTAATGGCTATTCGATAGAGATTTATCCCTTAAACATACATTCTCATATTAAATTAAGAGCAGGTATGCAAGCAACGGCTACTTTTATCGCAATAAAAATTAAAAATACAATTATTATTCCCATTGGCTTACTACGTTATCAAAATGAAATGCCGTATGTTAGTGTCTACAAAGATAGGCATTTGTATAGGCAATTTGTTAAAACTGGGATAGCTGATGGTAGTTATGCTCAAGTACTTAGTGGATTGAATGCTGGTGATACAATTCAGGAATAGTTTTATGCTACAAAAGTTTATTCTAATAGACTCTTTATTGCAAATGCGATTTTATCAAGCTCGCACTTTTTTCTTGTTTTTGCTTTGCTTTCTAGGTTGTTATTTTTATCTAATCTCAATTTCATTTTCTAATGGGGTGAATCAAAGGTTTTCAAAAATATTACAAAGACTGCATCAACCATCAGTGATGGTATCTGCTGGAGCTACAAATATGATTATTGCAGGAAAAAGTATACCCAATCAAAAAATCATTATTACAGATAAAGATTTACAATCATTTAAAAAAGCATTTCCCCCTATCCAGGAAATTTCACCTGGGCTTACTGATCCTAAAGCTAAGATAGACTATTTAAACAAAAAAATTGTTACCCCTGTCCTTGGTAAGACTTTTATCTCGGGAAAAATTGAAAATGATATTGTTATGCCACAAGGACGATTTATTGTTCCAACAGATTTAGAAAATAATGCTAGAGTTGCTGTTATAACTCCTTATATTAAAAACTATTTATTTGGCTCACAAAATAGTGTGGGTAAAATAATATCTATCAATGGTTTACCATTCCAGGTAATTGGGGTACTTGATCCTAGAAATAATCTTTTTAGTGGCAATACAACCAACATTTTAATACCTTATACTACTGCTCAACTGATGTGGCAAAAACAAAAAATTTGGTTTGAAATCGAACTAAATACTGTGGATGTAGGAAACTTCATTACTTCATTTAATAAATATCTGCGACAACGCTTTCATGTTGCCGCTGATGATCAACAAGCTTTTAATTTTTACCAACATACTGATGATCTCAAATATATGAATCAATTTGTCAATGGATTTAGGTTAATTTTTTTTACGATTGGATTATTAATGCTTTTTATTACCAACGTTGCTTATGCTAATTTTATATATTATGCCGTTAAAACCAGAAGGAAAGAAATAGGATTAAAAATTGCTTTAGGTTGTTCTATGCCCATATTAAGAACTCAACTATTAACTGAAAGTTTATTTTATATTTTTATAAATTTTATTTTAGCTTTATGTTTTACTATAATTACTGATTTAATTCTAAAGGATTCTTCCTTATTACCCGACTGGTTTGGAATTCCAAGTTTAAATTTTTTTTTAACTATAACAGGTCTTTTACTCTTTATTAGTTCAACTCTGTTTGCTACTTTATTTCCACTAAACTTACTTCTCAATAATCATGCTAAAAATATCCTGGAGTCTATTTAATGATTATAGATTTCAAAAGCTTAATCCTAAAATTTTCTTATGAGCCTTTTAGGTCATGTTTAACATTACTTAGTATCTCATTTTCAGTTGTTTGCTTAATGCTATTTATCTCTTTCATTGAAGGTTTATTAAGTTTATCGATAATTAATCTTGAAAAAACTGGTATAGATTCTTTACAGATTTTTGGGGGAACTGTAGCACACAGTGAAAATGGAGTCAGTGCAAATATGCCCGTTGTATTAACTGATGCTGATTATGCTGCAATTAGATCAATTCCTGATATTAAATACATAAGTCCATTATTTTCAACTCAACCGACTGTTATTTATCAAAATAATACATTCAATACTATCAATGTAATTGCGGTTAATTCTGATTTCTTTAAAATTGGAACATATCCTTTATCCCAAGGTCGATATATCTTGCCGATTGATAATGATCAAAATGTTGCAATTGTTGAGAAAAGCGTTGCCCAATCTTTATTTCATGATAAAGATATTCTTAATCAAAATATTATAATAAACCAGATGGAATATAAAATTATTGGAGTCATTGATTGGCAAGATCAAGATGTAAATGGAAACTTAGAGGATATTTGGATTTCGAGAGGTTTTAATACCACTGATTTTA
>JBGSLN010000256.1:0-3720 GCA_041740675.1 Gammaproteobacteria bacterium | reverse complement strand
TTGATATTGCTTTGAATCTCCTTTAAAGTATTTGTCACTTGAATGATTACATTGTTGTTGTATTGTATGTTCTGAATCAATATCAAGTTTTCCAGCAGCTTCTCGACAAACTGATCTCGCTAAATCACTCATATTGCCACTAAGACATCCAACTTGAACAGCATCATAAGCATTTAAAAAATGTTTTTTCATACTCCCACTCTGATTTTGATATGTTTTTCCTAATACGTATATTGTTTCTTTTTCTTTTGGCTCTACCTTAATTATATCTGAACATACATTTGCGGCGCTTAGTTTATAAGTTTGCAATTGGTTTGTAGTTTCCAGATAATGCATTTTCAGTAATGTTGGCGCTATGTGTTCAGAAAAATTTGAACCATTTAGACATCCTGAATTGTAAACACAAACCAGTAATTCTTGAATTGATTCTACATTTTTGATTTGATCTAATAATGCTGCCAGACGCTTTCTTCCATCCTGACCTGTGGTAAATTGAACAGCCTCACCTACCGCAATTTTTCCTTCTTTTAATGCATCAAATGTTATAGGCAACGTACCTTGTGATTTTGCAGTAATGCCAAGTTCCATACCTGTTTCTGACTTTTTGTCCTTAAAAAAAGCACTATATAGTTTTGATTCTTTTATTTCTGAAACTATTTTAGAGTCTTGTTTTTTCATGACTGGCGTATTAAAAGCATAATCATCCGTGTTAGATAAATGGCAATATTTTTCATCTATTGCTTTTAATAAACTATTTACAGCATTAGTTAGTGCTTGTTCTCTTTTCGTAGTATTTCCAACACTGTCTAAATAAAACGGTTTTGGTACAGACGTATTAGGATAATTTTCATGACTAAATGTTAGTTTAACATTATTACTGTTCGATTTCATATCTTCCATAACTATTTACCTCTTAAGTTATTAAATTGATTCCTCCTCATTATAAGTAACTATCAACTGGTGAAAAACTATCCAATGGTTTGAACTTCTTAAACTAATAGTTTAAACTGACTATATATGATGCGATTAACTGCTATTCAAACCTTTATAACTATTGTCGAAACGGGAAATTTCTCCAAGGCAGCTAACCGGTTGGATATTTCTGCTATGGCAGTGAGTAAACAAATAAATCAACTAGAACAATCATTAGGCGTCAATTTATTTGAGCGCAGCACCCGTAAAATGCAATTAACTGAGACGGGCAAGATACTGTTTGAACAATTCAAAGAGATTTTACTTTCTCTAGAAAATGTCACTCAATTTATTACTTCAACACAAACAACACCCACTGGAACTTTGAGAGTGGTAAGCACAATTTCAATAGGTGAGACTTTCTTAATTCCTCATTTATCAAAGTTTTTAGCCATGTATCCTAATATTAATATGCAATTAAAATTAATTGATTTAATGCCAGATTTTTCCCAAGAGAAAGTTGATGTTGCTTTAGGGTTTTCCTTAGATGTCATTGGTACGCAAATAGATGATTTACGTCACGTTCCATTACTTTCATTTACCCGAAAAGTTTATGCTAGCAAAGTTTATTTAGAAAAACATGGCCATCCCAAAACACTTGAAGAATGTAATGGTCACCATTATATTGAACATTATTATCGAACTAATGATGAATTTTTGCATCGCTGTAAAAAAAATAAAATTAAGTTACGTAATGTAATCTCCAGCAATTCAACGGCTGCCATAATCGATTGTTGTCTTGATGGATTAGGCTTGGCTTCTCTTGCAGACTTTATTGTCAATCAAATGCCCGTCGAGCGAAGGTTAATAGAGCTAGAAAATTTGATACCCTACAATCCCATAGATACCTATATTTTTTATAGAAATCTACGTTTTATTGACCCAAAAATTTTATGTTTTAAAGAGTTCTTCAAAAAAAAACTTTTATAACAGGACTTATGAAAAACCATTGTCATTGTGCGGCGGAAAAATGACCCCTCAATTTGTTCGGGATGACAAGTGTTGTGTTCAGAATGACAAATGCTGCGTTCGGAATGATAGCTGTACATTTAACTAAAATGTTGGGCGAGTTGTAATCGAATCCTTATTTATTAATATTTTTATTTTTAGTTTCTTTCGTGAGAAGAACAAATATTAAATGAATTAATGCTATAAAAGTGATATACCAAAATGGAGAATAAAAACTGTGAGTATAGTCTACAATTAACTTTGCGATAATTGGAGTAGTGCCTCCAAAAAATACCAATGCAGCATTATAGCCTATAGCGCTGGCAGTGCATCGAACCTCAAATGGAAACATTTCAGAAAGTGCTGTACTCACAACAGCGGCTACTGGCGCTAGAATAATCCCATAAAGAATCAGAGCAATAGCAATTAAAACTGTTTTGCCAGTAATCATCATCCAAAGAATAGGATAACTAAAAATTAGAAAACCTGCGGCACCACTCGCTACAATTGGACGTCGCCCAATTTTATCCGAAAGAAAGCCCATGACAGGAATAAGAAGTACGGTCACTAGTAAGCTAATGGTAATAAATAAGTTAGATTCTAATAAATCTATGCCAAGAGTATGATTTAAAAAATCAGGTATAAACCCTAATAAGAAATAATTACCAACAGCCATCATCAAAGAATAACCAAAAGCAATAAACATAGGTAAACGGTAACGTTTAAAAGATTCTCTTAAAGGTGTTTTAAGAAGTTTGCCTGCAGCTTGTTTTTGTAAAAACAGGGGAGATTCTTTTGTACCTGCCAAGAACCAAACTACGAACAAACCAATAACTGCAGAACCAATGAAAGGGATACGCCAACCCCAAGCTGATATTTGATTTTCGGTAAGATAATAACTAATTAACAGAAAAGAAAATATTCCCAATAAAAACCCTAGAAAAATGCCTACCATAACGCAGCTTGTAATAAAGCCCGTTTTATTAGGTGGAGCATGTTCTAGTAGTAATGAACCAGAGTTAGTTGGTTCGGCACTGATTGACATGGTTTGTAAGATTCTTAATATAGTTAACAAAAGTGGTGAAAAAAAGCCAATAGTGTTATAGGAAGGAAGTAAACCAATGAGAGTGGTAATTATCGAAGAGATAATAACGGTTGCAATTAAAGTATTTTTACGACCATGGCGATCTGCAAAAACCCCTGCAATAGCAGAACCGATTGGACGAAATAAAAATGCTAAAGCAAAGATAATAAAATATAAAATATAAGCGTTCGCGTTACTCGTAAATGGAAAAAAAACTTTTGATAAGATGGGTGAAAAATAAGCATATAGCGCAAAGTCGGCCCAAGCAAGTGTGTTGCCGAGAATAATGGCCACACTTATTCGTTTATCAAAATGCGCTATATTCGTCATAATTTCTTAATTTTATTAATTTTATTAATAAGTTGTAATACTCAATTTTAGCTTAATTGAGTTAATTTTTATAGGATTCTTAAAAAAATATTGCTAGAATTAACTATCGATAGTTTACATAACTATTTACGTTAGGAAAAACCATTGTCATTATGAGGTTGAAAGTTGAAGGATCATTCCGAACAACACCGTGTCATTCCGAGCAACGCGAGGAATCTCCCTCAGGTCCCGCATGCTTTTTTAAGATCCTTCGCTGCTCTCAGGATGACAAGTGTTGTGTTCGAAATGACACGGCGTTGCTCGGAATGACAGTTGGACGCTCAGGATGCCGATTGTCACATTCGGGATGATCGTTGTACGTTCTTTATGATGCTGTAGAATTTAAA
>JBGSLN010000255.1:0-4902 GCA_041740675.1 Gammaproteobacteria bacterium | reverse complement strand
GCATCATGAACAAATTGATTGTGTGTTCGGAATAAATTGGCCGGCACCCGATGATATTGTGGCAAGAAAAATTGGTAAAACACGGTATGTTTTGTGTGCATCAGCTGCATATTTTAAAAAGCATGGTAAACCAAAAGAAATTCAAGATCTCGAACAGCATCAATATATTGCACACTCAGGTCGAACATATACAAATAAGTTAATTAGTCTCAAAAAAAATGTCAGTTTAAATTTATCAATTAAACTTAAAATTAATGAAGCAGATTTTATAAAGCAATGTGCAATAGCCGGCATGGGAATGGTTCAATTACACGATTATATGGTACAAGAAGAATTAAAATCGGGGCAATTAATAGAAGTGTTACGTGAGTATTTTCAGGATGAAATCCCGCTTTATGTTTATTATCAAAAGCATCGTTTTGTGCAGCCAAAGATTCGAAAGTTTGTAGAGATGTTGGTATTAGAATATAAGATATAAGTCTTTGAATGAAACTAATACAAGAAACCAAATAAATACAATGGAATTCGTTTGCCAAATCCTATTTCTATATTATCTAAAGCTAAGTATGCATCATTGCCAAGATCTTGAATTTGTTTTTTAGTTTTTCCCGCACCACCTATTTCAAATATTAATTTACTGTTAATAATAAAATCCGCTTGATCATGTAAATTGACACGATGATTTGCTGCTAATTGATTAACAAAAAAGGTTTCTCGAATATTACCTTCATTAGTTTCAATTTGAAGTTTTTTATTGATAGCATGCAATAAATTAGTATTGTCGAGAAAAATTTTTCCAGGCTTTCGAATTAATTTCATTCCAGTTGCTTCTTCCATTAGATTGATGATCAGTCCTGAATTGGCAATGTATTCTAGACAGTTATAAATCACTTCTCTTGATACTTGCAGATTTTTACTGATTTTATCGATGTTTGGTTTAAAACCATTTGATGTAGCTGTGAGCCATAATAGCTTTTTAATAATTGGCAACGTAGTTTGCTTTAAATTATGTATTGCAGCAATATCTTCCCAAATAACTTTTTCAATCACATTATCAACTTTCAATAAATAATCTTGTGTGCCTTCAAGAAAATAGGGGTAATAGCCAAATTGCAAATATTCTTTAAAATATTTTAATATTGGTTTGCATGAAATATTTTGCGCTAAACTAACATGCTGATTAACAATATCAATCAATGTAAAAGTTGGAAGCTTCTTGTCATGAGTAAATTGCAAATATTCTCTGAACGATAAGCCTTTTAAATCGTAATATACAACACGGCGAGATAAATCGCCTTTACTCTGCAATAAATCTATGGATGAGCTACCAGAAAAAACAACTTTGCATTTTTTGAAAGTATCGATGATATTTTTAATTTCAATCGACCAGTTAGGGTATTTGTGCACTTCATCAATAAAAAGAATTTTACCGCCTTGTGAAAAATAATTTTGGGCACTATCGAATAAACCACTTGCAAGGACGTGAATATTATCAGCAGAAATATAAAGTGCTTCACTGACACTTTGATATTCAGCCAACAAATGTTGCAGCATCAATGTTGTTTTGCCAACGCCGCGAGTACCTACAATACAAATGGCTTGATTTTGCCAATTTATTTGATCATAAAGATAACGACGAATACGATTTTCAGCAGTTGAAAGCACATAGGTGTGAATATTAATGAGTTCGTTTAACATTTTGTCAACTATAGATTGCAAAAACTAATATTATTGTAACCTATAGTTTACAATTTATGCAGGGAAATGTAAATTGCACATTGCATTATTATCATTAAAAAAACGCATCAACTTGATCGATAACTCCAAAATTTTGGCAAATAATAACAACATGCAGCAACGCCAACGATGCACAATACACCGCCGGAGATGATAGAAGCAGTGATGCCAAATAAGGAAGCAACGATACCAGCCTCAGTGTCACCCAATTTAGGACCGCTTAAATAGCTAATCATTTCAATACCAGCTAAGCGCCCACGTAATTCATGTGGTATGGTTTCATTCCATAAAATATCGCGAAAAATACCGCTGATACCATCAAATAAGCCTGCAAGCGCAAGAAAAAATAACATAAGCCAAAAATTATTAACAATTCCAAAAAATATAATTGCAACACCCCAGAGTGAAGCAGCAATGGCAATTGCAGCGCAATGTCGTTTAATTTTAAACATCCAACCGCTAAAAATGGAGATCATTACAGCACCAAAAGCGGGTGCTGCATACAATAAGCCCAAGGTACTTGCTCCACCATGTTGCATTGCAATCGCTGGAAACAGAGCCTGAGGCATTCCAAAAATCATCGCAACAAAGTCAACTAAATAAGAGCCAAGCAAATCTTGACGTGACATTGAATAGCGTAATCCTTCCGTCAAAGCGGATAAAATGGGTTGTTTTATATTTTTGCTTGGGACAGGAATATGACCAATAATAAATATTAATATTAAAGAAATAGCAAAAGAGAAAAAATCAACTAAATAAGTAATTGGCAAATTAAAATGAGCAATGATCATGCCGCCAATTGCTGGCCCTAAAACCAGCGTTGTATTGCGCATCAAATTTTGCAGGGCTCCAGCTGCAGCAAAATCTTTTTTTTCTAAAATTTGTTGTTTGAGACTATCAAATGCAGGACGATGTAAACCAACAATAGCAGACATAAAAGCGGCAATAATGAATAACAGCCAAATATAATTGTGACCATTCAAGGCATTCCAGAATAACAATAAAGACCCACTGGAAAGTACAATTTCGGCAATGATAATAATATTACGGCGATTATGTTGATCAGCCAATGCTCCGCCGTATAATGCAGTGAATAATAATGGAATCAATTGTGCAAGGCTTAATAAACCCACCATTAATGTTGAAGTGGTTATATGATAAATTTGGTAAGGCAGTGCCACATTGGTAATCATAGTTCCAATAAGAGAAATAGTCCTAGCAGCAAATAAGGAACGGAATTTATGATTACGTTTGAGGACAGAATGATCGACAATAAAACGCATGGATAAGCCTATAAAACCAAGCTTGTATTATACAAAGCTAAGGATAATTTTTGAAGCAATATATCTTTGAATGCTAACGTGTGTCCAATTGAAGGAGATTCCTCGCTTTGCTCGGAATGACAAGTAATGCATGAGCGGCCTGAAAGGGATTCCTCGTGTTATTCGGGATGACAAAAGGTTGTCATCCCGACCAAAGTGAGGGATCATTATGTACATAATTATTTTCCATCTCTGGAAAATAATTACTGCTCCTTATTTTCAAATATGAGATGATTCATTAAAATATTAATGGCTTTCAACTCACGAGGTCTCCATGAATAAACGCACATCTTTATATCAACAACATGAAAAACTCAATGCAAAAATAATTGACTTTGGTGGTTGGGACATGCCGGTGCATTATGGCTCACAATTGCAAGAACATAAAGCTGTGCGCGAAGATGCGGGGATGTTTGATGTATCGCATATGACTGTAATTGATGTAAAAGGCCAAGACGCGAAAATATTTTTACAAAAGCTAATCGCAAATGACGTAGCAAAACTTACAACAGCCGGTAAAGCGTTATACAGTTGTATGTTGAATGAAGAAGGTGGTGTCATCGATGATTTAATCGTCTACTATTTTGCTGATGATAATTATCGAGTTATTGTCAATGCTTCCACTCGTGATAAAGATTTAGCATGGATTAATAAACAAGCAAAAGCATTTATAGTAACCATTACTGAGAGAACTGACACAGCAATGGTTGCAATTCAAGGCCCTAAAGCACGTGAAAAAGTACATGCGGTTTTACCAGCACAACTACAAGAAAAAGCTGAAAACTTAAAACCATTTCAAGGTGTTTTAATGAATGATTGGTTAGTAGCGCGTACAGGTTATACTGGCGAAGATGGATATGAAATTATTTTACCTGCTAAAGAGGTTGAAGTTTTTTGGGGTCAGTTATTAAAAGCAGGTGTTATACCTTGTGGTTTAGGCGCGCGCGATACCTTACGATTAGAAGCAGGATTAAATTTATATGGTTCTGATATGAATGAAACCACATCACCATTGGAATCCAATTTAGGCTGGACGATTGCTTGGGAACCGTCCACGAGAGATTTTATCGGTAAAACATCACTATTAGCACAACAAAGAGCAGGACTTTCTAAACAATTAGTTGGGTTAGTTTTAGAAGAGCGAGGAATGTTACGAGATCATCTGCCTGTAACAATTGCGGGTATTGGCGTAGGTGAAATTACGAGTGGTAGTTTTTCTCCAACGCTAGGTAAGGCAATTGCTTTAGCAAGAATTCCATTATGTGATGCTAAAGAGTGTTCAGTAGAAATGCGTGGAAAGTCGTTTGCAGCACGTATTGTGAAGCCATGTTTTGTGCGTAAAGGCGAAATTCTCGTCTAGTTCTGACTTTACTGCTTCAAATTTTTTTATAAACATTATAAAATCAGTCGTACTGAATGGCGAAATGATTTGAACAATAATGAGGTAACTTATGAGTAATATTCCTGCAGAGCTACGTTATACAAAAACCCATGAATGGGTACAAGCCAATGAAGATGGCTCTGTAACCATTGGTATTAGCCATCATGCACAAGAATTATTGGGCGACTTAGTTTATGTCGAATTACCTGAAATTGGCACAGAAGCACGTACTGGTGAAGAAATTGGTGTAGTTGAATCTGTGAAAGCAGCGTCAGATATTTATAGCCCTGTTCACGGTGAAGTGGTCGAAATTAATGAAGAGGTTACGGCTAGTCCTGAATTGGTGAATCAAGATCCTTATGGCGCTGGTTGGTTATTCAGAATTATGCCGGATGATCCTGAAGAAATTCGTGATTTACTTGACGCTGATGCCTATGAAAGTGTGATTGAAGCAGAAGTTCA
>JBGSLN010000254.1:0-5796 GCA_041740675.1 Gammaproteobacteria bacterium | reverse complement strand
TTAATTATGTCAGCATTAACAAATGTTAATAATTGGGAAGAGGCTGCAAAAAGAACTTATCTAAAAAAATATGGTGAAATCCCTCCAAAAAACTATGTTGACAAAGCCAAACGAAAGCGTTTTTTGCAGCAACGTGGATTTTTGACTGAGCAGATTTCTGCCGTTGTTGAATGAACTTAATTAATTGACAATAGTTGTCTTAACTATTTTTTTAATGCTATTAGCATACTGAACTTTATTATATTATTAAGCGATGTTGATATATTCTTTCCATGAGACTGGGTATTAATGGGGCTTTGACAGTAATGTTAATTGGATGGATCCGGACGTGCCACACGTTGAGTTTTTCGAAATAACTGATAGACCAGTTCAAAGTTAATAAATCACGCAATGATTGAACAATCTTCTAATTTTCTGATATCCTGTCATCCATTCAATCATTAATAAAACCATTATGAAAAGCGCAGAGATAAGACAAAAATTTTTAGATTTTTTTCACTCCCATGGGCACGAAATCGTTGCTTCAAGTTCCTTAGTACCTGATAACGATCCAACCCTGCTATTTACTAATGCTGGAATGGTTCAATTCAAAGATGTTTTTTTAGGAGTTGATCAGCGAAAATATACGCGGGCTACTAGCTCGCAGCGTTGTGTACGCGCAGGTGGTAAACATAATGACTTGGAAAACGTGGGTTATACAGCACGACACCATACATTTTTTGAAATGCTGGGAAATTTTAGTTTTGGTGATTACTTCAAACACGATGCGATTAAGTTTGCTTGGACTTTCTTAACTGAAGTTTTGCAATTGCCGAAAGAAAAATTATGGGTAACTGTATTTGAAAAAGATCAAGAAGCAGAATCCATTTGGCTTGATGAAATGAAAATTGATCCCAAACGTTTCTCTCGCTGTGGTGAAAAAGATAATTTTTGGTCTATGGGTGATACGGGTCCTTGTGGTCCTTGCACAGAAATATTTTATGATCATGGACCTGAGGTTGCAGGGGGCCCACCAGGTTCTCCGGACGCAGATGGTGATCGATATATCGAAATTTGGAACTTGGTGTTTATGCAATTTAATCGCAGTCAGGATGGCACACTCACTCCTTTGCCAAAGCCATCTGTAGATACGGGTATGGGTTTAGAGCGCGTTTCTGCGGTGCTGCAACAGGTGCATAACAATTACGAAATAGATATATTTCAACATATCATCAAATTCATTGCTAAACTTGCAGGAAAAACCAATTTAACTGATACTTCAATGCGTGTGATTGCTGATCACATTCGTTCAACCGCTTTTTTAATTCTTGACGGTGTTGTTCCTTCAAACGAAGGACGTGGCTATGTGTTACGCCGGATCATGCGCCGTGCTTTGCGACATGGACACAAATTAGGATTAAATGAAAACTTTTTTTATAAATTGGTAACGCCTTTAGTGGAAGTGATGGGAACAGCCTATCCTAATTTAGCAAAGCAAAAAGCAAAAATTGAAAAAATCATTCAACGAGAAGAAGAATTGTTCGCTGCAACATTGGATCAAGGCATGAAAATTTTTGCTGAAGAAACGCAAATGTTAACTAATACAGAGATTCCTGGTGATGTGGTTTTCAAATTATATGACACCTATGGTTTTCCAGTCGATTTGACTGCAGATATCGCACGTGAACGAGGACTGACTGTCGATGAGACTGGTTTCCATGCTGCAATGAAACAGCAACGCGAACGTTCACAAGCGGCCAGCAAGTTTTCAGCGCAATATGCAGACACTGTGCTAATTGATTCTAAATCTGAATTTACGGGCTATGAATTTCTAGAACAAGCTGGAAAAGTTGTCGGATTATTTAAAGATGGCCAAGCAGTAACTTCACTGAAAGAAAATGATGAAGGCATTATCGTATTAGATAGAACTGCATTTTATGCTGAGTCAGGCGGACAAGTAGGGGATAAAGGATTAATAATAGATAATAAAGGTTGTTATCTCGAAGTTTTCAATGTGCAAAAACAAAGAGATGCAATTTTTCATTATGTAAAAGTCGGAAAAGGACAAGTTGAAAAGGGCATGGAATTCATAACAAAAGTAGATGCAATTGCAAGATTACATACGGCGTATAATCACTCAGCAACACATTTGTTGAATGCAGCATTACGTGAAATTTTAGGAGATCACGTTTTGCAAAAAGGATCGTTAGTTGAACCAGAACGATTGCGATTTGATTTTTCTCATTACGAGCCGATCAGTAAGGAAGAACTACAACAGATTGAACAGTTGGTGAATTTACAGATTCGCAATAATTTGGAAGTAAAGACTGAAATCATGACACCTGAAGAAGCAATGGACAAAGGTGCGATGGCTTTGTTTGGTGAAAAGTATGGCAATGAAGTGCGTGTATTAGTTATGGGTAATTTTTCTATGGAATTATGCGGTGGTACACATGTCAAACGCACGGGTGATATCGGTTGTTTTAAAATTATTTCAGAAACAGGCGTTGCAGCAGGTGTGCGTCGTATTGAAGCTGTTACGGGCCCTTATGCATTGGATTATATCAAAGCGATTGAAGCAAAATTGCAATCTCTTGCAGTAAGTTTAAATACTACTCCCGCAGATCTTGAGTCACGCATTTTACAACTACAAAAGAATATTAAAAATCATGAAAAAGAAATTGAAAAATTGAAGAACAAATTTGCGAGTAACACTAGCACTGACTTGTTAGCACAGGCTGAAACGATTTGTGATATCAAAGTATTAGCCGTTGAATTAGAAAATGTCGATAACAAAACTTTAAGAGATACGATGGATCTTTTAAAATCAAAATGTGACAAAGCCATCATTTTATTATCAACGATACAAGATGAAAAAATAAGCTTGGTGGCAGGAGTTACCAAAAATCTTACTGACCAATTTAGCGCAGGCGAGTTGATGCAGCATGTTGCTGGACAACTCGGCGGTAAAGGAGGTGGCAGGGCCGATATGGCACAAGGTGGTGGCAGTCAATTGGAAAGCCTTCCAGCTGCATTGCAAAGCGTCATTGTATGGGTAAAAGATAGAAGTTAGTCCGAACAGAAATATTAGAGGTGCAATGTGGGAATTATAGTACAAAAATTTGGTGGAACATCAGTTGCAAATCCTCAATGTATTGAAAATGTCGCTGAGAAAGTTATTAATACTAAACAGCAAGGGCATGGATTAGTTCTGGTTGTTTCTGCCATGAGTGGCGAAACAGATCGTTTAATTAATTTAGCAAAGCAAGTTCAGCTACAACCAAATCCTCGTGAATATTCTGCAATTGTTGCGACGGGTGAACAAGTCACGATGGCTCTTTTAGCCATGGCTTTATTACAGCGTAACTGCCAAGCAAAATCATTTGCGGGGTATCAAGTTAAAATTCGTACTGAAGGTGCTCCTGATCATGCTAGGATTAAGCATATTGATACAGATCGTATTCTAACAGAAATAAAGAAAGGGAACGTGGTTGTTATTGCTGGTTTTCAAGGTGTGGATGAAAATAATGATATAACAACTTTGGGTCGTGGTGGTTCAGATACAACCGCTGTCGCTTTAGCTGCTGCACTCAATGCAATCGAATGCCAAATTTTTACCGATGTGGATGGTGTTTATACCGCTGATCCACGTATTGTTCCTGATGCTCGACGAGTAGATAAAGTCACGTTTGCTGAAATGATAGAACTTGCTAGTTTAGGTGCAAAAGTATTACAACATCGCGCAGTTGAATTTGCGGGTAAGTATAATGTACCATTAAGAGTACTTTCAACTTTTGAAGAAGGGCCAGGAACTTTAGTGACATTGAATGAAAACTCAATGGAACAAGCCATTATTTCTGGTATAACCTGCAGTCGTAATGAAGTGAAAATAACATTAAAAGGGTTACCCACAACTTCTGATGTCAGTTATAGGATATTAAAACCCATTGGTGCGGCAGACATAAGTGTTGACATGATTATGCACAATGGTTATCAAGATGAAACTCGAGATTTTTCTTTTACTGTCAGTAAAGAACAACTACCAAAGTTGCAAGACATTCTACCGAATATAAAAGAAGAACTGAGAATTAGTGAAGTACAAGTCAATGACAACATTGGCAAGTTGTCAATTGTAGGTATTGGATTGAAAAGTCATTCAGGAGTGGCTAGTAAAGTTTTTGAAATTCTAGTCGAAAAAGGAATAACAATTTATAATATCGTAACTTCAGAAATAAAAATTTCTGTGTTGATTGATGAAAAATATTTAGAATTAGCAGTTAGGTTATTGCATGAAGGCTTCAACCTTGGAAAGGCAATCGAGCCAGGGTTAATTGAATAAACTAGAGTATAGTAAAAAAGTAAATTAAATGGCAATTTCTACTTGAAGATTTATTAATTTAGCGCTAATCTTACACGCCCGTGACAAGATGTTATGGGAAGAGGAGAAAATCATGTTAATTTTAACCAGACGAGTGGGTGAAACGTTAATCATAGGTGATGATGTAACCGTAACGGTACTTGGTATTAAAGGTAATCAAGTCCGTATTGGGGTAAATGCACCTAAAGAAGTATCTGTCCACAGAGAAGAAATATATCAACGCATCCAAGCTGAAAAAACGCATAGGGATGATCAAACTGATTTTGATTAGTGGTACTTAAATTAAAATTAGAATAATTTTGCTAAGATTACAAACCAAACTTTAGTTGTTTGGTTTGTGTTATATTGTTTGTGTGATTATTTTGAAATAGGAGAGATGGCCGAGTGGCCGAAGGCGCTCCCCTGCTAAGGGAGTATGGGGGAAACTCCATCGAGGGTTCGAATCCCTCTCTCTCCGCCATCAATTTTTTAGAATGACGTTATAACGCCAGGATGGCATAATCAAGTTTTTTTACAGCGCCCGTAGCTCAGCTGGATAGAGTACCTGGCTACGAACCAGGCGGTCGGCCGTTCGAATCGGTCCGGGCGCGCCACTTTTAACTTTGTATCCACTAAGTTATAAGTGTTATACTTATTCTTTTACCGCCCTTAGTGTTTGATGCCTCTTTTTGCCCGCGTTATGCATGCTGCAGGTATCTACTTGTAATCGTGAATAGTAATATTCTCGTGTTTGTTCAGTGCCGTATCATTTGGCATATTGATAATATCTTTTAAAGAATGCCTCGTAGGTATTGGCTTATTTATTTCTACCCATTGTTACAATAAGCAAATTAACTCTAAAATTGAAAGATTATAATTATCAAGGTGTTTTTATTGAATTACATTAAAAGTATTGTATATGATTTTTTATTTGAATTAATCAGAATGTGTGCCACATCATTCAAAAATAATTTCCTTTTCTTCTTTCACTAAAATATATAACTAAATAATTCCAATATTAAAATAATTTTAAACCAAATTGGAATCAATAGCATATTTTACTTAAGTGCTTTGTTTAACAATTTTGCCAACCACTAAACCTCCTTTAGGTAAAGCAAGCTCTGAAATACGTGTTACGTAACTCTCCTTAATATTTTACTCAGGTTATTTTAGTAAACTCCAAACCTAATGTAAAGCCCCCATTTTTAGGACAAGTTAAAAGTAGAATGTTTTAATTATCTTTTTAATAGCATTCTTATTTTAAAGTTATACAGTCCTCCCGTGATTTTACAAAATTAACAGGGGATAGTTACCTTACAGCCAACCAAAAATTCAAACTCATGCAATATTAAATATATAAACCCAGTATTAATTGGGAGAATCAGTATGAAAACTAAAAATAAATTCTTTGTAAGTTGTGTTGCTTTAGTTGTAGGAGTTAGACTTTATCTTTATCTTGT
>JBGSLN010000253.1:0-6636 GCA_041740675.1 Gammaproteobacteria bacterium | reverse complement strand
GTCATCCTGAGCTGAACGATCCCCACGGACTAGCTTACGCATCAGCTAACTCTGCTTGAATAAGTGTTGGTAAATTTTGATAATCAATTCTAAGATCCGATAATTTATCGTGTTCTATGATTAATTGTCCCAATGTAAAATTAGAGAATACTTTTTTATCTTTTACTGTATTGGCTTGAAAGTATTTTTGCATTCCTTGCTGATGACCGACAATCCCAATCACCCAATATATGATTTGAACAATAGCAGCAAGTAACATTTTTACACCCCAACGGTCTACATTCGTCGTGCGAATATATCGACCACTTAATCCAAATTGATGACTTTTCATATCGCGAAATGATTCTTCTATTTGCATTCGCTTCTTATAAAAATTAACAACCATCACCGCTTTATAATTCCCCGGTAAATTGGTCGCTAATATCCAAGGCTCTTTGGCAGAGGCTAAATACCTTCCTGATGCCACCTTACAATCCTTTTTTGAACTCTCCGTCTCTTTTCTTTTTTTATGAATATTCTTTTTATTCGTAGTAATTATTCTACAGGCATGCTTATGTGCTTTCGTTAACAAGACATCATTGTAATTCTTTGTCGCTGTGCCTACTTCCTTTATATACTCTTTTATGGTCGTCCACTCCTCTTTTTCCCGAAATTTAAGCGATTTCCCTTGCCGTATTCGGCATATCCAATGCCATTTTAATAACTCAATTTCTTTAAACCATTCCTCAAAAAATCCCGCATCCATAATCACAATCACTTCTCTTCCTGTCGGTATACATTTTGATAAATTGTTTAAAAAACTCCCCGCCCTGCTTTTTAATGAACCCTCTTCAAATACTTCGCGATAGACGGGGACTGTTCTTCCTTTAGTCGCTATCTCAGCACTCAGCATTTGTAAGGCTCCATCATCTTTCACAAAACATAAATCAATCACCACGGGTATGCTTTTAACTTGTGAAATTAATGTCATCACATAACTCGATAGCCCTTCATAAATCGTGTTCAGTTCATTATGTAAATATTTATTCCCTTCCAATCGGTCAACTTTTTTTATCTTATGTTTAAGATGGGTTCCACCTTCTAATTTCCTCCCCATACGAGTCAATGAAAGATCTTTACTTCTTTGTAATGCCATAGCCACATCCATGATAGCATCCAGTCGAGTTGAATAAATTGTCTCACATTCTTTTTGTAAATGAGACCTCAAAATTTTATCTATTGTCATGACCATCTCTCTCACCATTATTTAGCATGAGTCTATTTGATCAAATAACTTTATTAATTTCAATATCTTATTCTAAAAATCCGTGGGGATGTATCAGATCCTGAGCGCGCAGCGAAGGATCTTAGAAGCTGTTTGGTTAAACAAAATTCTGTATAATTCCACGCTGGAAAATACGGTGAGGAAATTGAAATGGGATATCCAAGCGATGTAACGGATAACGATTGGGAAATAATAAGAAAATATTTTGATCGTACAAATCTACGTGGTGCAGTATCAAAACACGACAAAAGAACCATTGTTAATGCAATTTTATATGTAACCCGCGGTGGAGTTCAGTGGCGAATGTTGCCAACAGATTTCCCGCCATGAGCAACGGTATATGATCATTATCGCAACTGGTGTTTGCGGGGATTATGGCAAAAAGTATTGGATCACTTAACTGAGTTGCATCGAAGAAAGCTCGGCAGAAATGAGAAGCCATCATTTGGAATCATTGATTCACAAAGTGCAAAAACACACTATGCAGCTGAAGATCGAGGTTATGATGGTGGAAAAAAAAATAAAAGGAAGAAAAAGACATATTGTCGTTGATATTCTCGGTAATTTACTTCATGTGAAAGTGCATGCAGCAAACATCCATGACACAAAAGCAAGTTGTAATATTTTTACTGAAGTCAGTAAAAAATACCCTTCAATAGAAGCATATTCTGCTGATGCTGGTTATTGTGGCACTGCTGTTGAGCATGTAGATAATGAATTGAAATTAAAATTACATATATCAAAAAGAATTACAGATGAATTTGCGGTATTACCAAAAAGATGGATTGTTGAAAGAACGTTTGCATGGATTGGAAATTTTAGGCGGTTAGCAAAAGATTTTGAAATATTAACTGAGCGTGCTGAGAATTTTGTGCGAATCGCGATGATGGAAATTACGCTGGGAGCAATTGCAAATGTTTAACCAAACAGCTTCTTATACAGGACGAAAAACTCATTTTGAGACTTGGGCTTGCTAACTCTTTAATCAAATAGTTTTTCATCAAATTTTGCTTGATTTGATACACGGTTTGCTGAGTTTTATAAGCTATTCTTTTAAGGAAAACCCATGTTTGGATGGCACAAGCAATATGGTTTCTTTGAATACGCTGTTTTCTACATTGACATTTTTCTATCCCAGTTAGTTGCTTTATTTCTCGATGAAATTGCTCAACATACCAGCGCACAGCACAAACTTTCTTTGTATCGTCCGCGCATGATTGATTTGTGTCATTAGTCACAATAAAATCTGTTCTGTTGGTGGAAACAGAGATAGAAAATAATTTCAAAGGAATTTCTGTTGGCATATTTTTTAATTGTATAAGTTGGCCTGTACAAAGGGATATTTCATCCCAAGTTAACTCTTTGACAGGTTCATATTTCTCAACCGAAGCTAATGGCCTTACTAAGCGGTTTTTCTTCAAAGGGCAATAAAACAATTTTTCTAAGTGATGAATGTGCAACATTAACTGATAATTAGCATACCAGCCGTCCATCAAGACGGTTTTAAAAGCCAACTGTTTATGATGGACTAGATTATTAAGCATTTCTTCAACATGGGTTACTTTTGTTTTTCCATCTTTATCCGGATCAAATATTCGATAATCAATTATCCAAAACTGTTCAGTCTCTGGGTTGACATAAATACAATTTAAAAGGCCAAGGCCCCGTTTAATTTGCTGCGTATTACCGCTGTATTGCCAACGCACAGAATCAATTTTTTTTGAATGGCTTTTATCAAGTACCGTATCATCAAAGACAACATAACCATTAGGGCTTGGTACAATATCATTTTTTACCTGCCGCCAAACGTCGCTGGCTGTTAAACGTTCTTTTTCTAAAAATAATTTCACTAAATCATGACTCACATTTTTTATTTGCATATGCTATTCACTTTATATAGAAAATCTATCAAACTAGTGTGTAAATTTATCGGAAAACACTGCTTTCTCAAATGGATTACACTGTCACAGCTATATAAATTAAAAAGGTCAAAATTATGTTTTACGTACGTAAATGGTTATTTTTTAGTCTTGCTTTTGAAATTATGTGTGTACTATCGCCTGTCCACGCCACTACTATGTTGCATCCAGCAGTCACTCAAACGATGACTACAGAACAATTAGAAGACTTTGCTAATTACCCTGCAGCGGTCAAGCAACTCATTACACAGGCCTTAATTCTAGCTGGAAAAAATTTAACATACACTTATGGTTCAGCCAATCCTGCTCAAGGTGGAATGGACTGCTCGGGTACTATTTTCTATATTTTAAAACTAGCAGGTGTATTCAATGTCCCACGTCAATCCGATGAATTATATCGTTGGGTTTGGCAACAAGGAAAATTTTATGCTGTTAATAGTCATAGCATGCAGTCATTTGAATTTGCTTTGTTAAAACCAGGCGACTTATTATTTTGGTCAGGTACTTATACTGTACGCCGCGACTCTCCTATTACTCATGTTATGCTATATATTGGCAAAAACTCTGAAGGTCAGCCAATCATGTTTGGCGCAAGTGATGGCCGAACTTACCAGAATAATCAAATGTGGGGCGTCAGCATTTTTGATTTTAAACTGCCAAAAGCAGGAGCATCCAGTCGATTTCTAGGATACAGTTGCATACCGACTCTTACTTGTAATTAAAAATCAGTAAATTATGATAATGAATGGTATTAATACATTTGACTATTTGAAAGATGTGCTTGAGCGAATGCCTGCGACGCAGATGAAAAATTTTCATCAATTATTCCCTTACAATTAGCGACCAAACTAATCCAAGTGAGATACAAGATGTGTTTGGTCGGATACATTTGATCATCTTATTAAGCGGTTTTAATCGGGTTTAGTTTTTATTATTTACCTTTTAGTTTTGTGTTTCAATCCAACCAAAAAACTTGGGTTCATCAATGGGTACTTTTCGCCCAATCCGAACTATCGCGTCAGACTTGGCAAGGCCATTGCCAAGAATTAAGATTTATTTCATCAAAAATCAATTTTTATCATGTTTTGTATATCAATAAATGTTAAAGTTCACTGTTATTTTTTTATAAGCAGCAAATTTCAAAAACTTCCCTGCTTTTTGTAACTAGTGAGCATACAAATTTTTGAATATTTTCTTCAGCAGTAGATCTTGTTATTGGCTTAGTATGCATTCCACCTTCTAAACATATTTGTCGCTGAGTCTCTGCCATATGTGCAGTTAAAGCAATAATTGGAACTTGGGATTTTTTTGCATCCTTCAGTTTTCTGATTTTTTTTTACATACTGTTATACCATCCATATCAGGTAAACCTATATCCATATAAATTAAATCATAAGTATTATTTTGAACTTTAATGAGTCCTTGTTCCCCTGATTCAGCATAATCCACTAAACATTTTAATTCTGTTAATAAATTTATAACCATCTTAGCAGCAAATAGATGATCTTCAACAACTAAAATTTTAGCAATAGCATTACTTTTTGCTAAAATACTATCAGAATATAAAAGATTATTTGTTAATACTCAAAAACTTCTTCTGGTTTATTATTTGGAATTCCTATGCCAGTATCTTCTATAATCTCTATCGTTACATGATGCATATTAACTTTTTCTATTAACTCGGAATGGATAGATACACTACCTTCATTAGTAAATTTAATTGCGTTACTTAATAAATTTAATAGAATGCGATGTAATAAAATTTTATTGCCAATCAACATAAAAGGAATATTTTTGTTAATATGAGTGTATAGAAATAATTTTTTTGCTTTGCAGCAGGTTTATATAAATCCAACGTACGATGTATTAAATCAATTAATGAAAATTTAATCTCTAGCTGAATGATTTTTCCAGATTCTATTTGAATCAGATTTATGATCTCATTGAATAAATTTAGCAATTCTGTGGTACAATTAATTAACGATTGTGCCTCATTACGAATAATGTAGTTTTCAGCATATCGTTGAATATATTGTGCTGCGCCTAATAGACCTGTCAGTGGTGTACGCAAATCATGGTTCATAATAGCAATAAATTGAGACTTAGTTTGATTTGCTATTTCAGCTTTCTCTTTTGCTAATGCTAACTCATATTCGAGTTTCTTTTGTTCGGTAATATCTGTATAGATCCGGATGACACCATATATATTGTCATAACGATCACATAAAGGAACTTTGTTTGCTAACCAATAAGAATATTTTCCATCTGGGCCAATGAATGGAGGTTCTTCAATATTGAATTTTGGTTTTCCCGTTGAAACAATTTGTTGACTATCAACGATAAAACTTTCAATCGTTATCTCATCAATATTTTTGATATGCTTCATTAGATCTCGAAAATTTTTACTTACTGCATTCACACGTGATACACCAAGTGTTTTCGCTGAATTTTCACTGCATCCTAAATAAACAAAATCTTTGCTATACCAATATACATTCCCTGGTAATTGCGCAATGATGCTATCTAATTCATAAATCTTGTCTTCTGCTTATTTTAGTTCAGTAATATCTCGTCCAATTAATGAATAAAAGGTAATGTTATTGTTTTTATTGATACGAATGTTCTATTCTATGGTGGTTTTTTTATTATTAACTGTACTATCTCATAAATAATCCTGAACGGTTTGTTTTTATTACTTTAGGCTTGAATTGGAAGTAGATAAGCCCGATTGGGATGATTTTATAATTTTATTTGGTGCTACCATTTAAATGTGCAAATAGTCCAATATTCTTGGTTTTTAAAATTAGAACGTAATCTTTGTAATCCAACCCATATTGCTGTAGGACCAGGTTCACCATCGTGTGCTCTATTAAGATAGCAGCCAAACTGCGCAATTAAATTTGACATGATTGATAAATGAATAGGTTTTTTAGGAGGTTTTTTATGATAAGCCATCATATAAGCAACCTCCCATTCCATTTCAGTAAAAACAATATCGCAAGGAACATCAGGACATTCTCGTGCAACATAGTTAAATAAAGAATACGCCAAGCAATAATTATATAAAGTGTTAAACAAGCATCAAAACGTATTTTAGTTTCTAATTGTAATTTTTCAATCTTACAACCACTTTTCAAAATCCGAAAATAAATTTCTATTTGCCATCGATATAAATACCATTGCACAACTTCATACGCATTTATTGCATTATCAATAGGAACGTTCGTTAATAAAATCCATTCTAATGGTAATTGATGCTGCGGTGGATTTAGTTCAGTTGCAATAACCACGTTCGTTTCAATAATTGAGTAATGTGTGCTTCTTCTTTTTCTATCAGGAGGACTTAACCTTACTTTTTTTACGTATGTCGCTTGTTTTACTCTCCCACATTCACTTTTATTACGTGCTGGTTTAATCATCCAATCGGTTTCGTACTTTTACTGTCTCAATGAG
>JBGSLN010000252.1:0-12638 GCA_041740675.1 Gammaproteobacteria bacterium | reverse complement strand
TTTTTCCAACAAGAATTTTTGAATGGTGTATAGACTTGATAATATTTATTTTCTTGGGTTCGTATCGTACCTGGCTCAAACAAGCACTGATCATGGAAGCTTTTAGTCGCAAGCCCATTTATTTCAAAATGTTTTTTAACTATATCATCACGTTTTTGTTCATTGTATTCATATTGCAAGTTAAAATACAAAGTCCTGGCTTGAATTGCTTTAGCGTATTCTAACAATTCTTTTTTTATATTTTCTGGATTTTCAACAGTAACTATTTTTAAATGAATATTAATCTTTGCAAGGCTTTTTTGCAAAGATTCTAAACCGTCTAACATGAAAATAATTTTATTTTGACTGACATCATGCATTTTCAACATCGTTGGTGAAATAATAAAAATTGCAGCAACCCCACCATTATTGCATGCATAATATAAAGCTGGATTATCAATGATTCGCAAATCCTCTCGAAACCAAACTAAGCCAATACTCATTTTTTCTCGTTTTTTTTCTAATAGTAAACTTTTTTTAAAACTTTGAAAAGTGAAAATAACTTTGGCCTTTTTTTTAAAGTTTTACTTATCTCATGAAGATGATAAAACTACGCTATAATATAATAAGAAAATGAGGAGAATATTATGAAATACTTGAATTACATAGTTATGATCATTTTGATCATAGGCGCCATTAATTGGGGGCTTGTAGGCGCATTTGATTTCAATCTCGTATCTTTCATATTCGGCAGTGTACCAATTCTCGAAAAAATTATTTATATCATTGTTGGTATCTGTGGACTTTATGGAATATACATGATTTGCAATAAATGCTGCAGTACTTCCTAATAACTAGCTGGTTAGAATGCAAACTATTTGGAATAAAATTCCAAATAGTTGTGTGAAACATTAATTTGAAAGTCAACTTTGTGATTTTTGACAATGTGTTTCTTTAACAAAAAATGCAGTAATAAAACCCAATGCTGAGCAAACTGGTAATAGTATTAAAGCGCTACGATAATCAGCAGCCGTATAATAAGGTGCGCCATGCACAATGAGTCCACTCCAGTGCAGTACTAATAACAACCCAATGATTGGCTGAAAGCTTGCGCCCACAATCACAGAGGCCATATTGGCTACCGCCATTGAGGTGCCTGCTGCATGATGTGGATTAATCTCAGAAGCAACGGCATAAGCAATACTTACTCCGGTATTAGTCATGCCATAAATAAATAATAGAAAATAAACAACAGTAAATGGCAGCTGTGCATATAAAATTAATACCAAACAAATAAAGCCCAAAATTGCCGAACCATACATAAAAGGTTTTCTTAGACTAATAAAATCAGATAAAAATCCTGTTAATGGTCCTCCAACTCCCCAACCAATGAATATCAAACCTATTGCCGTAGCAGCGGTAGTAACATCAACATGATAAGCGTGTTGCAAAAATGAGACTCCCCAAAGTTCCCCAAAAGCTGCAGAATGTGCATAAACAAAACCTGCATAAATGGCATTGGTCCAGCTTTGTGGATTTTTCAAAACAATTCTAAGGGTTGATAACAAACTAAAATTTTTACTTACACCCACCAAACGTCGAGGATGGGATGTTGGAGCATCGCGGACTATAAGTCCAATTGCAACCGCAAGTATCATAAAAATAATGCCTATTAGCATCATCGTCTGTTGCCAACCGAAGTGTGTGACTAACACTGCCATTGGTCCTTCACCTGTTGCTGCCCCTAACATACCAATGGCTTGAGTCAAACCTGCCATCAAACCAAATCGACTTGCCGGAAACCAAATTGAAGCCAGTTTTAATGATCCAACAAAGGCAAATGCTGCGCCAAAACCCATTAATAAGCGGCATAAATCTGCAAAGAATATATGTGTAGAAAATGCGAAACCAAATGCACCCATCCCACAAATAACTGCAGTAAAAGTTAATAATCGATGGGGACCATACTTATCCATCAACATACCCACAGGTATTTGCATGGAAATATAGGCATAATAAAAAAATGCTGAAAGGCTCCCTAAAGCAAATGCATTTACACTGAAAGCGCGCATTAAATCATATGCCATTACGCTAGGAGCCACTCGCGCATAATATTCTGCAAAAAAGAATGCTGCGCCTAATCCCCAAATTAACCAGGGTGAAAGTCTTAACTTTTTAAGGCTACGCATAATTTTACCTTTTGATTTTATTGAGATCTTTACTTTTACATAAACTCATTTCACAATCAATGAGTTTTATAGTTGTTGTAGATGTTTTTTTCTGAAAAACATGTAACTATACAATAAAGTGTTTAAGGTGGTTTTGAGTATGTCATTAACTAAGATTCAACAACAAACGTTAGCATTAGCAGCTATTTTTCAAGCTTGTCATTTAATCTACGAATTAGGTGCTACTGGAACTTGCAATCAAGCAGCGTTTGAAACTAACATTCATAGCATTTATACGCTGGATGCACCTAACTTTTATTCTATTTTTGGTAATATTGAAAACTTAAAACATGGATTAGAAGTTATTACTCATTTATTAGCACAAAAAAATAAGACAAAAGAACAAGCTCTAATCAGTCGTTATGCATTTGATATTATTTTTTTACAACGCAAACTGATGAAAAAAACTGAAACATTAGATTATATTCGTCGTCGCCTTAAGCATGCAGCGTTACAGCGACAATATTTTAATGAAATAAACGATACCATCATTGAAAACCTTTCCGACATTTACTCTCATTCTATTAGCCAATTTCATTACAAAGTGCAAATTATAGGTAAATTGCAGTATATGAAAAATCCAAAGGTTTTTAATCAAATTCGCGCACTACTACTCAGCGCAATTCGTGCATCTGTGCTTTGGCAACAATTGGGTGGTAAACGACATCATTTGTTTCTCGCGCGTAATAGGCTATTAACACTGGCTAAAGAGCTATTGTTAAAGACGAATCAGAGATAATGACGTTAGCTTCTTCACTGTATATAATACATCGGTTAAAACTATTTTGTATTACACCCTATTGAGGTTTTCTAATGAATATCACTACTGAATTAACAGCCATTTCTCCCATTGATGGGCGTTATGCGAGTAAAGTATCTGACTTAAGAATAATCTTCAGTGAATTTGGACTGATGCGCTATCGGTTATTAGTGGAAATACAATGGTTATTAGCCCTGGCTAACCATCCTTTAATAATCGAAGTTCCCACTTTAAGTGAACATGCAGTTAACTTACTTAATTCAATTTTTGAAAAATTTTCAGCAGAAGATGCTCAACGAATTAAAAATATTGAAAAAACCACTAACCATGATGTTAAAGCGCTTGAATATTTTATTAAAGAAAAAATTGGAACCAATTCAGAATTACAAAAAATAAGTGAGTTTATTCATTTTGCTTGTACTTCAGAGGATATCAATAATCTAGCTTATGGATTGATGCTAAAAACAGCACGAGCCCAATGTTTATTACCCTTAATGGATGAAATCATTAACTGGTTAGAAAATTCTGCAAAAGCTTATGCGAACCATGCCATGTTGTCACGCACCCATGGACAACCAGCCACACCTACCTCTGTTGGAAAAGAATTCGCAAATGTCGCACTACGTCTCAAAAGACAAAAACAACAATTAGCCGCAGTAAAAATAAATGGAAAAATAAATGGAGCTGTAGGGAATTATAATGCTCATAAAGTTGCTTACCCTCAAATAAACTGGCCTGAATTTGCAGAAACCTTTGTTAATAATTTTGATCTTGATTTTAACTCTCACACTACTCAAATTGAACCGCACGATTATATTGCTGAATATGCACATGCGTGTGTACGGTTTAACATGATTGTAAAGGATCTAGATCGCGATATCTGGGGTTATATTTCCAATGATTATTTCAAACAAAGATTAGTCGCCAATGAAGTTGGTTCATCAACAATGCCGCATAAAGTTAATCCCATTGATTTTGAAAATTCTGAGGGAAATCTCGGTATAGCCAATGCATTATTTGACTTTTTTGCAAATCAATTACCTATATCACTTTGGCAACGTGATTTAGTAGATTCTACGGTATTACGTAATTTAGGTGTCGCCATTGCTCATTCATTGATTGCCTATCAAGCCACATTAAAAGGATTAAATAAATTAGAACTCAATCAAGATAAAATTTCTCAAGAACTAAATCAGCATTGGGAAGTATTGGGTGAAGCAATACAAACCGTAATGCGCCGTTATGGAGTTGAGGCTCCTTATGAAAAGTTAAAAACATTTACTCGCGGTAAAGTTGTAAATAAAGAAACTATCAATGCTTTCATAAAACAATTAGATATTCCAACCGCTGCAAAAAATGATCTATTAGCATTAACACCAGAAAATTATATCGGTTATGCCGAATTTTTGGCAAGACAATGAGGAGTCATTCATGACAAATATCAAAGGGTTCGGCAGTGACAATGCTTCCGGCATTCACCCAGCTGTTTTAGCTTGGATTCAAAAGGTTAATGAAGGCCATGTCAGTGCCTATGGCAATGATAGTTATACAGCTCAAGCCAATGAATTATTTAAACAGCACTTTGGTGATGAAATTGAGGTTTTTTTTGCTTTGAATGGCACCGGCGCAAATACTATAGGTTTAACTCAAGTGCTTCGTTCAACTGAAGCCATTATTTGTGCCCAAACTGCACATATTAATGAGCATGAATGTGGTTCAATACAAAATTACAGTGGTTCATCGCTATTGACTTTACCAACTCCAGATGGAAAGCTAACAGCTGAAATTCTAGAGCATACACTACATGGTATTGGTGATGAACATTATGTTCAACCCAAAGTCATATCAATTACTCAAGCTACAGAATGTGGCACAATTTATGAAATCAGTGAAATTAAAGCAATTACTCAGTTTGCTAGACAACATAATTTATTAGTACATTTAGATGGCGCACGTATTTCAAATGCTGCAGTTGCATTGAATAAAAATTTTAAGGAATTTACTGCTGACCTAGGTATTGATATTGTCAGTTTTGGCGGCACTAAAAATGGTTTAATGGGCGCTGAAGCCGTGCTATTTTTAAATTCACAATTAGCCCATAATTTTAAATATTTACGTAAACAAGCAATGCAACTCAATTCTAAAATGCGTTTTATTGCAGCACAATTCATTGCATTATTTGAAAATGATTTATGGAAACAAAATGCTACACATTCAAATCGAATGGCAAAAATCATGCATGAAAAATTACTGCAATTTCCAGAAATAAAAATTATTTATAAACCTGAAGTGAATATCATTTTTGCTATACTTCCCTCTCACATTATTGCACCTTTGCAAACTGCGTTTCCTTTTTATCTAAAAGATCCAAAAAATAATTTAGCACGATTTGTTTGTTCGTTTGATACTCATGAATCCGAAATTGATAAGTTTATTGAGACCATTAAAAAGCTTCGTTGAACAAACAAAAGAGCGAAATTTAGCTTATAAAATAAAGCTGTTTTAATGAAGTAGACCTAACGTTTCAAATTAATAGTCTTGAAACATCTTTTGTATCGTTTTACTATCGCGCGTTCTTAACAATGCTAACGCCAATAATATCCGTGCTTTTTGTGGATTTAACATGGTGCTCACCACATAATCATATTTATCATCTAAATTTTCTTCACGGGGGGTAATCCCATTACGCACGCGTGAACAACGCACAATCATGACTCCTTTTTGCCTAGCGGCAATCAGTGCTTCTGAAGTTTCTATGGGCTGATAACCCCGACCAACACCTGCTGAAATAATACCTTCCGCACCATCAGCCACACAAGCATTAACCATTGCTGCATTATTGCCAACATAACCATAAACAATATGTACTTTTGAAAGTTTGGAAATATCTTTAATACAAAACTCTGTTTGATGGGTATGTCGCTTTGTCACTTGTCTATAATAATGAATAGAATTATCGCTGATATAACCCAAAATACCTAACTCTGGTGATTCAAAAGCATCAACAGTACTGACATTAATTTTAGTCACATCCCGTGCATGATGAATCACATCATTCAACGTAACTAATACTCCTTTATTGGTTGATTCTAAATTAGCTGCTAATACCACCGCATTATACAAATTTTTTAATCCATCAGCGCTGACAGCATTTACTGGACGCATTGCTCCTGTTAACACAATTGGTTTTAAAGTATGGATGACTAAATTTAAAAAATAAGCTGTTTCTTCCATCGTATCGGTACCGTGAGTAATTACAATACCATCAACTGAATCATCATCAGCGCATTCCTGCACGCGTTTGGCTAACTTGATCCAAATAGACTCTGTCATGTTTTCACTGTTAATCTGTACAACTTGCTCAGAATCGAGAGTAGCAATATTTTTTAATTCGGGTAAATCTTTTAATAATGCATCTACGCCAATCGCTGCTGAATCATAATCTGAGTTTAATCTTGAACTGGCGACTGAAGCCAAAGTGCCCCCAGTACCAAGAATTTTTATTTTTGGTAATTTCATTTCCCCACCCACACTCGTGCATTCCGAAATAATCTCATCCACGCACTATATTCACCCCAGCCTTTTGGATACCAAGAATTTTGCACGGTACGAAAAATTCGCTCTGGATGAGGCATCATAATAGTCACTCGTCCATCATGATTAGTTAATGCAGTCACTCCATGCACACTGCCATTTGGATTTGCTGGATAATCTTCAGTAATTGTGCCCTGATTATCCACATATTGTAGGCAAATTAAATTATTTTGTTTTGCTTGTGCTAATTGTGAAGCATTAGAAAATATGGCCTGCCCTTCCCCATGTGAGACAACAATTGGTATTTGACTACCTTGCATCTCATTAAAAAATAGAGAGATAGATTCATTAATTTGTACCATTGAAAATCGTGCTTCAAATTGTTCTGATAGATTTTTTTTAAATTCAGGCCATAAATCAGCACCAGGTATAATTTCCTTTAATTGTGACATCATTTGACAACCATTGCAGACACCTAGAGCAAAGTTATTTTTATTTCCAAAAAAATCTTCAAATTGCTTACGCAATTTATCATTAAATAAAATTGATTTCGCCCAACCTTTGCCTGCACCTAATACATCGCCATACGAAAATCCACCGCAAGCAACCACTCCATTATAATCAACTAATTTTTTCCTGTTTGAAATTAAATCTGTCATATGCACATCATGTGACTCAAAGCCAGCATAATGAAATGCGGCTGCCATTTCTACTTGTCCATTGATACCTTGCTCTCGTAAAATTGCAATTTTGGGTTTTATGTTTACATTGATAAAGGGGGCAGTTGTATCTTCATTAGTATCAAAGTGAACTTTTGCAAATAAACCATTATTTTTTTGGGTGATAGCTGAAAACTCTTGTTCAGCGCACTTTGGATTGTCACGCAATTTTTGCAAATGATAGGAAGTCTCTGACCATGTTTTTTGTAATTGCTGTCGATGTTCAGAAAAAACTAATTGATTGTGAAAATAAAGATTGACAGTATCATCGATATTTAACGTGCCTATCGTATGGGTACAGTTAGCTAAATTATGTTGATGCAATACAGTTAATACTTTTTCAATCTGCTTATGTTCGACTTGCAAAACCACTCCAACTTCTTCATTAAACAAAATTGAAATTGGATCAGCACCTAAATCATTTAGCAGAATATTAATACCACAACGCCCAGCAAAACACATTTCAGCTAACGTTACAAACAAACCACCGTCAGATCGATCATGATATGCTAAAATTAAATTTTCCTGCTTTAATAATTGGATTGAACTGAATAAATTTTTTAAATCGTCGGTTGAATCTAAGTCTGCAGTGGTTGTATCAATCTCGTTAAATACTTGCATCAGACAACTACCACCAAGACGGTTTTTTTTATGACTAAGATCAATAAAAATTAAATCCGTGTCACCATGATCTGTTTTTAATTGCGCTGTAAGAGTGTTGCTAATATTTTTTACTGGTGCAAATGCTGAAATGATCAAAGACAATGGTGAGATCACTGATTTGTTCTCACTATTTTCGTGCCAATGCGTTTGCATTGACAATGAATCTTTTCCAACAGGAATTGTAATACCAAGCTCAGGACACAATTGCATTCCAACAGCGTGTACTGCAGCATAAAGTCCTGCATCTTCGCCTGGAACGCCGCATGCAGCCATCCAGTTTGCTGATAATTTGATCTCGGAAATTTTTTCAATATCCGCAGCCATGATATTAGTAATTGCTTCTGCTACAGCCATCCGTGCCGCTGCCGCAGGGTTATAAATTGCAATCGGAGTGCGTTCGCCCATTGCCATTGCTTCGCCTGCATAGGTATTAAATCCTAATGCTGTTACTGCAACATCACTTACAGGAATTTGCCAAGGACCCACCATTTGATCGCGTGCAGTCATACCACCTACAGTTCTATCTCCAATAGTGATTAAAAAATTTTTATTAGCGATTGTTGGCAGTTGTAATAATCGATTTACAGCTTTTTGGAGCTCAAGATTTTGCACTAAAAATGTTTTTGGTTTTATAGAAATGCTTTTATCAGTTCGGGCCATTTTGGGTGGATTGCCAAATAATATATCCATTGGCAAATCAACAGGCTTATTATTAAATTTTGCATCAACCACCGTTAGTTGTTGTTTGCGGTGTGCTTCCCCCAATACTGCAAAAGGACAACGTTCACGTTCAGCAAATTGAGTAAACAACGGTAACTTTTCAGCCGCAATGGCTAACACAAATCGTTCTTGCGCTTCATTACACCAAATCGCAAGTGGTTCCATGCTAGGTTCTGCATTGGGAATATTCCGTAACTCAAAGCTGCCACCCATTTTCGCATCATGGATAATTTCGGGTACTGCATTAGCAAGCCCACCAGCGCCCACATCGTGGATGGAAAGAATTGGGTTTTCTTCTGCTAATGCCCAACATTGATTGATGACCTCTTGTGCTCGACGTTGCATTTCAGGGTTTTCTCGCTGCACAGATGCAAAGTCTAAATCTTCTGAGCTGCTACCAGCAGACATGGATGATGCTGCACCACCACCTAAGCCAATTTTCATTGTCGGGCCGCCTAACACAATAATTTTTGCTTTTTCTACAATGGCTTTTTTTCCGATATTCATTTCACGAATATTACCTAATCCACCTGCAATCATAATTGGTTTATGATAACCACGTACTTGATCAAAAATGTTTTGTTCAAAAGTGCGAAAATAGCCACATAAATTTGGCCGGCCAAATTCATTATTAAAACTCGCAGCCCCAATGGGCCCTTCTAGCATAATGTGCAAACTGCTTGTCATAGATGCTGGTTTGCCATAATCATATTCCCATGCCTGCGCATAATCTGGGATTTTTAAATTTGATACTGAAAAACCGCACAATCCAGCTTTTGGTTTTGCACCTCGACCCGTTGCTGTTTCATCACGAATTTCTCCACCTGAACCTGTAGCAGCACCTGGAAATGGTGCAATAGCGGTAGGATGATTATGGGTTTCCACTTTGATGACTGTATGCCATGGTTCGTTCTGAATTTGATAAATATTACTTTTTGCGTTTGCAAAAAACACATCTATTGTTTGATTTTTTAAAACAGCTCCATTGTCATTATAAGCTGTTAAAACTCCTTCGGGATGTGCTTCATAAGTATTTTTAATCATCTTGAACAGTGATTTCTCTTGCTGCTCTCCATCAATGGTCCATGTTGCATTAAAAATCTTATGCCGACAATGTTCTGAATTTGCTTGAGCAAACATCATGAGTTCGGTATCAACAGGATTACGCTGTAACTTTTCTGAATAATTTTCAAATAAATAGTCAATTTCTTGATCGCTTAATGCTAAGCCCATCTTTTTATTTGCGTGAATTAATGCTGATTTTCCGTCAGATAATATATTAATCGTTGAAAAAGTTTGTGGTTCCTGATGATCAAATAATTGCTGTAGCATATTCAACTCAAGAAAAATACTTTCAGTCATAGGATCAAGCAATAATGCCGCGCATTTTCGAAATGTAATTTCTGATAATTTTTTCACTGCTTCAAGTTGATATGCTATTGCTCGCTCAACGCGCGCAACATTTTTGATACCACAAAGATGTAAAATATCGGTTGCTTTAGAAGACCAGGGTGAAATTGTGCCTAAACGCGGAGAAATCACAAAATCAGCTAGTGGCTTTTCTGTGCTTACAAATTGAGCCTCTAACAAATTTTCAAGGTTCTTCATTTCATCGGCATTCAATGCAGTGACGATATCTAATAGATAAACAAAGTTTGCCTGTATTTCTATATTAGGTAGGAACTGACTGAGTTTAGATCGCAATTGGGCGAGCCGGAAAGCAGAAAATGCACTTTGGCCAAGTAGTAGTTTCATTGGATACCTTCTGGTCATGGTTAGCTGGACGTTTACATGATTCAATCGTCAAGCTGAATAGTTAGGAAATTTTAGCATGCTAGCTAATATAAACCAATGTGATTAATGCTTCTTAATCCAATCTAAAATCAGTTGAAATTGCTCTGATTCGGCATCTGGATGAGTGAGAATTGCAATATGATCATAATTCTGGCTGTGTCCTTGTTCAACACTTAATAACACATAATCAGATTCATGATTTCCTGATTCAGCCATCAGTCGTTGTACGTCATTTGGATGACCTAATGATTTATCACCTTTGGCTGCAATGTATAAAGTGGCGGGTAATTTCAGCTTATTTAATGCTTCATGATAATTAAACCCATCATCCGTATCAACCCACTTTCTTTGTCTAACCCAGACCACACTTTGTTGATGAGATTTTTTGGTCTCATTGTCTGAGCCTATATGGAGTTCTTTTGCTGGTAAATATCCCTTGATTAAAATAAGCAAAGGCGCTAACAATTTCCAAGCCAAATCAACTTTAAATAATCTTTCTAAATTCCACACTCGCACTGATCGCTTTGAAGCAAAATAAGCACAGCTACGAACTTCAGCAATATAGTTCGGAAATCTGGCAAAAAAAGCAGTAATTAATACTCCACCCCAAGAATGTGCTATCCATATTTGCTTTTGCTTGGGTTTTCTTTCACGAATAAAATTTATAAATGCTGGTAGATCTTCTAAAATTGCTTCGGTTTGCCCATAACAACTGTGTTTAGTAATCTTAGGAGTGCTTTCTCCCCGTCCTCGTAAATCTCCGATATACACATCATAACCTGCTCGAGCTAAAAATGGCGCAAGCCCTTTTTGTGATTTAGAATAAAATATTTTTCCATTCTCAATCGCACCATGCAGCATAAACACTGGAATACCAAGAGGATTTTGATAAATTCGTTTGATATGTAATTTATCAGAGGTATTGATTTGAATGTAATAGGATTCTTCTATGCAATCTGCCATATATACTCTTCGTATTTCAGTTGCAGCGTTGTCGCGCGCTCATCTGCGCTGCTCACATTTACTTAATTAAACTCCGCTGCTCGATTTCGCACCGTCTTCTTTATTTATAACAGGAACAAGTCGAACTGTTGTAGGTGTACTTTTCAATTTTATAACAGGTAAAATAATGCTAATAAAAATTATCATTCCACCTAGGATTGTATTAATGCCTAGCGATTGATGATAGAGCAAAAATGCAAAAACAGTAGCGAAAACGGGTTCGAGTGCATAAATAATTGCGACTCGAGTTACTTGAATATGTTGTTGATAACAAGCCATTAAATAAGTCACGAAACTCGTTGCGATTAAAGCACAGAAAAATAATGCTAGAATCACTTGCCAATGTAAAAGTTCGGCACCATTAAACCTAGGCAAAAATAGCAAAGGAATTAACACTCCAAATAGAGTAGCATAAAAACTTAACAGTAAATTTTCAGTTGTATATTTTAGTATGACTTGTAAACTTACTACTAGCAACGCATAAGAAATAGCGCAAGCCAATGACCATAAGTCTCCGATACTTAGGTGATGCAAATTCGCACCAGTAAGAATATATAAACCAATTAAACATAAGATCGCAGCGGTAATTTCAATTCCTTTCGGAATACCTAATCGAAACAAGGGTGCTAATAGCGGCACTAATACTACATTAAATCCAGTAATAAATGCTGAACGTGATGCTGGGATGGTCTGTAATCCTTCAGTTTGAAATAAATAAGTGACTGCATTCAAGCATGCTAATACTAGCCCCCCCCAGATCAGTAAATAGTTGGTTTGCCAAAATCGTTTATATATAAATGGCAAAAAGCCAATACTAGCAATGATCATTCGCACCAAAACAAATGCAGTGGGTGAAATATAATCTACCGCGCTTTCGATCAAAGGAAAAGTCAAACCCCATACAGCAGTGACAGCGATCAAAATTAAGGTTGATTTGGTTTCAAGTTTAGTCATGGTATAATTTAAAAATACTGTTCAATCAATCGGTGATTATCTCATGAAAATAGGTCTGCTTGCTACTGGGGACGAACTAACAACCGGTGATATTTTAAATACTAACGGTCAAAAGATCGCGCAAGAGTTATTTGATGCGGGTTTTCAAATTGGTAATCATGTAATGGTTGCTGATGCTGAAATTGAAATTATTGCAAGCATTGAATATTTGAAAAAAGATCATGATGTGATCATTATTACCGGTGGTTTAGGCCCCACATCAGATGATAGAACTCGATTTGCTTT
>JBGSLN010000251.1:0-25654 GCA_041740675.1 Gammaproteobacteria bacterium | reverse complement strand
GGCCTGCAATGATTATTTCTGCTTCATCAAAATGTGTGAAATCCGAGAATCCTTGTTGTCCAGGAACATGGTCTTGCGGAAAAATGATTTCTCTTTCTTTGCCATGTAGTGCTTTCCAAAGAGGCACTCGTCTTTGCAGTGTTCTCAATATCGTTTCTTTGTAGACTGGATGGCCTGATTCATCTTGATGAGTGCGTTCTAAATAAAAAAACAATGTCTTGGCTTGAAGATCTGGATTTTTTTCTAGCAGTGGTAGAAGCTCAAGTTCCCAAACCTTATCTAATGGACTTGCCCGCGTTTTATAGTTTCTAATGGTCTGGGCTTTCTGGGTGCAGTGTTTTCCATGCTCTATCGTTCTTGCTGTTCTTGGACTATTTTTTTGTTGCGCTGTTAGTAATCATATTATACTATACATCCTTGTTTAAGGTTTTTACTTATTATTGTCTAAATTCCTAACCCCAGTGCAGGTAAGTATAGGGCTTCGCCTTCTGCTTGAGTCTGCGATACTAACTAGAGGTACCCTGATATGCAAGATTTCACGTCTACAGTTGTTTCTAAAACTGAAGTGCAAAATACTGTACCACCAACTATATTGCCAACTGAAATACAAACTATTTCTTCAGAGATTCCTCTATATCCTAATTTAGGGCAAATGCTCAATAATACGAGCCTAACTGCTCCAATTGATGAAAAACTAGAAACTTTAAAACAAAAAGTTGATCCTCAGAAAAACTTTTCTGCAGTGTTAAAAATTTTATTAAATTTACAGGTGATAATAGATGAAAAGTTGCAACGTGAAATTCAACAATACATTCAGCAAAATCCTACTATTGAACTTGAAGCGATCTTTTTAGGCCTTTATCAACAGCAAATCATTGATAAATTTATTTTAATAAAATTGTCGACATCTAATCCCATTCTAATTCCGGAATTAGGGAATAATCTTCAACTACGTTCTTGGTGGGAGCATGAGAAACAAGCTGTAAGAGCACGTTATATTTCACAAGATACAAGTTTTCCCTTGCAAAACAAACAACTATCACAGCAGCTTAAATTTTTATTGAATAATAAAACTGTTACTGAACAGCAATTAGTGACAGAATTGAAAGCTGGATTGACTAAATATGCAAGAGAAAATTTCTATGTTTACAAATCAGGAAACACTTATTATTACAGCCCTAACCCAAATGAAGAATCTATAGGTGGGCGTTGTGATGTGGATGGCAATCCTTTAAAAGATGAATATGGCAATAATTTAACAGATAACCAGGGTAATTTTAGATATGGCAAACTTCATATACAAGAAAAAATTGATGGTGGTTTTGAATATACTTCTGAGGAAACTTTTAATCCAAAAGACGAACCTCTGACAGATCTAAAAGGCAATTCTTTAGCAACGAAATACAAAAATTTCATTAAAAAAGAGAAGCCTAAAGGCACAAGTAAAGCACGTGCGGAAGCAATAAATTATATATTTCAACGGATAGATACAGCAAGTGCTGATGAAATATTTCGATATATAAGCACGCCAAGCTTTCAGAAATTAATTGGTAATGATGAAATTAAGCTCAGTATATGGCGTACCCATTTAGCCAGTGTATGTGAGAAATTTACTGAGGAATATCAACAATTTTTACAGCGCTCTGGTGATGCGACTTTATTAAAAATATTATTCGATGAACAAATTTATCAAACGCTAACTTCTGAAAATTTAGAATTTTTGTTTTGGCATTATAATCCAAGACTTATTGCTGATATAATTATCAATCTTTATCAAGATAAAAATTTTCACAGCAATGGTATTGATTTCACATTCTTACAAAATCTACTTAATAATGATTCAAAAACTATTGAGCAAATTAATATAAAGCGCTGTGAATTAAGAGCTAGTTTGTTATTACCAATGGATATTAGAATTCCAGGTAAAAACACTCTAGAAGATGAAAAACTCGATAAATTTCAATTATTCCAATATGACGATAAAACTATCGCAGCTGTTGAACAATGGATTAGAACAACATATGCAGGTTTAATCATTAATAATTTTGATGCCGAATTAGATGAAAAAGTTCCTTTCTATTTTTATCAAATTCCAGCAAATTCTTATATGTTGTTGGATCCTGAAAAACCTAATGATCCTAACTATCATCGGTATACACAGTTAAAAAAAGATTTACCTCAATTGATTAATGATTCAAAAAAATCTATTTTCAAAAAACCCATCATTTTTTTTGGTATCATTAATATTGATAATACTCATTACGTACCTTATTTTATCTATAAAAACCAATTAGGTAAGATTCAAGTTATCATAGTTGATCCCTCTCCATATGTTTACACTGAAAACAGACAAGATGATAAACATATCGATACTAAAACTGAAACTTATAAAAAGGCAAAACGAATTTTTCAAGACCTATTACCAGGGTGTGAATTTTTCGACCCATGGGTAACACAAATGTTACGGGAAAGAGATTGTGGTCCTAATTCAGCACAAACTAATACAGAAGCCTTAGCAAAATCGACAACAACTGCCCCTCTTATATTTATTGATGAAAAAGATCAGTTACGAATAGAACCAACCAATTTAGCAATTCAAGCTCAACCGCAAGGAATTAATCCTTATACAAATACTTTTGTTTATTCTTCAACAATTGAATTTCAATCAAGTCAGAATCGCTCTGTATGGGCAGAGCGTTTGAGTAAAGTTGAAGCTATTACTTATTATGGTCGACTTGATAAACTTGAAAATCAATCGATATCAGTATTAGATCCTCTCGAACAAATTCCTGAAGAGTATAGTTACCTAACACAAGTCAAAAGCCAAACATTGCATGATGAACGTAACACCAATGTTTCTGCTATTCAATCAATATTATTAGGTGATGAGGTAGGCCGCAAAATTGTTGAAGAGCTAATTATTAATTATAAAAAAACTTTACAAATTGTTAATTTACAACAACTAGCCAATTTTATCAAATCAAAAACTACAGCAATTGAACTGGAACAGTATACTTCTGCACATGAGAAAAAAATTATGTTACTTTTGGAAGATGTAGCCACTGTGATATTAAAGGATCATATTCCTGAAGCGCTAGAAACTGGCTTATATACTCAGGTCCTGATTCAGTTGCCTAATAGAACTGATTTAAGTGCAACAAAAGTTGTGTCTGATTTTTTAGATACACATCAAAAAATCTATAGAAAATTGGCACCTCACGAACAAATTTATATAAAAGAAAAACTAAATGCTAAAGCAGAAATAACCGTACAAGAAAAATTAATGGCCCTTCATACCGCGACAGTTAGAGATTTAATTAAGAGAAACTGCCGTGTATATTTAGCCAGTTTGACAGCCACTTCTTTTGTCTCTTATTCACTTGATAGTTGTCTAAATATAATAATTTCCCATCTTGATGATGCCTCTTTTTTCACTGATAAAGATAAAAAATATAAACCGCCTCAAATTACTGAAGCATTAAATTATTTAAAAACACATGATTCTGATAGTTTGAAAGAAATTGTTCGCACTGAAATTATTTCTCTTAATCAACAAGTGCTTACTGCCACACTTCCGTATGCAAGAAGTGTGCTCAAGTTTAATGAAAAAAGTTTGCAAGAGTTACTTCCATATTTCGATCCTGTAGAAAAAATATTTTTACCTCCTTCTGCGGAACAATATTTACCTCAACAATTTATTCCCAACGTCCTCTCTAAAACAGAAGCTGGCTCGATTTTAGGTGTATGGATTCAACAACAAATGAAACAGGAATTTTTTAATGATATTAATGCTGTCTTTTCAGAAAAAATGAAAGCTCAAGCTATTATTTTCATGAAAAATCCATTAGTTATTAAAGCACTTACAGAATATAATATAGTAGATTTAGACCGTTTATTCGATGATCAAGGAACAATTCAATATTCATTAGATTTTTCTGCATATATTAACGAACATGGGAATGCAGATAGTATTACTTTAAATGATTATAATAACCCTATTGCTCGACCATTTATTCAACACGAACTAACACAACAAGCAGCAATCATTATTCGTCAAGCACGAGATCAATATTTTGTTGAGACAGCAAATATAATTTTAGCAGCTAATGCAGAGAAATTAACATTTAAAGAAATTAATGAAAAATTTAATTTATTTGAAGATAATGCCAATTTGACGCACCAACTTTTTTCTAGTACTGTAGGAACCAATACCACAATAGCAACTTTATTTCAGAAAAACTTCCTAGTGTATGATCAGTCACTGCAACAAACAATATTAACTCAGTGTGGTATACGCTTTCATCAACATTTCACTAATATACACACTAAAGCAATTAAAGAGAATTATCTTAAAATAAAGGAATTCTCCGATAGTCTTGAAGTAGTGATTTTATTTCTTGCTGAACTTGAAAGTAAACAAAACAATGAAGTTAATAAAATATTAGCGAAATATAAGCAAGAATTTGCTTTGATTCAGCAAAAATTGAATGCATTATCATTGTATAATGATTGTGAAAAGAATTTCCAACTACTCACTCAAGAATTTGGCCAAGCATTTCAATCTGTAATGGTAGATTTGCAGAAATGTCCCGGTTATACAATAGGAGATACAACTCCAGGATCAATTACAACATTGGTACGGCCCACTTTATGTAATTTATTATCCATAAAAACTAATCCCATACTTACTCCAACTCAAGCTAAAGATGTTGATAAAGAAATAAAAAGGATGCTGGAAAACGCAAGATTAAATAAATCTATACAAAAATCGTCATTGATTATTATGGACCCAGTAAAAACTTTGCCAGTTACTTATAATCAATCTTTAACCCCTCAATTAATATTAGACTTAGTTGGTTTTTGGTATACCAATCGTGCTACATCATTCTTTAAAAAAGATGGTGTAACTCCTTTGATTCAAAAATTAATTGATTTGGCTAATGCTCATATCATAGGGAAAGAATTAGTAAGCGCAGAAATTTTAAAATTAAAACATTTGCTTCAATTGGAACGTAAAGAACAACTACAACTTTTCACAGCAACTGATGTAACTTCTCAAGTTGCAGCAGCCTTGTTAAAAACGAAAGAATTTGCAGGAGAATTACATCCCTCTAATTTAACTTTTAACCAATTAATTAAACTTCTTCGCGGTGAAGAAATTAAAATAGAAAATAAAAAAGCAGTTGAAAAACCAAGAATGTCTTTAAGTGAATTCAACAATAAAGTAATGGCGGAATTTGAACGCAGAGGGTCAGAAACGTCAATAGATCAGGTTAGAAAAGAATTGCTGCAACAATTATCTGAAACTTATATGATAGAAGGTCACTCTGAGCCAGTTTTAATTCCTATATCTCGCGAGGAATTTCAAAAAAAATTAGTAGAAGAACTTAGAAAGAGAAATAAGGCAGCTATAGAAGCAGCAAATAGAACAAATGAGCATCTTTCTGAAGATCAAAAAAGTCAGCCAAAATTATCAAATATGAAAGAGGTTACTGAAGATTTATCAAAAATTTATACAATACAGAATAAAAAGGATGCAGAAGAGCAAGATGAAGAAAAAATCAGCGTCGATTATGTTTCCCAGAAAGATCTGAAAAGAACAGGTTTTCTCACCACTTTCGATTATTTTGCTGATACGGGCTTAGACAAAGACTTAAAAGCATTAAAAGCCCGCCACACCTCAGATGATGATAAGTTAGATGAATACGATATAGAACAATTGCGATTGCGTGTAGTGGCACGTGGAATTAAATTAGGAAAGGAACAACAACTTGTTAAGCATTATTTAACAGATCCTAATCGTAAAGATAAACAATATATTGCGATGGCAAGTATATTAGCACAATACTATCGCTTACAAGGTAAAGTTACTTTCATGTATGAACTACTTATGTCCGGGTGTTTTCCATCTTCAAAAGAGCTTAAATCCTATACCTTGCCAGCATCCATCCTTAAAGAAATGAGTGAAATAAGTAAAGATGATAGATTATATGATTTCGAAAATAAGGTTACGCTGGATATTAAAGCCACAGTAGATGATATTCCATTGCCGTATTTAATCATCACTGGATCGGGGTATGCCTTAGATATTAATTGGGTCATTCGACGTTATGTGAAAGATCGTCAACTTGTTAACCCTTATACTAACAAAGAATTTTCAACCCAAGATATTGATGATATTTTACACCATCCTATGGCAAGCCAATTGTTCAAACAAATTAAAGGTAATTGTTACGTTTGTGGTATTACGCCTAGAGCAATTGATTTATTAGAAGCTTATGTTATTGGGACAGTATTTGATAGAGGATTCAGCACTGATTATAATAAAGAGGAACAAGAAAAAAGTGAATTAGCTGCTCAACAATTTCATGATGCCCTAAAATTATTACCTTCTGATGAAAAAAATGCATTAATGAATGAAGTTATCCCTAATAATCAATATGGTGATACAGTTAAATCAATCCTGAATAACGCGAAAAGTGATTGTATTGCTTATGGAGGAATACAACTTGCCAGAGTTGTAAAAGCTTATAAAGGCGACAAAAACTTCCCTTTTCATATTGCTCAACGAATAGGTGAAGTTCCATCTCGTACTTATCCAGATCTAGATTCTTTACAAACAATTAGAACTGATGTCTCTTTGTTAGAGAAACACATTATTACGATGGGTAACTCGAAGGTTTTTAATTATAGCGTATAAGTTTCATATGATATAATCGTGTGTTACTATTTTTTGAAGACCATCAATTACCGATGTTGTACATATTAATGGATAGAGGAATGAAATATTGGGAGAAAGCAGAGCAACATCATTGTCAACTTTATTTAGGGGTGAATGGCATGGCGTGCATAAAGATTTCTTATTCGAGGATGATTTATTTCCAGTATGGAGTGCTAAGCTTTTAGCAGGTCAAAAGAAATTAAAACTACATAAGGATTTATCTAGTTATAAATTTATTTACGTAACAGCTGAGCTACGAAAAAAAGATTGGCAATTATGGTTTGAAGCAGAGAAATTTCCCGAACCATTAAAATCATCACGAATCTATTTCCAAAATACAATGCAAGCATTACAGGCAGCTCAAGCTGGGCTTGGTTTTGCGATAGCTCATGGATCATTTGTATTAGACGATATTAAGTCTGGAAGGCTTATTGCGCCATTTAAAGCAAAAGTAAGATCAGATAAGAGATATTATCTTATCTTTCCTGAAACTTACTTACATAGAAATAAAGTTAAGAAATTTAGAAACTGGATTCAGTGCAACTCGACCTACCCAAATTTCATTGATAGAATACAGGTAAAAGTTACTTTCTATTTGAAGCAGTATGTGCAGTGGTATCGACAACAAGATCCTCAGTTCTTACTTCATTATATATATTATAACGTAAAGCTGTGTTATAAAGTTTTGGAGAAACATATACCTTTCTACTCTCAAATTTTTTAAGATTGTTTTCTAAAAGATTGTTATAACCATTAGTAAGATGTACTCCCGGTAAAGATTTTTCTTTTTCTATGGTTTTGTTTTGCACGTGATGGGTATTCATTTTTGTAATAATGAAATCTCTATATTTCACCGCCTGTTGATAGTAGGAAGCACCAGCTTCTTCTGCTTGATTAAGCGCTGAGCTGATTTGTTTAATCTGGCTGTTAACAAACTTTAATAATTGGAGAGCATCCTCTACTTTTTTATAAGTCACTGTTGTTTCTCTTTTTAACTTAGCAAGCTCTGGAAATTGAAGTTCATCTATATTATCTATATTATCAGCATAACTAATAATTTTATTTTTATATTCCTGAGTAAAACTTGTGAAAATATTTGCACGTCCCCCATTTATTCGTTTATGTATATATTTGGGTTCCGTGACATATAGGGACGGATTGTTACGTTGGAGCCATATAACTACTTATTTTTAAAGACAATAGTTTCTCTAAATCAAACCTGCTTTTATTGTCTATTTTCGTAAAATCATATTCCCCACGCATATTAACATGCTGCCAAGTCATCACAGAGCCATTTTTAACGGCTGCTAGTAAATTTTGTTTTTCCGCATCAGCCTTCGTATTAAGCAAACACTGCGTGAGGTACATGTAATTCCATAATACTATAGCATTTTGTATGAGTGATTTGCACGCGGTAATAATCTCTTGTTCTTCCCGGCTCGCTACGGTGAATTCATGATCCTTGTCAAAAAATACCGCTTTAGAAAATTTGTTTGATAATTCGACTCGATTGAGTTGTTTTTCAATCTCCTGGCGAAGTTTTAAATCTTCGATATAAGTTAAAATATATTGGCTTTTAATGATGCGGCCAAATTCTTTGATTGCTTGGTAGAGGGGGTGATCCTTTGCATAGGAACTTAGTCGTTTAAATAAAATCGATGCTGGCGTTTCCTTTAGTTTGATTGTGACCATGAAACGTAGAATATCATCCCAATATTCACGAATCAAATTTGAGTTAATCATTCGGCTTGGCAATATTTTGTAACCCTTGTTTACATAGGTTTGCCTTGCTGAAAAGCTATAAATTTGTTGCCTATTGAGCTGTTTAAATCGTGGTGCAAAACTCGTCCCAATAAAATGTGTGGCGGCAAACATAGATTCTGTATATCCGTGCATGTCTGTTGAATGAATATTACTTTTCACAACCGTATTATGCAGCAAGCCATCAACAACGTAAGCTGCTTCACGTTCTGATGCACTAATCACTGTCGAGTAAAACAGAGATTGCTTATCATCGACGAAGGTATAAACACTGACTCCTTTATCTTTACCAAAATACTTGAAAGAATAATTAGCCAATAGTGAATCTACAGCCACATAATATTTTTGACCATCGCTAGAAGTATGTGTAACCTCAGGTTTGTATCTGAATACACTTGATAGAGCCAGCTTGTTGATTAGAGCAATAATACGATGATTGGCTGCCTGGATATTGGGTAATGTAAAAAACCAATTAACCGTTTGGCGCAAAGTGTTGCTATTGATGCCAACAGAGATATGCCCAATTTTATTAATGCCGATATTATGGCCTTTTGCCATTAATCCAGCAATAATTAATTCTGCAGTTGGTTTAAGTTTTTGATTTTTGATACTGTAGTGCTTAAAACTATTAGCGAATTGACTCACGCGATTAATGTCGCCGAGTATTTGAATGATGGGGACAAAGCTTGTATCAGACAGTAGATCAGAGATTGTCTCAGTATTTTTCTTTTCAACTCTTGGGGTGGCCAATATAAATTTCCCATCAGACTCAAAACGTATGTGAGGGTTATTATTTTGCATAATCTCTTGGTTGACTTGATAATATGATTTATCTAACACTGTTTTTAACTGAACAAGAACTTGGTTAGCATCAGTAAATTTTGTTAAGCCTGCTGACTCAATTAATTGTTGTTTTTGGCTTTGCCATCGTTCAGGAGAAATTAGGTAATCCTGAATAGCCTTATAACGATATGAATAGCTGAGAGTTAAACTACCCGATTTAATACAACTCGCCATATGAGAAAACAGTAAAATTTTGTACAAAGAAACACGCAGTTTTTGGCTAGCATCATAAATTATCGCTAATTGCTTAGCCTCTAAGAAACTAGTAGGAGCTTCTTGATCAATATTCCCTTCTTTGTTTTTAAAATATTGAATAGCCATTATTATATTTTGATCAGAGCTTTCTTGATTGAATTCTAGGGCTTTAACGATAGTATTTACGTAACGTTGAAGACTGATCGAAACTTCTTCCAAAATCTCATAGTAATCATTATCTGTGAGTAATTGCTTAATTTTTTTCTTTTGACCAGCGTAATCTTCTTGCTGAGAAAATATTTTTTGTAAATCTTGATGTTGTTGTATTAACAGCTTTACCTCACTAACCTTTTTACTGTCTGAAAGGGTTTCTACATGAATAACATTAGCAATCTCTAAAATAAGTGATTCAAGCTGCTCTTTTTCATCTACGAGTTTTTGAATTAATTTTGTGCGCTCGGTTCGTTGCAACTGTTCATGAGTTAAGCGTTTATTTTTAGCTTTATTCAGTGCACCTTGTACACTGTGTAAGAAAATATCAATGAAGGCATCTTGGCGACTATAAAACTGGTGTTGAATAAATGCGGCTAAATGTAAAAATAATTTTGCCTTGTCTGGCATTTGCAGTAATTGGCTTAATTTTGCTTTTTTGACCCAGGTGGCATAATACTCGCTACTGCTAGACGAAAGTTGTAATGCTTTCAAAAGCTGGGATGCTACGTAGAAGACATCTTTGATTTGTGAAAATAGTTCACTGTCAGCCTGAATATCTTTAGCTTTCAACGAGTGGCAATAAACTTTCCAATCAGAGAATAAAAAAGGTTTTACTGGATCACTTGGTAATAAAGAATGAAAAGCCTCTTTTTGTTCAGGAGTGATATTGTTTTTAACAAGTTGTATAAGCGTATTTTCAACCACGTTATATATTTGTGTGATACGCTCAGCAAAATAATGATATGTGGGGATCTCAATTTGTTGTTGATGACATTGCGATGACAAATAATAAATCATCTCTCTTGGCTGCATATGTTTGATAGCAAGATTTTCGAGTTGTGTTTGTAACCAAGCCTTTGCTTCCATATCAAAAGGCCGAAAGTTCATGGCAGCTAATATCATGCGCTGGTGTTCAAAGGCAATTTTTCTTTTTTCACGATATTCTGTTAAGTTAATGTCTTGAAGTGGCGTATTCAACACGTGGGCGACATAACGAACATCGGCTAAATGAAAGTCATCGATAAGAAAAAAACGCCCACTGGCACGAAAATATCCCCACTGAAGTATCATACAAACTTTATTTGTAGCGGAGCGCAAATTTTTGAGCAATGGGATTAACTTATCATTAAAGCTAAAATATTTTTGTCGTTGTTCTGGTGAAAATCGTGGTGGCTTATCAAATAAGTTAATTTCATCTTTCGTTAAAATACTTAAACGTGGCATTAGGATTTTTCTTTATTGTGTTCTGATAATGTAGATTTGAGTAAAGATAAGTACCTTGTCGCTTCAAAGCGATCGGTTTGTGCAACATGCCGATAAAGCATTGTCGTGCCAATATCACTGTGTCCTGCATTTTCTTGAGCTACTTTTAAGGGGGCGCCAGAATCTAACAAATAAGTAACGTAGCTATGGCGAAGCCAATGTGCAGAGGCTTGCCTAAGCTTCGATGCTTTTTGGGGTTGATCCGAATCGAAACAAATGGCTCCTAAATTAAATGCCCATTTAAGAATTTGATCAATGCGCCGGGTACTAATGGATTGTTTTAAATTTTGCATAGGAATTAACGGCGTTTTTTCACGGTATTTGGGTTCAGGTGAAGGCAGTCCTACTTGTAATCGAAATTTTGCTAAAGCTTCGCGTAAAGCATCAGGCACTGGGATTTCACGCAATTTTTTTCCTTTACCAATCACCCGTAAAAACCAATTACCCTCACGTTGAATAAAATTTCCCATGGTGTGATTAGCCGCTTCCGCAATGCGCATACCGGAATAAAATAACAGTAAAATAATATAACGCGCACGAACAACTTGAAAGGATTGTGCTGTATCGTTAATAGGATAGGAAGATAAAGCGTCCAGTACCACTTGTATTTCTTCTTGCTCTAGGTAACGATCAACAATCCTAGGTTTAGCCTGATTACGTCTTTTTCTTCGACGATCAACTGCCAATGGATTACCAATGAGATAATTGGTTTGCACGAGATAATTAAAAAACGAATCCAAAATTTTGATGGATTTTTTGAGGGAATTATCGCCTAAACCACCTGCAAAACAGCGCCACAGGGGGTTAATATTGCCATCTTTTTTAAAGCGTGCGGCACTTGGCCCACACCATAATTTTTTGGGTTCAGGATTTTTGAGAAATTCTTGATACTCGGTTAAATGATTACGGCGTAAACTAGAAATATTCACTTTAGCGACGTTAATGCACCACAGCAGTAGGCGTTCGACTTCTTTGGCGTAAGAACGCAAGGTTTCAGGTGAATCTTTATATTCTTGTAAAAAAATGGCAATCGCTTCAGCATCATTTCCCGCGCCGATTAATGCTTCACCCATCACTTTATTATAATCATCTTTTGCAAATTGCAAAATAAGATTATTCATTGAGAAGCCTTTATCCACAGGATGAAATAAAGGCTTAATCATTTCTTGTGCGTCAGTTTTTTTCGTAGCCATCATTAATCCACTAAAAGATTTACAATTAAACGCACCATTAAATCTTTTTGGGGCGGGGCACTTTCTGCAATTAGCAGTGCGAGTGCTACCAAGCCATTGTCATTTAGCTTAAGCGGGATATGTTGCAATTTCAGATAAAGCAAAAAGATAAAACAACCAATACGTTTATTACCATCGGTGAAAGGATGGTCTTTGATGGTAAAATACAGCAGATGGGCAGCTTTTTCCTCGAGGGTTTTATATAAGAACTCACCAGCAAATGTTTGCTCAATGTTATTTAAGATACTAGCAAAGGCGTGTTCTCTTTCTTGGCCAAAGAGGGGAGTGGCCTCGCACCGATGCGTTAAATCCAACTTTAAGGCACTGATAGCGTTTATGGCGTCTTCATGGTGTAATATGACTGATGAGCCATGGCTAAATTTCGGCAGTGTTAGATTATCTTCATCATAAGCAAGCAATAAATGCCAGGTTTTTGCATAGCTTAATATAAGCTGTATGGTTTCAGCACCAAGATCATTGACAAGCTCATTGCGGGTGAGTGTTTTTTGCAAAAGCTCGATGGTTTGCTGTAATTCTTGGATGCCTTTTTCAGCGAGGCGCGGCTTGTGGATAGTGTAGCCTTGAATAAGATGATCTTTTAATACGCTGGTGGCCCAAATCCTAAATTGGGTGGCTTGGGTTGAATTTACCCGATAACCAACAGAAATAACGGCATCTAATGAATAAAATTTTGTTTTATATTTTTTGCCGTCTTGAGCAGTATGTTCCAAAATGGAACATACTGCGTTTTCCTTAAGTTCACCGACAGAAAAAATGTTTTTCAGGTGTTTGGTAATTGCCTGACGCTGTGTTCCAAAAAGATCAGCCAGTTGCTGTTGAGAGAGCCATAACGTATCATTAGCTAAATTGATATTGAGTTGCACATGACCATCTTGTGCGGTATAAATAACGATTTCTGACATAGAGAATCCTTGGGCTAAATTTGACGATTTTGGCTATTTTAGCACAAATATTTAACTTCTGATAATAAAGGTACTCGGTAATAATTATAGGTCAATAAGTTAAAACACCACTTTCCTTTCTTCAAGATCATATCTTCAAAACCTTCTTGACCTTAGAGTGTAGTCCATGGTTTATACTTTAACTGTGTTGGATACTTAAAGGCAGATTACAGGCAAAAGTGTTTTATAAGAAGTGACATGAGGCGGCAGCATAACTAAAGGAGGAGTAAACGTGGACAGTAAAAAACTGGAACAATGTGAACCCTGCTTAAAATATTACGTACTATTAACATAAGAATGGTGCCACTATATGAAGGGATTAACCATTGGTCAAATAGCTAAGCAAGCAAATGTAACACCAGACACCATTCGTCTTTATGAACGCTATGGTTTGCTTGATACGCCGTCACGCTCGATGAGTGGTTACCGGCAATATCCTGAAGCAAGCGTGATTCACCTAAGATTCATTCTTCGAGCTAAGGCGATAGGGTTTACGTTAAAAGAAATTGGCGAAATTTTAGCGCTACGAAAAACATCCATCCATACTTGTGATGATGTTCGCAAAAAGGCAGAAATAAAACATCAACAAATCTTAGGCAAACTTGATGAGTTGAGAAAACTTGAGGTGGCATTAAGAACCTTAATCGACACCTGCGAAACCCATGACCCCAACGATCTATGCCCTATCATCACTGCTTTAGAGCAAGCAGATAAAACTCAAGGGAGCAAATGAAATATGAAAAATAAACTCACCAAAGGTTCGCTCATTGCCGCCATCATTACTGCAATTGGCGCATCTTTATGCTGTGTAGGCCCACTGATTTTATTAGCACTAGGAATAAGTGGTGCCTGGATTACTGCGCTCTCGCACTTAGCCTTTATACGCCTGTTTGGAATTATTCTCACTATTATATTTTTGAGCTTAACTTTTTGGAAGCTTTATATCACACCGCAAAAATGCGCCGTCGATCAACCTTGTGCACAACCTAAAATACTTCGCAGGTATCGAATTATCTTCTGGCTTGTAACCATCGTAGTGCTCCTGCTAATAGCCTTTCCTTGGTATGCTGCTATATTTTATTGATTGAGAAGAATACATTGATGAAAAAACGATTAATTATATTGACAGGATTACTAGCGTTTTCCTTCATGGGTATGACTACTGTACCGGCTAGCCCATTGCTAAAATTACCTACAAAAAATGCGCAATCCTCTGTGTTAAAAACAGCGATGCTGGAAGTCCCTGGAATAACCTGCCCTATTTGTCCCATTACCGTGAGGAAAGCTTTAGAAAAAATTCAAGGTGTCCACAAAGCAACGGCGCGCTTTAATGCAAAAACGGTAACCGTTATCTTTGATTCCAATATCACTTCGATTGAAACTTTAATACAAGCCACCAAAAATGCTGGTTATGACTCTTCTTTGTAAAAATTAACTTCGCTTGACTCTTGACTTAAGTCCAACCCTTATACTTCTCTCGTGATCAATCAATTTGTGGAGAGAAAATATGCGTACCCTTATTATTGGCAGTGGTTCAGCTGCTGTTGCAGCAGCGATTCACGCGGCAAGCAAAGGCGCTGAAGTTTTTATTATTGAATCAGAAATACTTGGAGGCACATGCGTCAATGTTGGCTGTGTACCCTCTAAAATTTTTATCCGTGCCGCAGAAGCTGCACACATGCAATCAAATCACTCATTTGCAGGGCTTGAAAAATCTGCTGTGGTGCTAGATCGTCGTGCGTTAACATTGCAACAACAAACTCGCGTTGAAGAGTTGCGTCACGCCAAATATGAAAGTATTTTACAAGCGAATGAACACATCCATCTCATTCATGGTTTCGCTTCCTTCAAAGATGCTCATACGGTTCGTATTCAAAAATCAGAAACAGAATATGAAGAATTGACGGCTGATTCTATTCTTATTGCAACAGGCAGTAGTCCCTACATACCGGATATCTCAGGTTTAAAAGATACCCCCTATTGGACATCCACAGAAGCATTGCAAACAGAAAAACAACCACAATCCTTAGTGGTTATTGGAGGCTCAGTGGTAGCGCTTGAGTTAGCACAAGCTTATGCGCGCCTAGGAACAAAAGTAACAATTCTTGCCAGAAGCACGTTACTCTCAAAAGATGACCCAGATATTGGTAGAGGCTTGCAAGCTGCGCTTGAAAGAGAGGGCGTAATCGTATTGACCCATACTGTTCCGACTGAAGTGACGCATGATGCATCAGGGTTTCAATTAACATTACCTGATAGTCAGGTATTAATCACAGAGCAGCTCTTAGTCGCCGCAGGCCGACACGCCAACACCCCGCGATTAAATCTCGATGCTGTCGGTATCGTCGTTGATCGGGATGGCAATATTGTTGTTGATGATGAAATGCGAACGAATGTTCCACATATCTTTGCTGCGGGTGATTGTACAATACAACCGCAATATGTTTATGTTGCCGCCGCCGCAGGCACACGTGCCGCCGCTAATATGCTTAGAGGACACGCAAAGCTGAATTTATCCATTATGCCCGCCGTTGTTTTTACTGATCCACAAGTAGCGACGGTCGGTTTAACGGAAGCACAAGCGCGGGAACGGGGCATTGAAGCAGAAAGTCGTTTGCTTACACTCGATAATGTCCCTCGTTCACTTTCCAGTTTTAATACAGAAGGTTTTATCAAACTTGTTGCTCAAAAAGCTACTGGAGAAATTTTAGGCGCACAAATTTTGGCACATGAAGGAAGTGAAGTGATTCAAACCGTAGCGGTGGCGATCAAAGCTAAAATGACGATTAAAGACTTATCACAAATGTTATTCCCTTATTTGACAATGGCAGAAGGACTAAAATTATGCGCACAAACATTTACAAGAAATGTTAAAGAGTTGTCTTGTTGTGCTGATGCGGGTATCGATGATGATGAAGCTTGTTGTGCTGCTCCGACTAATCCTCCGCTTGCTTCTTGTTGTCATTCCCCCTCATCTTTGTTTAATGTGGTGCATCGCCAATTAATAAGCGGATCAACAAAACCCGACAGCAGCGAAGTGCTTGTGGACACCACGGCTCATGTTGCAGAACCAAGTTAATAAAGAGTTTAACGTGTTCATAATGCAGGATTGCATCCACGCTATCCTTATTGACGCTGAAAAACAAAATAAATAAAACGCTGTTCCTTTCCGGTTGGTGTGAGATGGGTTTCAAATTGGCTTTCTAATATAAGAAACTCATCCCCCTGTGTGCATTCATACAAAAATCACAAAGGCTTATTTCAGCTAAATGATGGTTGATATTCTTAAGTATTTTCCCCTAATTTTTTGCATGATACAATTAACAAGAGCATTCCAAGTTTTTATAATGTTACGGCACCAAATGTATGAATGCTAACTTTTTAACCTACCTTACGTTATCCCCAGCCATACTATTAATTGTCTTGTTGTTTTTTATTGGTTGGTATAAGGCCAAACGAGTCGCCACGGAAGATCAATATTTATTAGCCAATCGAAATGTGGGCTTATGGATTTTAACGGCAAGTTTAGTTACCCCTAATTTAGCCACGCTGATTGCCTTTTCAGCAGCCGGTTATTATGCAAGTTGGTGGGCAATCAGTTTACCTTTTGTTTTTTTTATAGGTATTACTTTTTATGCCATTACGGTTGCCAAACATTGGAAAGATTTTAATGGCGCGTCTGTGGCCGAATATTTTAGTCAACGTTATGGCAAAGATATGGGTGTACTTGTCGCCATCATTCTTTTGTTAGCAATGTTAGGTTTTAGCGCAACCTATGTAAAATCATTAAGCATTGTGTTTGGCCCACTATTTCCGCAATTAAATGCATGGCAAGTAAGCGGTATTGGCGTTGCTTGTATTGTTTTAGTCAGTTTACGAGGCGGTTTAAAAGCGATCATTCACACGGATGCTTTTAATTTAATTTTGATTTTTATTTTTTTCCCCTTATTAATTTATTACGCAAGACAAATACCAATTCAACATATTCCTAAACCCATTAATTTTGCAACCATGACAACACATTTACCCATTCGTTATGTGGTTTCTTTGATGCTACTCACCATGTTTAGTTATATTTTAGCGCCTTGGTATGGGCAAAAAATGGTAGCAGCAAAAGATCGAAAAACAGCGTATTATGCCGTTCTCATCGCCGCTTTTTTAGTTTTTATTTTGTATAGCTTGGGCGTTATCATCGTTATTACATTGCAACAAAAAGGAATTCTCTTTGCCAATCCAGAAACCGCTTTAGCGTATTTGATGTCCCATGGTTTGCCGCTTTATATGAAAAATATAGCTTATGCCATTTTATTTATTATGGCTACCACGTCGTTAGCCAGCATTTGGAATGCCATGGTAGCCTTATTAATGGGGCTTAATCTTTCAAAACAAAATCACCTCTTACAAAAAAGCATATTACTTACTCTATTCATTGCAGGCTTATCGTTATGGTGTGCGAACGTTTTAGTTAATCACATTTTACAAAAAATGATTTTAGCTAATATCCCTATTGTTGCCTTATCCTTTGCTTTATTAGCGGGCTTTTATTGGAAAAGAGCATCGCGTCTAGGTGTTTATATGAGTATTATGGTGGGGTTAATGGTAGGCGTTGGCAGCTATCTTATTTACGGTGAAACTGGTATGTATACTTGGTATTGGGCGGTTTATGGTATTCCACTTATTTTTGCAGCAGGGATTATTGGCAGCTATCTATAAAGCATCAACCTTTATTTGACTTTCCAATATAGAATGATTATTCTATTTACCAGAACGACTATTCTTTATGGCGTATTAAATGGCAAGAATTACCTTATCTATCCTTGATGAAGCAATATTGGATCAAGTCATGCAACTTTTTTGGCAGCGAGGTTTTTTTAACCTTTCTGTTGATGATATTGTTGCAGAAACTGGCTTAAATCGCACGGCACTTTACAAGCATTTTCACGGTAAAGAAGGACTTTTTATGGCTATGCTAAAACGTTACGAGAATAATATAACCCAAGCATTCATTGCGCCATTGCATTCCAATCATTCAGATGGTTTTAAAGCAATTAAAACATTTTTTTTACAATTTCTAGAACTCTCTAAATCCTCAGAGATTTCTTTTGGTTGCTTTTTAATTGCCACCGCATCGGACATTCCTTTTCATCAGCCCCATGTGGCCCAATTTGTCCATCAGTTTTATAAAAAATTGCATCAACTTTTTTCAAAGCACTTAAAGCAACTAGTACAGAAAAATGCGCAACTTTCACCCAATGCGTTGGCAGATTTTTTAGTAGGCAATGTGGTAGGCCTCATGACCTTGTTTCGATCCCGAAGCCCTCAGAAAATGATACGCAATCAAGTAAACGGTATTTTGCAATTTATTGCTGATTTAACCAAGCAGTAATACACATACGGGAAAAAAACTTATGGAAGAGATCAGCAAAAATGAAAGCCTCCAAGCTAAAGCCGCTGATTGGCTAGCTTGTTGGCTGACGTGTGATAATGAGTCCATTCCAGAAGTGCCATTATCAGACTTCGAGCGCATCCGTGAAAAAATTCAGCCTGCCGATGTGATTTTAATTGAAGGACGAAGCCGAGTAAGTCGCGTGATTAGTACGATTACCAAAAGTCCTTGGACGCATGCAGGGCTTTATATTGGACGCTTATCTGACATTCAAGACCCTGAACTTCTGACGTATCTCAAAAAATATTATCACGGGGATCCGCACGAACAACTCATTGTGGAAAGCTTAATGGGAAAAGGCGTGCTAATTTCAGCGTTAAGCCAATATCAGCATGAGCACATCCGTATTTGTCGCCCCAAAGGGCTTCCTCTTAATGACGCGCATCAAGTCATTCATTATGCCATACAGCGTGTCGGCAAAGCTTACGACAATCAACAAATTTTTGATTTAGCGCGCTTTTTATTTCCCTGGTTTTTATTACCTAGGCGATGGCGTTCTAGTTTATTCTCCTATCAGGCAGGAGAATCCACTAAACTGACTTGCTCCCTATTGGTGGCAGAAGCCTTTATGTCGATTCATTATCCCATCTTGCCCTTAGTTCGAAAAAATGGCATTAAAGGGTATGAATTTATTCGGCGTAATTCGCGTTTATTTACTCCGCGAGATTTTGATTATTCGCCTTACTTTGACATTATTAAATATCCCATCATCGAATTTTCTGATAAAACTCCTTATACCACTGTCCCGTGGAATGACGAATTAATGAGTAATGATAAAGACGGGATTTTTACTCCCCAAAAAAACCAAGGAAAACCCCATGATGTCTCTTATTAAGCGCTGGTTACCCTTAATCGTACTGCTGTTGTTGCTAACGATGGCGATTTATTTTCGATGGTATCAGTATTTTTCTTTTAGCAGCTTAAAAGATCATCGACAACTTTTACTAAGCTGGAGTGAACAGCATTTTTTATGGTTGGTGGTGGGATTTATAATGCTTTACACGATAGCTGTTGCTTGCTCAATCCCCGGGGCAACTTTTTTAACGCTCACGGCGGGGTTTTTATTCGGCCCGTTATTGGGTACTACGTTAACCGTTTTTAGTGCCACTCTAGGTGCCTTTCTTGTTTTTCTTGCCGTTGAGCTTGCGTTAAGAGATTGGTTTATGAAAAAAACCAGTCGATGGATTAAAGGCATGGAGCAAGGCTTCAAAGATAACGCGTTCTCTTATTTATTAGTGTTACGTCTGGTGCCGCTTTTTCCTTTTTGGTTAGTGAATATTGTGCCAGCCTTATTGGGTGTCTCTAAACGAACATTCGTCTTTGCAACCTTTATTGGTATTATTCCAGGTTCTTTTGTCTATGTGTTAGTCGGTAATGGATTGGGCCATATTTTTGATGCCAACCAAACACCCAACTTAAGAATTATTTTTGATGCTAAGGTATTGCTACCCCTGCTGGGTTTAGCATTGCTCTCCTTACTCCCTGTGGTTTATAAATTTGTGAAAAGGAAAAAAAATGGATAAAACGATAACGTGTGATATTGCTATTATTGGTGGTGGTGCAGGCGGCTTAAGTGTGGCAGCAGGTGCTTCACAAATGGGTGCTAAGGTGATCTTGGTAGAAGACGATAAAATGGGGGGGGATTGTTTAAATTATGGCTGTGTTCCTTCCAAAGCTTTATTAGCAGCAGCGAAGACCGCCGAGATGATTCGACATGCAAAACACTTTGGCATTAAAACTTCAGCGCCTGAAATTGACTTCCCGCAAGTCATGCAGCATGTTCAAGGCGCTATTAATACCATTGCCGAACATGATTCTGTGGAGCGTTTTGAAAAACTCGGCGTTCAAGTTATTCAAGCCAGAGGAGAATTTGAAGATACTACAACGCTACGCGCAGGCAATACGTTAATCAAAGCCAGACGGTTTGTGATTGCCACAGGTTCATCACCTGCCACACCTCCCATTCCAGGTTTGGAACAGGTATCATTTCTTACCAATGAAACAATTTTTTCTTTAACCCAAAAACCAGAACATTTAATTGTGATCGGTGGCGGCCCCATTGGCTGCGAACTCGCACAAGCCTTTTTAATGCTCGGGGTCAAGGTCACAATATTAGAAGGATTTAAAATTTTACCTCGTGATGAACAAGATTTAGTGGCTATTTTACGTGAGCAGTTTTTGCAGCAAGGGCTCAATCTACTGGAAGGCATTAAGGTGTTATCGGTAAAGCAAAATGGCCATGCAATTGAAGTCGTTATTGAAAAAGAAGGTGTTCAACAAAGCATTTGTGGCTCTCACCTTTTAGTTGCGGCAGGACGCAAGCCTAACTTGAATGGTTTAAATTTAGAAAACGCCAATATTCGTTATACAGCCAAAGGTATTCAAGTCGATGCGCATTTACGCACCACAAATGCTCACGTATACGCCATTGGAGATGCTGCAGGAAGCTTTCAATTTACTCATATTGCAGGTTATCATGCAGGCATCCTATTACGAAATATTTTATTTCGCTTGCCTGCCAAAGTAAATTATCGTGCGGTTCCTTGGGTGACGTATACCTTGCCTGAATTAGCACATATTGGCTTATCCTCTGAAGAAGCATTAAAGCAAGATCCAAAAGCCAAAATATTCACTTGGGATTTTGTTGAAAATGATCGCGCGCAGACCGAACATGAAACATTAGGTAAAATTAAACTGATTACGAATCATAAAGGCAAAATATTAGGGGTAAGCATTTTAGGGCCACAAGCAGGAGAGCTTTTAGCACCATGGATTATGGCGATTCAATCAGAAAAAACGGTACGCGCTTTAACCGATGTGATTATTCCATATCCTACCTTAAGTGAAATCAACAAACGTGTTGCTGGTGAATTTTACACACCGATGCTTTTTTCTAAACGTACCCAATGGTTAGTGAAACTATTAAGTTGGTTAGGATAAACTGATGATTGAAACACCATTACGGCCACTCTATCAAAAGCTTTTAGTAGATCCTTTAGCAAAACGGATCATCAATCGTATTACGCCCAATCAAATCACCTTATTAGCTTGCCTGTTAGGTGTGCTCATTATTCCAGCCTTGCTATTACAGCAAAAGATATTAGGCTGCGCTTTATTATTGCTATCAGGTTATTGTGACACGTTAGATGGTAGTCTTGCACGCTTGAAACCTCAAAGCGCCCAGATTGGCAGTTTTTTAGATATTATGGCCGATCGTTTAGTGGAGTTTTCGGCCATCTTTGCTTTGTTTGCGCTTGATCCCATGCATCGTAGCTGGGGGGCGATTGTGATGCTGGGCAGTATTTTAATGTGTATTACTAGCTTCTTAGTGTCAGGTATTTTTACACCCAATAATTCACCTAAAGGCTTCCACTACAGTTCGGGTTTAATGGAACGCGCAGAAGCCTTTATTTTCTTTATCCTTATGATGTTGTTGCCCCATTATTTTAATTGGCTGGCTGCCATTTTTTCCATATTAGTCTTGTGGACAGCTTATGTTCGCACCCGAGAGTTTGTTGATCAATTTAACGAGGTGGCTACCAAAGAGCAATCGGCACTTGCAGAACAATTTGCTAATGAAAATATTTCAACTGGAATTTAATATCGATAATGATTTTACTACTGAAGATTAAATACGCGGATTTTTCTTATCATCATTTTAAGGACCCTATATGCAAACACATTTAAGCACTTTACTACAAGGAAAAGGCCATACTATCCATCACATAGAACCTCCTGTTAGCGTTCATGAAGCGGCAATTAAAATGAATCAATTAAATGTAGGTGCATTATTGGTGATGGAGTCAGAGACATTAAGAGGGATTATCAGCGAGCGAGATATTTTACGAAAGTTAGTGGGTTGTGGTTGTGATCCTGCAAAAGTAAAAGTGGCTGAAATCATGACAGATAAACTAGTGACTGTTTCTCCAAAAACAACGGTAAGTGAAGCGATGAAATTAATGACTAAACATCGCTTCCGCCATTTACCTGTCATTGATGAAGGAAAACTCGTCGGTTTAATCTCAATTGGTGATTTAACTAAATGGGTTATTTCAAATCAAGCACATGAAATTGATTCATTAACGCAATACATCCATCAATAATTTTTTATTTAACTCAAGGAGCGTTTTTATGATAGACCAAAAAAAGCAGTTACAGGCAGCAATTACAGGCGCATTAGTATTAGGCGCTTGCATGTTGGGCACGCAAGCCTCTGCGCAAACAAGCCCTACAAATTGCCCCCATCCTCAAACTGAAAAATGTTACGGAATTGCATTAGCCGGGAAAAATGATTGTGCAGCAGGATTATTGGGTTGTTCAGGTAGCGCGAAAAAAAATGGGCAAGGAGATGCTTATCTAGATGTACCTAAAGGTTTATGCCAAAAAATCGTGGGTGGAAGTTTAACGCCATTGAACAATAAAAATGCCTCATAGGATACGGTTTTGTTAAGACCTCCTTTTTGTACACGAACCATACCTGCGCAAGCGGGTATTGGTTTGCGTGCACCACATTATCAAGATATTCTTACGCAAAAGCCGAATATTGGCTGGTTTGAAGTGCATAGTGAAAATTATTTTGGCAAAGGTGGAAAACCATTAGAATATCTTGAAAAAATTCGCGCGGAATATCCGTTAAGTTTGCATGGGGTAGGATTGTCCCTAGGCTCAACAGACCCCCTTGACCAACAGCACTTGGAAAAACTGAAAGGCTTAGTGGCACGTTTTCAACCAGGTTTGATCTCTGAGCATATCTGTTGGTCATCAGTAAAAGGGCAACATCTCAACGACCTCATTCCACTACCTTATACAGAAGAAAGTCTTAAACGCATGATGCAAAAAATTAATCGGGTACAAGAAATATTACAGCAACAAATATTAATTGAAAATATTTCAAGTTACTTGCAATATAGCCATGATACTATTCCAGAGTATGAGTTTATCAGTACGGTGGCTAAGCAATCAGGCTGCGGTATTTTATTGGACGTTAATAATCTTTATGTGAACCACATTAATCATGCTTGGGATATACAGCATTATCTGCAACAAATTCCTGTGGCGTTTGTTAAAGAAATTCATTTAGCAGGCTATACTGAAAATATATTAGCGCAAAGCCGTATTTTGATTGATACCCATAATCAGAAAGTTTCGCAGCCCGTCTGGCAGCTCTATGAAAAAGCACTTCAGCGTTTTAAAAAAACCCCTACACTGATCGAATGGGATAAAGATATCCCTGCATTAGAGCTACTTTTGCAAGAAGCACAAAAAGCACAAAGCTTTATGGATAAGTTATGCTAACGCTCTCGCAATTACAGCAAGATTTCACAAAAAACATGTTCGATGAAACACTCGAAACATTAAATCCGTTTATTAAACAAGATGGATTAAGCGTACAAGAACGGCTGCAGATTTACCGTAATAATATTTATACTAGCTTGAGCGATGCCCTAAAAAGTATTTATCCTACCATTCAAAAATTAGTAGGGGAAGCATTTTTCTTAAATCTCGCACGCGACTATATTACCCGTTATCCATCAGTTTCTGGTGACTTACATGATTTTGGCAAAGCGTTTCCCCATTATCTTAGCCAGCTTTTAAATAGTCAACATTTACCGTATCTACCTGAAATGGCGCAACTTGAATGGGCATATCACGAAGTTTTTCATGAAAGTGATTGCGACCCTTTTAACTTTATAGCACTACAACAAGTGCCTAAAGAATGCTATGAAACTATTCGATTCATATTAAATCCTGCTTGCCGTTTGTGCTGCTTTCAGTTTCCTATTTTACAAATATGGAGTTTTTGTCAGGAAGAAACTCCATCTGAAACATTACATCTTGAAAACATTTCAGCAGAAAAAATATTAGTTATCCGCCAACAAAACGATATCCGCTACGAAAAATTAACCAACGGCGAATTTATTTTTTTGTCATCACTACAAAAAGCTTATACTCTTCAAGAAGCGTATCGCTTATCAGACAAAGTAGAGCATGGTTTTGCAGTGAATGAAGCATTATTAAAATTTTTACATAATCAGACCATTATCGATTTTGCTGTATAATATTTGTTTTGAAACGCATTTATGAAAAATAACCAGTTAAAATAGTTTAATTATTCATAATGTTATACTTGATAAACGTAACAATCCGTCCCTATATGTCACGGAACCCTAACAATACAAATTTTTTATAAAAAAGCACTCAAGTGAACATACAAGAGTGCTTTATATTTCTAATTATTTACAACTTGGTAATTTACTAGGCTTCGATTTTTTATAGGCTTTTACTGAAACAGTTTTTGGTCCAGGTTTACCTTTTACCCGTGAAGGAGAACATTTAACTTTAATTTTAGTTTTGGTTTTCATAATTATTATACTTCTAAAGTAAAGCTGAGTGCATTCCCAAAATGAGAAACTTTTGATACACTAATATTGTTAAGGGGGCGTATCAAAAGAACCGTTACATGCACTCAGTGACTGTAACGGTTTTTGCCCTAGCTCTTTTTCCCATGAATAACTATCTACTTTGGATAGCATCGATATGGGGCACAAGAACTTATAAAAAAGGCGAAATAGAATTATCTATCTCGCCTTTTTTATAAAGCCACGTCTTTTTTGTTTTTCTGTATTAGGTTTTCTAAATCTAAAATAAGTTTATTATCTTCTTTTTTTATTTCCAAAAGAACTTTTTCTTTTAATTTGTCTATACCATAAAATCTTAATATTGCAGAAACATTAATAGATATCCCTGATTTCTCTTTTGATATTTTTTTACAGCTTTTTCTAGCTTCATCGAACTCTTTAAGAAATTCTATACCTATGCGTGGAATATTAGCATCCTCTTCTACGTATATTATAACAGCTTCCGTATTAGCGATTCCTGGCGTTGTTTCTCAACCCCTTAAAATGATATGATCTTGAACAAATTAGATAGTTAAATGGTAAAGGGAAGCCACCATGCCTCATAAATATAATCAGTCACACCGACACCACATTCCAAAATCGTCTAGTAAAACGAGAGA
>JBGSLN010000250.1:0-9421 GCA_041740675.1 Gammaproteobacteria bacterium | reverse complement strand
AAGTACTGAAGGTGAAATTGTCGCGATTGATGGGAAACAAGCACGCCGCTCTTATGACAAGGGTACACGTAAAGCCGCTATCCCTATGGTCAGCGCTTGGGCTTGTCAAAATGGCATTGTCTTAGGCCAACAAAAAACAGACAGCTTTTTTTAGAATATCTCGTTCTTGTTTTAGTCGACTATTTTCTTTTCTTAGCTGCGCCAGTTCTTGATGTAGTTTTTCTAGTTCGGAAGAAGCAATAGGTTTTTGAGGAGGATTGCCATGTTTTCTTATCCAACCATGCAGTGTATTTTCATTAATGCCTAAGGATCTGGCTGTTTCTGCGACTGATTGTTCTGATTCTATAGCAAGTTTCGCTGCAGATTGTTTGAATTCTAAATCATAATTCTTAATATTTTTTTTACGCATGGGACACCTTTAATTAATTCGTGGTTATTGCAATCTCTGTGTCCGGTTTAGTGTAGCCCCATCAATACAGAGTTGGAACACAATGGCAACATACAGCAATGCACTACTGTCCGGTAAAAAAGTTGCAGTCCCTTGTTCAAAGGCTAAAATAGCCTTTTGAATTAGCATTTCAAGAACAAGAGACGCATGAAAGAATGTACTACATTTGGAGCTTTATTAAAACCACTGAGTAAAAACTTGATAAAAGAAGCTGTAAGACGCTTTAATGGAGACCGTTACTGCAAACTATTTAAAACTCGAATGAATGGACGTTAGCGAATCGAACCCTAAGATGCCAGGGGTTAAAATTGCATATTGAATATGAGGGGATGCTTCAAATGCCGACGCGAGCAAGAATAAGCGCAGCCAATGTGGATGATTGTCGAATGGGTCAGAACTGGCCAATACAAGCGGAAACTGTCTATGTATTTGATAAAGGCTATTGTGATTACAATTGGTGGTGGAAGCTAGAGCAACAACAAGCCTATTTTGTGACTCGATTAAAAAGTAATGCAAAGATAAGAATGATAGAAAATATAAAATTAACAGAAGGAAAGATATTAGAAGAGGGATTGTTTGAATTATAGTGGTGAATCGAGAAGGAAAAGAAAAGCCATTGATACTTGTAAGTAATTTACTGGGGATATCGGCAGAAACGATAGCAGAACTTTATAAGGAAAGATGGGGAGTTGAGTTATTTTTCAAATGGATAAAACAAAAATTTAAGGGTAAAGAAATTTTTAGGAAAATCGGAGAATGCAGTTAAGTTGCAATTGGGCGCAGCATTAATTATATATTTGCTAATTGGAATATTTAAATAGGTAACAAAGAATAAATTACCGTTACGTCAATTACTGCTATGGATTAGACATAATAGTGATGTAAAGAAAAATAGTTACAAAATCATTAAACCTCCTGAGTATCACTTTCTTAGAAAAGAAGAATTATTATTAGGAGGTCAGTTATGATATGTTTTTACCGGACAGTAGTGCAATTATCGCAGGATGGGGTTTTTTAAGAATATCTCAGAAATTGTCTCCCACGTCTTGTCCAGGTTTGTAAATTATATTACCTGTTATTTCACATGGATATGCCTCCGCTTTAACCATTTATACAATGTAGAAGGTGAGCATTCTATCAGCTTAGCAATTGTACGTTTGTTAATTCGTTTTTTTAAATAACCTATAATTTCATTATGAAAGTTATCTAGTTTTAGGAGATCCGCTTGCCCTTTAGGCCTTCCGAGTTTCACGCCTTCCATTTTACTTTTTGATAAAGCTTCTTTTGTACGCGCCGAAATAAATTCACGTTCAATTTGTGCAGCTAAACCTAAAATGGTTGCAGTAATTGTCGCTTGCATAGAGCCGTCCATAATAATGCGGTTTTTCGCAATATGAACCGAGATGTCTTTTTGTGCGGCCATTTTCAATATTTCTAAGACTTGCAATGTTGAGCGGCCTAGACGGAGTTTTGTAGAAGAATCTCCAATTTGGCCGGTTTTTAATTTGGCTTGTTAATCAGGCTCGGTGTTCGGAAGCTGTGCACCCGAGTGTGTTACTCCAAGCAAAGTATTAACATTAAGGGGTGCGGTAGAGGACCTAATCTAAGACCGTAGTCCTTTGACAGAACGAGCCTATCAACAAGACTTGAAGGCATTTTTCGAGTTCACCGCAAAACAATTCGACTTGATCTAGGTCGGCGAACGATAAGTTACTTTTTGAAGAAATTCGCCGTGTGCATGTGGTAAAGTATAAGAAATATTTAGACGACTATTCGTCGAATCGAAATAAGCCTTATGCTCCCAATACGATAAATCTAAAAATTTCTGCCGTTTCGAGCTTTTTTCAGTTTTTATTGCGACGAGAAATCATCGGAAAGAATCACAAAAAACCAGGCTCACACTTGCCAGAAAGAAGTGCCACTCGATCTCGATTATGATTTTACTGGAATACCATCCTGAATAGAGCCTCCTCCCAGGGTTCCTGCTTTCGCTTGGATTACAATAAATAAAAGCTCTTCAGAAGAAGAACTGCGCCAAGTGCGTACTCCGTTAGGAGCTACCTTGATCGCGGATCCCTCTTGAACCTCAAACCAATCGCCGTCTACACAGAACTCACCTTTCCCTTTCAGAAAAAGGTAAAGCTCCTCGTTTTCGCGGTGCTTGTGACTAAATGGCATGGAAGTTCCTGCAGGAAACTTATTCAATGATACTTCCATACTGGTTAGACCGAGTTCCTCTTTAAGGAATTGTTTACCCGCAACCTCTTCTATCAACTTAGGGTGTTTAAAGAAATATTGGTCCACCTTTTCAAATGGGCCAAAATCAATAAATGAGAAATTATTGCCAATTTTTTTCATAGGAATCCTCTTCATTTTAAGTGACTTTTGTTTTGCAAGTAACTATACTTATACCAAAGTGACTTAACTTATGCAAGTCACCTTGGAGTATCAATGCGCATTGTGAAAACAAATCGTTCGGTTTGTCCGATAGCAAATCTACTAGATATCATTGGAGACAAGTGGACCCTGCTAGTTATTAGAGACTTATTTCTAGGCAAGAGACGCTTTGCTGAATTTGCAGAGTCCGATGAGAAAATGCCCACAAACATTCTTGCTGAACGGCTAAAGCGAATGGAAAAATTGGGTCTGCTGAAAAAGAATCCTTATCAAAATAACCCAGTGCGATTTGAATATTTTCTAACAGAAAAAGGTAAAGCTCTGGAATCAATACTAAGGGAGATGGTGAGGTGGGGGCTTCAGTATGTCAAGGGGACAAAAACCTTCCCAAGAGTTAAGTCGAAATTGTAAACCCACCTGCTAGGAGAGCATAAAAAAGCTCCATCTCTACTTCTTGGAAATGTGACTTTTGATCTTGGCCTGTGAACAACCTTACCACTTTCATGAGTGAGTTCCTCTTCATTAAGAAGTACGAAAAAACGTTCGTTTTATTGTACCACCTAACTTTAATTTTAAAGTTTCCCAAACGCCTTAATTTTAGTTTAATATACTGGTTTTCAAAATCTAAGTCGACAGGATAGTTATTTTTTTGAGTATCGTAGACTAAAACCATACTCTAAGGGATTGATAGAAGCAATACCAATAAAATTGAAAAATAAATTAGATGAAGTGGTTAATAATTATCAGGGTTTAAGCCAATTAAATATTATTCGTTGTGACCAAAAAGATTTTTCATATTCTGCATTAAAACTTGAAATAAAAAAAGTAACACAAATAACCGAATTATATCAATTATGTAAAACATTAATTCCATCACTCCAGTTATCTAACAATGCTGTTCGCTATTATGCAATAATGGCAGAACATTATCACGCATCAAGAACAAGAAAGCTGGCAAATATTAAATGACAATTAGCTTTGGCGATAAAAAATTATATCTAATGCAATAAGCAACCAGGCATCTCAACTAGTTGCCATTTGTATTATTGGTTACAATGCTATGCTGCTAGATCAATTATATGATCGATTGTCTGCTAAAGTGGGCGAAGAAAAAGCAAAGGCAATTATGTATAAGATATCGCCGGTAGCTTGGCAGCATATTATATTCACTGGAAAATATCATTTTAAAGATAAACAAGACCATTTTGATTTAGATAAGATCATTGAATTTTTAGAAAAAAAACTACAGGAATCTATATAAACAAAAAAACCGGCTAAATTGGAGATTCTTTCACAGAACCCCTAGAGGAAATCCGTCTAGGAAATTTTATAGCACATTAAAAAATTTGCGACACAACCTTATTTTATTCTTCAAAATTGCCTGCTTAATCAAGCCCTGAAAAATAAATTGCTCATCTTCAACATCGAAACTAGCAATGAGCTAGTCGTGATTAATTTTGTGGAAAAGTGCTGTTAACATATATTTGTTATTTAGAGATAAAAATTAGTGAACAGTTCCAATTTGGCTTTGCTCAAAATTCAAAACTGATTTACGTTTATGCCCTCTGGATTTCTGCTTTTCTAGCCAAACCGCACTGGCATCTTTTCCACAGAAAGTAGTGAGCTTCATTTTTTTACATACTGCATCATGATCCTTGATGAATTTAGTTATATCATATACTTTGGAATTAACAATAATCCAACAATCCTTAGCTACATTATGTGTCTGTACCTCTTTAAATGAGATAAGCTTTTCTGACGCAAAGGTTTGCTGCCATATTAATAAGCAAAACAAAAATAATATATAACTAATTCTCATAATAATCCCTCCAAGTTAATATCTTGACTTTGAATACCACGAGACACCAGCAGTGCTTTTAGATTTTTCTGAAACAAAGGATGTCCACAGATGCGAAACTTATCAATACTTTTTATATCAAATAGTTTACTGCTAAATTCAGCAATAAATTGAATTCCCGTGCCGATATATGGTTCCCAAGTGAAATTGGAGTTCGAGAGCATGCATTCATCAAGCTCATCTCCAAAAAACATATTCTTCGCTGAGATGTCACAGCAAATATAATGTATTTTTTTGCGGAATGAAGGGGGAAATGAGCGAATTGCAGCGAGGAATATTGCAGCACCTACCCCATATGCAATCCACAACTGATTTTCATCCAGCTTCCAAAATGACGTCCCAAATGGCGCTAAAATTCGTACCGGAGCGGGAAGTAAAATAGCATCCAACCGGTTAGTGTCTCTTCCTCGGGCTTTAATGAAAAGTTCAATATGGGGATCAGATGGCTTTGAAACAATTGTAAAGGGATGCCACATGTAGGAAAAATCATGATAAGAAAATTTAAGATAGATGAAATGACCAGGATCAAATTGAAAATGCAGGGATGCTGCTTTTTGACTGGAGTGGGGTTTAAGCTGAAGGAGAAACAGTTTTGGACTTATCTCAGTAATCCTCCTAATTAGATATTTTTTGCCCCAGAAAGAAAAACCAGGAAGAATTACAGCTAGTAATAAAGCGAAGATTCCCAGTGAAACAACTAAAGCAAAAATTATCCACTCACTATAAGTACTTGGCTCAAATAGAAGAAAGGTATGAATTAGTGCTGTAATTAGACATACGAAGGCGAAAAGATGAATAAAACGCCATCGCCTATAAGGTATTTGAACACGGTAAAAAGCAAAAGTCATAACTAGAACAATGCCTACAAAGGTTATCCAACCCGATAACAGCGCAACATCTCTCCAGTCAAATAGTAATTCGAAATTATACCTGAAACTCCAGACTATTTGAGCTAAATGAAAGAACATGAATGTCACGCTCAATAAAGCGATAAAGTGATGCCAATGCAACTGACGCTTCAAACCATTAAATATCCGGTTTAAAAGCGGAAGTCGTATAGATAAATAAAATGATGCTACAAGCAAGATTAGTGCCAGCCATCCACTCAAAGGACTCATCTTCATTTATAACTTTCCATAGTTTTCTAACAAAAATAATGTTCATTCGTAATTTTATTTATCATTATTTCTCTTAGCAAGGTTCAATTTAAGCCAATTAACATACTATTTAACTTAAGGCCATGTTCTTCTGCTTTTCAACGATAGAAAAAATACAGTAAGGGAAATTACTCTTCAACTTTGGAGAGTGAATGATCTGTATTGATAACAAATACGCCTTATGGCAGCACATTTAATCCAGTTCTGATAATAGTTAGTGCAATACCGTTCGATTCCTTATTGCTTGAATTGCTGTGTTTAAAATCTGGGTTTATCTGTCCCCGGTCTTTCGATATAACACGCCAGAAAGCAGCGTGCCTGATGCCACAGTATTGAAGACAGTGCTATATTTTTTCACATTATCATGCAGGAGTTCCAAACGGTTCTCGCTTTCTTCAGTGTCAACAATAATTTCATATGTGATAGATTACATTTTGGGTGGAACATCTTGACGAACACCATGAATCCTAACTTTCTATACCCTGAAGATCAAATTTCAAAATAGGAATCAATCTTTCAATACCTTTAATCATACAAGCAGAAAGCGCTGCTAGTAAAAGCTCGGCAGGATTAAATGCTCCAGGATTTCCATTCAAATTTGTATCTAAGTTAATCTGAGCATTTTTGCAATACGCTATACTGCCTTCTGAATTTACTCGCTTAGAGAAAACATCGAAGGTCATTTTTGATTTTTTTAATTCACTCATGTGTCCCTCCCTCCAGATGCAAATTTCTTGCAAAATTAACCAGCGTAGTATTTGATGTTACTTAATCATTCAGGCTAGACATGATGGATGAATCCCCCAATAAGCAATGATACATTTGAATCAATTTTCAAATATGATCCTCTGTGTCTGCCAAAGCATCTTTCTTGGATTTATGAATGGTTTTATCTTTATGATGGGCTGGGCTGTATATGGTGTAAATTTTTAGTTTTTTATCAGCAGATGTATTGATTATATTATGCTTTGTTCCTGCAGGAATAATAATTGCAGAGCCATTTATTAAGGTATGTTCTTTCCCATCTATAATAGCTTTTCCTTCACCTTCTTCAACCCGTATAAATTGATCAACTATTTCATGAGTCTCTATTCCTATATCTTCATTTGCCTGCAAGTTCATTACAACAAGCTGACTATGTTGAGCAGTGTGTAATACTTCACGAAAGTATTCATTTTGTAACGTTTTTTTCTCAAGATCAATAAGATAACTTGCCATTTTTCATCTCCATTTATTAGACCCACTGTGAAGCTACGTCTGACTAGTCGTCACATGCTATATTTAAGCAAATTAGCTTGCTTATTTTAAGCGAGGGGTGCTTGATAGCGCTTGGTTCTATCTATCGTTTAATAAATTAAACCCAATCATCTCGATTACACTTGCACATAATCGCAATAATAATCCTGATTTAAATGCAGCTACAGCATTCCACGACAGGATTTACACATGCAAGCAACAAACAGCTTTTCCCAACTTACTGGAGGAATCCTCAAAACTGTTTAATCTGAGTTAAGCCGCTTCCAAAAGTACTGTCTGTCTTATTTGAGCTAGGTTATTTACTTATTTATATACCAGTTTTTAGAAGTTGTCACTATTTTAACGACAGAAAGTAGGGCAATCGCATCTGAATTTTGTTTGCTAGCAGGACTTTCTAAATAAGAACTGTACCAACCTGCAAGAAGTGGCATTGTTTCGTAACTCCTCAGCTCTTTATTATAACTACTCATTTAATTCACAAGACGGATCTCGGCTAAAGTGATGCGCATCATCTTATTCAGGATGCTGCAACCGATTAAAGGAGTGTGTGGCAGAAAAAGTAGTACCGGATAATTTGTGAGCAGGCGTAACAAAATCACACCGATACGACCCCGATATCAATCCGAATTATACCTTATTAGCAGAGCACTATGGTGTGGCAATTTTACCGGCACGCGTCCGTAAACCGACGGATAAATCAAAAGTAGAAGTAGCCGTGCAATGTGTGGAACGAGAAATTATTGCACCACTTCGTCATCAGACATTTACTAGCCTTGCGGACATCAATGCTGCCATTAAACCCTTATTAGAAAAATTAAACCATCGCTCCATGCAAAAAATAAAACTTTCTCGCTATCAACAGTTTGTAGAGTTTGAGCAAGCAGCTCTAAAACCACTGCCACACTATTCTTTTGAATATCGCCATTACAAACAAGCCACGGTACATTTAGATTATCATGTTGAAATCGATAAGCATTATTACAGTGTACCTTATTCCTATATCCATAAAAAAATAGATGTTTATCTCACTGAAAAATTGATTGAGCTATTTTATCAAGGTGAACGCATCGCTTTGCATTCACGCCATTATTCAAAACGCTATCAATTCACAACACTGGATGAACATATGCCACCTCACCATAAAGCGTTCAAAGAAGAATTAAATGATGCTGAAATCGAAAAATTAATAGCCTGGGCACGACCGTTGGGAGAAGTAGTATTGGATTGTGTAAAAAAATTTTTTATGGTACGCACTTTCCCTCAACAAGGCATTAGTCGGGCCATTGCAAACTCGTTTTATTGTCAGGTGTGAGAGCCGCAATTCTACGAGTTTGCTAATATTAATAATGCCTTAAATGTCAATTGTCAACAGCCCCTATTATTCCATCAAAAAAATACCTTCTCTGCAAAAAATTTGTTCATCGAGTATTAAGGTCAATTTTTCCCAAATATATTTGATATGTAGCTTTCTTCACTATTATTATTTGAGGGCGGACGCAGACTGTTATCATTGGAAGGCACTGGAAGCATACCATAACGGCTAGCTAGTTCAGCCTGGCTCATTTCATTTTTCTGGTATTGAGACATAAGCTCGAGAATGATTTTCTTATTTCCATCACTAGCTACATCTAGTGGCTTTTGTCCATACTTATCTTTAGCATTAATATCGGCGCCTTTTTCCAATAGCAGCTTTACAGTATTTAATTCACCCTTAGAAACAGCGACGTGTAATGGCGTTTCATCAGCATACGATTTTGCATTTAAATCTGCTTTATTCTCAGCTAGTAGCTTTACTGCATTATTATTGCCATGTGCAACCGCATAATGGAGGGCTGTCCATCCCTCTGGAGCATCTATCGCGTTAATATCAAATTCGGCAGCATCTATCAGCAGCTTAGCTAATTCCAAGTCATTATTAATAACTGCGTAGTGCAATACTGTTCTTTCAGACTCATCATCATAATCAGAATGAATATTCAAAATCTTTAAGCAGCCAGGGTAAACACATCTAAATTTTGAGCAGCTGAATTAGAAATTCTGGTTTGGCCCAAATAGCTAATTGCTTACGCCGGATACTACCTTTAATATTTGTGGTGCGTTTTAAAATTCCTAACGCACTTTTTCTAAGCCAGCTCATATTAAGCGCACTATTTTCATCGCAAATTTGCACTGGTCTTCTGTAAAAGCCACGTCTAGCATCCAGTGCAGATTATTTTCAATTTGCCAATGCGAACGTATTGAATGCAATAGCTGGGTCGACTGCTTTGGTTCTATTGAGCTAATATAATAACGATACTCAATACT
>JBGSLN010000249.1:0-7092 GCA_041740675.1 Gammaproteobacteria bacterium | reverse complement strand
AACAGTCAGGTAATGTAGTAACCACAGATAAAGTGATTGGTGTAAAAGTAAAAAACACAACTGCTGAAAAATTGGGAGACATTAACAATCTTGTTCTCGATAAAATTTCAGGCCGTGTTTGTTATGTGACATTAGGTGTAGGTGGATTCTTAGGCATTGGGGAAAAGGAAATTGCTGTGCCTTGGAATGCTCTTAGTTATGATACATCTGAGGGCTGCTTTATTTTAAATGCGGATAAAGAGAAATTAAAAAATGCCAAAGCACTGGAAAAAGGTTGGTCGGATTGGTCCAATGAATCATGGGGAACAGATATTTATCGAGAATATGGTACCCGACCTTATTGGGAAGATAAAACGCCGCCTTACAAGTAAATTCTATGAAATAATTTCCGTAGACAATTTTATATTAACTTTAAAAAGAGAGAATTATCATGAAAGATACCAATGAAAGTGAAAAAAGAATGTCAGATATTCATAAAAATCAACCTAAAGATGCATCAAAACATAAAAACGAAGAGCATAAATATGATGAAAAATCTGCACAAAAAAGCACATCTGGGCGTCATGAAGAACATGAGCATAAGCAATCCACCCCAAAACAACCTCATCAGGGTAGTTCATCCGAACGTCATAAATAAAGAGTAACCTATAAAATAGTGAGAGCAGGATTTACTATTCTGCTCTTTCTTATATAAATAGGAGATATGATGCCACGAGGTGATAGATCGAAATATACTGATCAACAAAAACGTCAAGCAGAACTTTTAGAAGAAAAATATAAAAAAAGATATTTCTAAAAAAGAAGCTGAACGACGAGCATGAGTATGTATTAATAAAGAAACGGCTGGTGGCCGAAAAAAAGGGGGTTTGGGCCAAAAGATAAAACATTAATACACCGAAGATTTTCAATAATCATGAAAATTTTTGATAGCTTCTTTATTTAGATTTTATGCTCGTATATTAAATAACTAAATAAACAATAATATGGTTTTGAAAAGAGGTTATTATGAAAAATAACAATACTGAAGTAAAACAACCAAAAGATCCCACTCAGCCTACACCCACACCACCGGATTCGCCTACGCCCAAACCCAATCCGGAACCACCACCTATTTATGCCGAATAAAACAAGCTGGAGGCTTGGATAGTGTTAAGCTAAAATTTAAGAGGGAATAATAATGGAAAAGACTATCGATATTTATACTTATTTGAAAAAAGATCACAAAAAAGTAAGTGGGCTGTTTCAAAAGTTGATTACAACAGATGATACAGAATTCAGATGTGAAATTTTCAAAGAACTTTACAATGAGTTAACAGTGCATTCAGAATCTGAACAAAAAACTTTTTATAAAGCACTCGATAAAACTAAAAAGAGTCAAGAAGAAGTTGAGCATGCAAAAGAAGAACACAAAGAAATTAAAGATATATTAAAAAAATTATTGAAGCCAACCTCAAAAGAAGCATTATGGTTGATCCAATTAGGTGAATTAAAGTCAATGGTTGAGCATCATGTTAAAGAAGAAGAAACAGAAATCTTTCCAATGGCTAAAAAAATGATTTCAAAAACACGCGCTTATGCATTGACAGAAGAAATGGAAGCTGAAAAACAAAAAATAAAATTAAAAGAAACAATTTAGCAATCTTTAACCTATGAGCTATAGTTATATTAACTTGCGTATTAGCTGATATTACTAATAACACTAATTTTATAACGGAGAATAATTATGCAATCGAATGTATATACTGATACTACAGCTGTGACTCATCATTGTTGTAAGTCAACATTATCATGGGGTGCAATTTTTGCTGGTGTAGTCATTGCTCTAAGTATAGAAACTTTATTTAATCTATTGGGATTGGCATTAGGTTTTTCTGTATTTACACCTGATGTGAATAATGTAACAAACATTGGTATGGGTTCAATGCTTTGGCTTGCAATAACAGGTATTATTTCCATGTTTTTTGGTGGTTGGGTTGCAGGTAAGTCTGCAGGGTTTGGAATCTACGTAAGTGGGGTATTACATGGGATAGTCGCTTGGGGAGTAACCACATTAGTAATATTTATACTCACGGCAACAGCCGCTGGTGCAGTGATTACAGCAGGTGCTGCAACCATTATGACTAAAGATATATCTGTAGAAACCATGCAAACCAATGTCAGTCAAAAAGCTAAAAACATTAATTCAAACATGCAGCAGATGAATCCTCAGTCAACTGATAATGTTCAAAATCAACAATTGAAACAATTATCGAAAACAGCATCCAATACCTTAGGGTCTATTGCTTTCATAACGTTCATCATGTTTTTATTAAGTGCTATTGCTGGTGCGATAGGTGGTTATATCGGCTGTCGCAAACATATCCATATACACCCTCAGACTGTGCATACTAAAATTTAACATACTGGATCTTTATAAAAAGACTACACTGGCAAATTATAGAGGATAATTTGTCAGTGTAGTAAACATCTCTGAAGACATGTTATTTGTGAGTGCTTAGACCATAACCTATTGAAAATAGTGGATTAGAAAAACCAACAAAACCTGATTCATTATTTGCATAAATTGGATAATTTTTCAATTGTTGCATGTCACGAACCCAATTCACTGTTAATGTATTTGGACTACCAACGGCACAGAGTTGATTATTGCCTTGTTGTGTGCCATTACAAAATAAATAATTGCCAAATATTGCATTAGCAATCGCTGTTCCACCCGTGGTGCCAGGCAACCAAGCAGCGATAAAACTATCACTTTGTTTAAGTGGCTTATTCACAATCATTGAACGGCCAGAAAGGAGCACAGAAATTAAAGGAATATTAAGATCTTTTTGCTTGACTATATTAATCACTTTTTTAGCGAAAGATCGATAATGCATAGCTAAAGTTTTTTTCTGTTGCAATGGCAGATAAGGATTTAAATGAAAATTGTAAAGACAACCGTGGTCAGCATCTATCGAATTAGTGCAATAAGGACTATTAATATCACCCATAAATTCTGCATAAGGGGGTTCTGCCAGTGTACCAATGATCACAGTATTGCTTGCATTCATTTGTGGATAATTGTCGCGTAATTCATTCAAAAATTCTGCGCGAGTTTGATGAATACTATTCATGTCAGTGGTAGAGGTGTAATGCGGATAAATAATTTCAGCATTTGGATCGGCTGTTTGCAAACCTGCTAAAATACTGACCGCACCGCTGGTTTGTTTATTTTTTCCTTTCCACAATGCATTACCGTCAATGCCTTGCCATGCCAAAGTCCAACCACCATTTTGTGCACCAATGTTGTTGTAATTGGCATAGAGTGTTGGTTGATATTGGTCATTGTCTAACTGTTGGTTAATAATACTTTCACCTACGAGCACAATATACTTAATTTTATTGTTAGCTAATGGCAGAAGATTATTTTGATTTTTTAATAATACTAAAGATTGTTCTGCAGTTTTTACTGCAGTGGCAATTTTTTCTTGCTGTGAAAAAGATTGTGCTGGATTCACAAAATTAGGCACATTATTAAATTGGATTAAACCCATCGCATATTTTACTTCTAAAATATGTGTGACTGCATCATTGATGCGTGATATGGGAATTTGGCCAGTTGCCACATCATTTTTTAAAATGGATAAATACTGTGGTACAGTTTTATAACCTTTAGCAGCATTGGATAACATCACTAAATCCATACCTGAATTGAGTGCTAAAGCTAAAGCAGTTGGGTAAGGCCAATGTTGGGTTGTGGCAGGCAAACCTTGACTCGCGGCTTTATCAATTGCACCATAATCAGTGACTAATAAACCTTGATAGGGTTGATCAGCAATACCATCGCCACGTAACTCATCGGTCAGTAAATATTTATTGAATGTCATCGGTAAATTATTGATTGCGCTATAAGATACCATGATTGAACCTGCGCCTGCATCAATTGCTCCCACATAACCCGCTTTATTGACTTGTAAAAAATTGTCAAAATTAAAAACCTTATCATTGCCTTCATCAGCGCCATCCCAAGTTGCCCCATCACCTAAGAAATGTTTTACAGTGGCAAGCACGCCAGTAATTTTTCCATCATTATTTTGTTGAAAACCTTGCACTAATGCTTCGGTATATAATTGTGTTAATTCAGGTTGGCTACCTAAGGTTTCATACGTACGGCCCCAATCAGGATTATGATTGATAGCTACAGTGGGTGCATAAACCCAATTAAAGCCAATGGATTTAACATCCGCAGTAGTAATTTCCGCATCTTTTTCAAGTAAATCAGCATTGTGTGTCATACTTAATGCAATATTTTGTGGGAACATTACACTGCCTAATAAATTGTAATCCCCATGTACCGCATCAACCCCCAACAATAAGCCGATTGAAACTTGGCCATCTGCGGTGTACACCACAATCGGATTGGCTTTCACTTCATTGGTAATAGCTAACCAATTAGCCTTAGTGGCCTTCATATAATCTTTGGGTTCAAGACCACCACCATTAGTGACTCCACCTACGCCATTTGGATCTTCTCCACCAGCCGCTAAGAGTGCGCCGAGAGCATATTGCTGAATTAAATTAAAGTTAATTTTATCGCCTTGCATTAACATCGTGAATTTCGGCAAAGTCATTTGACCAAGCTTTTGATCTAAAGTCATGCTATCAACGATCGGTTTAACGATGGATTGATATTGCTGATAATCAATCGGTTGGGGTGTTACTGCCATCGCTATTGAAATGGAAGAATAAATAGTTGCTGCAATAGTAGTTAGATATAAATATTTTTTTTTCATGACGCGTCTCAGTGCTTAAAATATAAGATTGTTCTAATCTTATAGGATCATTTTATGACTCAGATACTGGTAATTATGACAGGTTGCTTTTGACGTCATTATTCAACCAAGCTAAAAAAGAATCATTTACCGAATGCACAGCCAATTCAGCAATAAAATTGCCGTAATTAATATGATTTTGGATGATTTTTTCAATTACTTCGCGCATGTTTTCTTTAGTTTTAATAATTAGCACAACTTCAGAGTTGCTTTTAATTTCATTTTCCCAGCGGTACATACAATTGATTGGAAACCAATTGGTACAAACAGCTAGTTGCTTGCTTAATAATTCGTGACTAATGATTTTGGCTTCATCCTGATTGTTTAATGTGACATAAAATAGTTTCATGCGGCGCCTCTCTCAGACAAGTTTGATATAGAAGAGAAATACTTATAATAGAGACAAATACTCGCTCCAAGAGTAATACTTGAAGTCACTGCAAGCAAGAATAATAAACTTTGTTCTATTAGATTAGTAGAATGAAATATTTGCGGATTGACCGCTTGTAAGTAACCAATAGCAAAATGTACGGAAAAAATTAGGATAAAGACAATCAAATTTAAATAAGTCCCTGGTATTCTAATTGATTTATTTATAAGATCAATTTTTACTTTAGTATTATGTCGAATGAACATACCTATTCCAATACCAAGGGCGAGCCCTAAAATTAATAACATTCTACTGTTAACATTCAAATAGAAAATAGTAGTCACGTCGTTAAATAACAGATATAAAAATATAATCGGTGTGATGATCAATTTTTTTATCAGCACAATTCGTTCTTTCAAACTTGGAATTACCAAAAAAATAATGATAGCGGCGATCATTAATATCAACCAAATATTCATGACGTACTCCAAATAATAATCTATTAAATATATCTACAAGATATATTAGTTTAAAATTTAAAATTTTTCAAGAGAGTTAAAAAAATTTATTTTGGTATAGACTGTATCAACGGCACTAATTCAGTATTTTGAGTAATTGTTTGTGCTAAAGAAGCTACTGCATAACCTTTACTAAAAATTCTTTGTCCTTCTTTATCAAGACTTGGAATAACTTCAAATTTTAAAGTAGTAGGCAATAGCTTACTTACTTTTTCCCAATCCTTGTTTGAAAATATAATATATTTATCGGGAGAGTAGTCGACAACAGTGCCAGTCACATTTTGCATTTTACAAAAGTCTAAACAACACGTTATATTACTTAGTTGCAAATTCACATTATCAATATGAGTTTTGAGTGATTCTATGGAACAATAAGCGATAAATCTGGTTTTACAATTAAGAAAGCCAGATTTGTGAGCTGATATTAAAATATTTGTCTTTTTGAAATTAGGAAAGGTCTTAAGGAATATATTTTTAGCATGTTCTTTTGAGTTAGCACCGAAACGCATCGCGACAAAAGACTTATTATCTTGTAGTTCAAAGAGGCAGGGCAAGAGCATCAAAATATCAAGCACCTATTAATTTTTCACGGTACTCATCATAAAGTGCGGCCTTCCTCCTCTTTCTAGGAACAGAAATTTTTGATGACTCTTCTTTTTTTATTAAATTTAATGCACGATGTTGCATCACACTCATATTTTCAGCGGCCATACCTTGTCTGATACGAGAATCATCTTCTTTGAATGTCACATCCAAAACCCAATGCAGCGAGTTTTCGACCTGCCAATAACAGCGAATGGCGTTGCTAGCCTTAGTGGCATTGGATTCAAGCGAGCTGATATAATAGCGTGTTACTTCCTGAATAGTATCGCCCATTTCTCGTGAAGATAAAATGCAAACTAACGATTTCAGTCCTGCCCATTCGATTGCAAAATCTTTAAGATAATCGGGGAGTGGAACAGAAAAGCAAATCCTAGAATCAATACGACCGTGTCCAAAATCATTATCTTCACAACGAGAGTAATCGATGCCAGCAAAATTCTTTTCAAGCGCTGCAGTAAAAAAATCACTGACCATTTCTTGTAGCACTCCTTGGTTTCCCTTGAGTGCCAAAACATAGTCTGCATCGCAATCCCGTATTTTTTTAGCTGTTTCGCGCTGGCATCCCATAGCATCTATTGTCACAATGCATCCTTTAAGTTCTAGAATATCCAATAACTCTGGAATCGCTGTGATCTCATTTGATTTGCTATCTGTTTTTTGTTGGCCTAAGACAATGCCATTTTGACAAGCCCAAGCGCTGACCATAGGGATAGCGGCTTTACGTGTACCCTTGTCATAAGAGCGGCGTGCTTGTTTCCCATCAATCGCGACAATTTCACCTTCAGTACTT
>JBGSLN010000248.1:0-6831 GCA_041740675.1 Gammaproteobacteria bacterium | reverse complement strand
GTTAAAAAAAATGGTGCGCTTATATGGGTTAGATAGTAGCAGTGTTATCACCACTCAATATGGTATATCTGTCCATGATCCTAAAGTATTATTAATTTTAAATAGTACATTAGGTATTTGGACTAAGTTGGGCGAGAATATTGAATGGAACATCATCGTAAGTAGGGGTATTAACCAAATTGAATTTTTAGATCATTGTATTGTTAGGCAAAATGGATACAGCCACTTTAAATTGAATTCAGAGCAAAATAAACTAATTAATTATTTTCTTCAGTTAGGAATGAAAAGTCATGAAATCATTGTGAGTGAAGTTGGATTTGTAATAGACAATGCTGTTGTTCGACGTTTTTTATTGGATAAAGGACAAATAACCGAAGATATTAATCGAGTCTATAAATGGAATGAAGCAGAAAAAATAATAAGCGATTTGCAGGAAGTCAATTTTTCTGTTCAAGCTCCAGAGAATATTCAACTGATTACTGGCAATCAAGTTCAACTTGGGTTAGCAAAAGAAATTCATCGTTTTAAGAAACAAACTGTTTCACAGTTAAATCGTCTAGGTATTATTCCTGAAATCACAGGTTTAAATGACAAAGATGAAATACGCATTCCAAATGCAGACGTATTTTTATTTTTAGTCGGAGCAGGTTTAATTAATGATAAACAGATCACTTATGCAGATGCAAATCAAACAATTCCATTGGGTATTCGATGGGGCAGTACTCATGAGCCTTTGGGTTTAGGAATTGATAGTTATCAATTAAAAACTTTTGTTGATAGTCTTGCCGAAAACAAGGGGTTATTTTACACTACGCCAGCACTCAACCAAGAAAAAAACAAGGGTATGTGGCGTCAGCCTAAGCTTTTTCTCCAAACGGCCATTGCTCAAATGATTAGCGACTTAGGTGCTAAGCCTGAAGAAATAGTTATTAGTAAAGGGTGGATATGGATTAGAAACCAACAAATATTACATTTTTTAGCTAATCACAGTGTTATACAGAATGTCCATAGCAACTATTTTGACGTTTCAAGTTTTAATATAGAGAGATTGGAAACCATTATTATTTCTCAAGTAGCAAACGCTAAAGATACACTCAAACTAATCTATGATCAGATTGAGATGCTAACGAAAAAAGTTAATAATATTATTGGAAGTGAGAATGTGTTATTAAAGAAAGATCCGCAAAAGGCAGAAGCTTTACAAACTGTTATTGATAGAATAACTTTAATACTGCCTAATAATGCGCTTTGCTTGCTTCAAGATGATGAAAGAACAATCATGCAGAAAATTTATAATATTTTACAGGAAAGTATTAATAGCTCTTTATTGCGAACTAACAGGAGCTTTTTATCATCAAAAACAGGTGAAACAGCAGAAGAATATACAGATTCGCAAAAACTATTGCAAAATTGTATGAATGCGATTGAAGCTAAATTTAAAATTATTCAAAGACCAAGAGTCTCAATAATATCAGAAGAACTCACCTCAGATATACCAGTTATTCAAGTTAAATATAGTAATTTAGTAGGCTGAAAAAATTATTAGCAAGGACGCTTTTAGTTAAATTAATTTGACAACAAGCGCTTAAATTAGATTGGTACACTCTTCATGTTTTAACCTTGTCTATAATCAATTGATCCCTGCTTATCCTCGTATAAAGCTAATATCATATTTGCAATCTCATGGGTATTGTCAGGATCAAAATCATCAGCATAACCATATGCATTATCATCTTGATTATTAGTTATTTCTGGATTGGCATCATGATTTATAAGTAGAGCCATGATTTCTTGTAAACTGCCACGCTGGTTAAGAAAAAGGTAAGTAGTAAGCATTAAGGGAGTATCACCCCTGCCATCTTTTTGATTAGCATCAGCACCATGGTTTAATAAATAAGAAATTGCTGCCTGATCACCAAGGGCTATAAAGAAATGTAATAAAGCTGCATTATGAGCATATTTTTTATTAATTCCAGGATATTTAAATAAAAATCCTCATAAAAGATCTACAAGTTTAATAGGTTTTGATTCTAGTAATGCTTTTATTTTCAACGCTATTTCATTTACATAGGATGGATAATCATCGGGGTCCTGGATCACAACAGAGGTGGTCAAAATGGCAAGGAATTTTTGGATAGCATTAGCAAGAATAAAATAAGAATGCTTAAGTGAGATTGTGCTAGTGGGCTCTGCTGAAACGCTAGGATTAGAAAAAAAGCCAATACATCGCAAATTATTTTTCCACAGCCGATCATTATTTAATAATCTTTTCCAGTCAGAACAAACTAAAAGATATTTAATTTGTTCCTGAGGGGTTAAGTAATTAAATATTGTTAATTTAAGATCATCAATTAGTGTATTAAAAGTCACATCGGTAGGATTATCAACAACTTCAACTTTGCGTTTTTTAATATTTTGCATATTAAGTACATCTTTTTTATTTTACAAAATTAATATAAAAATTTGGAATGGATATAACTATAATACTTAACTTTATTTTATAATTCAACAGAAATAATAATATTAAATCTTAAATAATCACGCTGACTAGGTTGTCTCTCAGAGTTGCAGCTTATTCATAACTTCACTAATATTTAAGCAAGAAATAATAAAATATTTTAAAAAAATGGTGTTTCTTATACATTAAAACTCATCAAAGAATTATTACTTTGTTCCATGATAATAGAGTGTCTTTAAATAATTTAGCTATAACAAAAAGTTATAAATCAACAAAAAAATATTCATTTTCAATTTTGTTTTAGACTTTGTACAATAAGAAAATTTGAGGATTTCTCTATCAACAAAATAATTCTAATTCCTATAGATGTAATCATTTCAAGTTACTGAAATTAAATGAAATCCTATTATTTCTAAGTTGTACTATTACTGAGGAGACTACGATGTACAATACCTCCGTTGATAATGATTATTCTATCAGAGAATTTCATATAAAAATTTTATCATTTTTAAATCAAGATTTTAATGCATTATCAATTCTAACATTCAATAGAGCCCAAGTTATTGCTATCGCAGAAGATGTTAAGTTTTTTTTTAAAGTAGTAAGACAAAGTAATATTATCAATATTGCTCTGCTTAACGGTTTAATAAAAAAATGTGAAGAGTATATTAAACAGTATCACATAATGACACACGACGTTGTGCACAAAACGTTGCGGTTGTTAAAAGATACTTATCAATTTATTTTTGATAATAAACAAGCGCTATTAATGAGTCATCAACCATTTATCCTAGTGGAAAAATTTCAACCATTTATTCTAGAGGGGATTGATAAACCACTACTTGATAAAATGTTGACTTCCATGAGAGGAACTCAGTGGCTAAACCAAATTTTGCTGAGTAATGTGGAGTTCGGTTGTACTCTTGTGATTAAAAATCCTCTACTATTAACAGCCTTAGAACCGTTTACTATTGAAAGTCTTTATGTAGAAAACAATGCAATATTGAATGATATTGTTATAACACAATACTCTGCACTTTTAGGCAGTGTAATTAATTGGAAAAACCAATTTGCTACAATCAGATTTCTTACTTCTAGTAATCCAGCAATTCAACTACTGATTCAACACAAATTTTGGGAAAGCTTATCTCCAGAGATATTAGCAGATCTTTATCAAAAATCAGAAATTTTTAAAGAATATATCAATAAAGAAAAACCTTTAAAATTTACTGAGGTCATTGTTAGTTTATATAACGATAATAAGGCTGGCGAGTTAATAAAAGATCAAAATATACTTGCTATTCTTAGACATAATGCTGCTAAGCTAAATCTGGCACAATATAATATAGAATGTTTGCTTTGGCTTGTTAATATAGACAAAAATATCATCTACTTTAATCAGAAGCATACTGAGCTACGAAATAGAATTTGCAGTAGTGGGTTATTTCATGATTTTGTATTAAGTGATATGACTGCTATTTTGCTCTGCACCGATGAAGCTACTATTTGTGCCATATTACAAGATGAGAAAGTATTGGGGACTCTATTAAACGAGGAACAAGGCAAAGAGATTATTAATACCCTCGCTACACGTACCTATGCAGATAAAATTATTTTAAGTTTTCCGCAGTTAATATTACGTCTTAATGATCCAAATTTTGAAAAATTACTAGCTCTAAAAGAAGCTATTATAGATGCAAAACGTCTTACAGACATTTTAAAACAATTTGAAGCATTAGATAAAGTTAGCTACAAAAATTTCATACAAAAGTTAATCGCTTCAATTATTGACCATAATAATTACAAAGTAATTCTGCAAATTCCTTCTATTTTGAATGACATAGCTCATCAACAGTTCATTAGTTCTTTAGAAAAATTTAGCAAAAAACTCATTACAATTGTACAGTCATCACCTCATCTATATGCAGATATTTTAGAAATTATAAAAGGGAAGTTAGAAGTTTTAGCAGCAGATGAACAATGTGATGCTTTTTTTATCAGACATCTTGAATTACTAAACTTATTGCCTATTCCAAAACTGCTAACATTATTAAGTAAAAAAAATAACGATCTTAATCCGGAAGCTTTTTATAAACTTGATCTTAATTTTCGTTTAGAAATTATTTTAAAAATTTTGAGAGAGAATACTGCACACAATACTCAAGAATTTAAATGGGTCTTTGCGCATATTAGTTTAGCTGAGTTACGGCTACACCTTGATCCAAAGTTATTTCAACTTTGTATTACAGCAGGTTATGTAAATTTTAGTTTAAAAAAATATATTAATTTTATAGCTCAAATTAATATAGAGACTGATGAGCAAGATGAGTTCTCAACAGATCTAGATGAAACCAAAGTTAATATCTCTGGGGTTGAGACTAAAACTTTATTAACTAAACAAAATAATCTTAAAATAATATCTAGAAAAGACTTGCTTGATTTTATTATAGATTTTCTACTCAAAAATTTTGATAAAAAAACGTTTGATGCTGTATTAAAAGAAGAATCAATTAGGTCACAGTTATTAACTGCTAAATTTTACGTGTTACGCACACGATTGTGTGAAATTCAAGATGGCATAGAACTATTAGCGACCTATCCAATACTATTGCAAGGATTAAATGTAGAACTTATTCGCACAGTATGTGGTGCACATACTGCGTTATGCATTAGCACTATTATTAAATCCAAAGCTTATGAAAAATTAGATTTAAAATTATTAATAATACTAGCGGAGATAGAACGTGATTTAACTCAAAATACCACGGTAGCAGATACTATTATTAATAGTAACTTTTTTGATGACCAAATTAAGTTACAGTTCAGGAATCTAATTATACCACTTATTAATGAGTCAGCAGCAGCAGGCAATGAACATGCTATTTTAAAGCTAGCTAGACTTTATATTTTAACTAACCAGCCGTATGATGCAATTGATTGGCTTATGATAGCAGCTGAAAACCAGTATCTTATGCGCGCTCCGTTACAAAAAGATTTATTATTACTACTCAACTTATCTCAGAAAGATCAATCATCAGAAAAAAAAGCAACACTTACATCTAATCATTTTTATATTGAAAAATTGATTCATGAAGTTATTAAAATAATGATGAATGATATCTTAGCTGAGCAAAAAAAAGAAAACGAATCAACGGCAGAACTAGGAGCAAAAATCTTAAAATTCATAAGAACATTTCTTTTCTTTAAGGGCATGGGTTGGAATTGGACATTAAAAATCCCTGAATCTACATTTGTATCTTTATTATTTTCCGCTTTACAACAAGCTTTTAGTAATATTAATACTTGTCTAAATCGAGTTAAAGATCTAATCCTAACGCCTAAAAAAATTGATGCTGATATAATTCAGCAATTAAAAGTTGATTTAAAATTAGCAAAACTGATAATTCAAGAAATTTGCAATTCAGACTTCATCAAAAAACCAGATAACTTAATTTTTATTATTAGTTTTTATTGTTTAAAAACAGAAATATCGGTTCATGAAGCTATTATTGATCATATCTTATTTCAAGTTGACCTAAAATATGCATTAATGCCAGATCAAAAGAAACTTGAACATAAAATTTTAGAAACAAGAAATAAAGTCATCGTTTATACACATGGATTACATGAATTAGAACAGATTTATGCTAAATCTACTACCAATATAGATACAGCTGCAGCTGATATCGAGAATGCTTATAAGTGTGAAGTTCATAGAATAACGAATATGATAACTCGTCTATCAGAAGAAGATGAAAAGGACACAGTTTTATACCGTAAAAATGCTAGCAACCTTTATGACAAAAATCGATTCTGTCTACTAAAAGAATTAGAACAGGTTATTAAACCCCTTTCTGCAAAACATGCTACAATTTCTTCAAATAATTATATGGGAGGCAAAGAAAATGAATTTAAATCTACCGCAGAACGAATTGATGCCCTCTATAAAGATAAAAAATTTAGCTATCAAAATCGATTTTATGGACAGCAAGTAAGTGAAGAAGAAAAAAATACTGTAGAAAAATGTTGGAGACCATTTTTTCTATCCATTCCTAGTGTTAATCAACATAAGAAAAGCACCAAAGACGAGATTGAAATGCTTAAGCAAAGAAAGGGTGAACAGACGAACTTAGAATTTGTACCTAAACGTTTTTAATACAAATTAATTTAGAAAAATTGTTATTATTATGGATGTATATTTCCGAGAACATAGGGGCATATTGTTTTGACAATGGTTTTTGAAAGTTATAAAGGAATTTAATTGTTAAAGAGCATTAAATGACTTATGTTCTTCAATAATACTTAATGACATTGTTAATCTCCAAAATAGATCACCGATCGAATGCTTTTGCCTTGATGCATCAAGGCAAAAG
>JBGSLN010000247.1:0-4942 GCA_041740675.1 Gammaproteobacteria bacterium | reverse complement strand
TATTGTTCCAACAGTTAATATACCAGTAATGATAGCTACAGGCCTTAAAAGTAAAGTGTTTCCTTATGGATCAGGGGTGTGGCTATTTAATAATTTTCCTAATGGACGACATGTTGTATTTGAACACAGTGGCCACTGTCCTTTTCTAGAAGAGCCTAAAAAATTTAACAATTCACTAAGTAGTTTTATTGAGGAAACTTCATCAATCTCATCTATTTTGTAACACTTATGAATTTGAATAAATTATTTTTAATGATCCAAGTTTTATAATTTACAAGAAAAAAAATGTTTTATGCATTCAGAAACTTCTATTGGATTTTCCATGTGAATATGATGTCCACCATCTAATTGATATTCAGTTATATTTTTTATAATACGTAAATTTCTTTCAATACTATTTTTTTTATATGGATAACCTGAAAAGGGATGGATGAAGCATACTGGTGCCATAATTTTTTTAAGGAAACTATCTGCTTGTTCCGTTGTCAACCTTAAAGGATTATGGGCTACAAGACGTGAATCATGTCTCCATATATATTTATTATGTACAACTTTTAAATCACGAGACACTAATAAACGTGCAGCATCTAGTGAAATTTTCCATTGAACTGAACGTGTTTGTATGGCTTCTTCTTCATTATCAAAGTAATAAGGCTCTGAAACATTGTAATTTTTAATATGCTGTAATAAGCGTTCATGAGCTGTTCTGCCATCACTAACAATTGGGCCTAAGGCATCAATTGTTATAATAAATTTCACTTTTTCTGGAATTATGCTACTAATTAACAATGCTAAAAATCCTCCAAAAGAATGTCCAGCAATTCCAAATGATTTGTAAGGCAAAGAAGAAATAAAATCTAACGTGAAAAATAAATAATCCAAAAGAGAATAGTGACAGCATCCTGGTAAATGATCAGAAAAGCCATGCCCAACAATATCAGGACATATTAAATAATATTCTTGCAAATAGCTACTTAAAGGTAAAAAACTTGCTGCATTGTCTCTCCACCCATGCAAGCATAAGATTGGATATAATGTTGAATGTCCATATTGCTCGATAGCTATTAATAACTGATTAATTTTGGTGTGTTGAGAATTTTGATTCATGTAATCATTATTAAATAAATTAATTTAGTATTCAAAGATTAAATTTTGAATATTCCAGAATAACTTCTGCTTCTAATTTTGAAATCCAATTTTTCATTATCATACTTTCAAGAGCTATTTTCCTGATCGCAAATATAATTCTTTTGACTGTTTCAATATCGATAATTAAATCTATTGGAAAATCTTTATTTGTTAATTCTGATGCAAAAGCAATATGTTCATTCATATTAAAAAACCAATGTGTCATACCTATACCATTTCCCAAATTATGTTCCCCTCTAATTCCTATAACATTTTTCTCGATTTTATTTGATGGTTGGATATCATTCCATCTAATTATAAGCGGTCTTCTTTGCCGTGCATAACGAATTAAAGGACATTGGTTTACAAGACCAGTTTTAATGTAAGAGTTTTGCCATTCTGCATTTGTATAAAAATGATATCGTTTATTATTTGCCCCTTCTAGAGCATAACTCATATAGGTGCAGCCAATGCTTTTAAGATTATCAAAGATTTTTAATATTTTTCTTTTATTTAAGTCGTCGAATTCATAAAATTCTTTAGGAATAATAATTTTTGAATTAGACATGTATAATTCCCTTCTTTCGTACCCATATAATTGGTGCGCTGCTAATTATTAATTGATCAAATAATATTGGTTGTGCAGATGTTGTATCAATATTTAAGCATATTAAATTATATTTGCCTGATGTACTACCAGATTTAATTTTTCTAATTAATATCGTGTTATCAACAAGTTCAATTATTGATATATGATTAAGAGTTTCTAATATTTGTTCCTCAAAGAATTTTTTTCCTCCAACATAATCTCCAATGCTGTATAAAGGTTCCATTGAATCATCAGTAACACTAATAACAGTTGCATCCTTATTTATTCGTTTAAAAAATTCAATTTCTCTAATGATATTTATTTCATCTTCCCATAACAAATCAGGAATAAATTGTGAAAGTGAATCATCAGACACTAAAGGAGAGTTAGTTGTATTTGAGGTAATTGGACCATTACCTATACCATAGAAAAGCCAATCAGAAGTACAATATATATTCATTTTCTGTAGCGCATTGATAATCCTATTAGCACCTTTTATAGTCAAACCATGATTTTTTTTTGTTGGACATTCCCATATACGCAAAGTCGCTGCATTAATACCGGTATTTTTTTCAAAAATTTCTCTTGTACAGCCAGTTAATGCTCTAAGGCTTCTTACTCTTTGGCCAACAACAATAGGATCAATCTTTGCTCTGATTTTCATCATTAATTGAGAATAAATGAGATAAAGTTAAATTGCATATTATAGTATTTTTGGATAAAGAAAAAATATAAAGTGTGGTTTATAACAACAAAAGATAAAAATCATCTTGAAATTATCAATAGTTGAGATATAATAATTTTATATCAATGAATGATATTTTAATTTTCTCTCCATTAAGATTGATAATAGAAAAAGCATCAAACTATGGAAAGCAATTTGATTAGGCCAGAAAAAGAGAAATTTCGCACTTTTTGTGCCAGCAAAATTAATTTTTGTGATGGAAATGCATACGCGGCAGAATTAATTGATATTTTTGATAAATTTCAAACCATCAAACTTGAGTAACAAAAAAGCAGTCGAAAATACAATGATGTTGCAGAATAGCACGGCAATTTACGTAATGCGTTAGAAAAAAAGAACCAGCCTTGTGTATTCTGCCACTTCGGATTGGCAATCCAATACCAACTATCACTCGGGAAAATACGATGAACAGGGAACTTTCTTTAAAGGCTGATAAGGCAACAGTAGATATATTTAATTTAAACGCGATTGAATGCCTTGAACAATTAGGTTTGGTCTTTCCGACGCAGGATCAAATTAATACGGTTGAAACTTTTTTTAGAATGATCCTGCATCGGTATTGGCGATAGCGTTCCGAATACCATCAACAGGAGTCATCATGAGTTTACATTTAGATCGAAAAAAGGGACAAGCCATTGTGATTGAAATTGAACAGGTAAAAAAAGGTGTAATTATTTTTGCTTATTATGATGCAGATACTGAACAAGTGCGTTTTTTAATTAAAGCTTCCAAAGATGTTCGAAAGAGAATTTATTTTCCACGCAAGGAGGCGATTGGAAAAAGGATGCACTAAACACGCTAGAAGAAAAAAAGATCATTTATCATAGAATTTTTAGAAAGTTCGGAGTTCATTGTACTTTACAATCCTGAATTGAACACCAAGGCATTGCAAACAAAGTAAGTAACATTCTGATTGTTTTAACAGGGAGTTTTAATAATGTCGATTATTAAAATAAACATTAAAGAAAGGCCATTTGTCTGTTTGTCCAAGGACTGCCTGGAATGCAGTGATTTAAGTTGGGGTGCACGAGGATTACATGCTTTCTTGATTTCTAAACCTTCCAATTGGCAAATTAAAATATCATATCTAGTCAAATCCAGTCCGCAGGGAAAAGATGCAATTTATAAACTGATTAATGAATTGGTTGATGGTGGTTATATTGAACGCATCCAAGAACGTGATCCTGCAACACAAAAATTCAAAGGGTATAACTACATCGTTTATGAAGAACCTCAACAGAAACAAATAAAGGATGTCGTATCCGGAAATTCCGGAAACGGCTTAGATACTATGAATAAAAATGAGAAGGGTACAACTCAAATTTGCGAACTTTATAGTAAACACCCACAACAGGATTATCCGGATACGGAAAACCCAACACTAATAAATAATAAGATAAATAATAATAAATTAAATAAAAATAAAGCAGCAGCAAAGGAAATGAATATTGATCCTGACATTGCTGCTGCTTTATCTTTGTCAGACATTGATTTTACCATAGGTGAAGAGCTTTCAGAACGTCAGGTAGATTATCTAAACCATATTTTGTCACAAAAATATTGGGTGCTGAAAGAAAAAATCGCATTTGAACAGGTAAATTTTGAAGACCTTGCACGGGCCATTCGATTAGAGCTCACCAACAAGAATAGCTATAAAAAATCCAATCAACAATTTATTTATAAAGTCAATATTATTCTAGCTGAGGCGATAAAAGAAACTTGGTCTCCAACAAATGCCATGGCAGAAACAAACCAATGGAATGATACAGTTATCCGTGAACAACTTAAAATACTTGCTGATGAAATCCAAGGATTATTTCGTGAACGTGCTGGGTTTATTTCAGACTTGTCAGCTGCCAAAGCACGCGTGCCAGCAGATAGTATTTTAATTAAATCTTATCAAATCAACATTGAAAAATATGACCATCAATTGCAAACTTTGATGGAACGACATCAACAATTACTTAATCAACTTTCAACAAAAGCAGCAAGTCATTATGGAAAAAAACAACAAGAAAAAGCCAACGTGTGATACAGAACCATCGATGGAACTATTGCTTGCTGAGGTGGATGAATATCGTTGCGCGAAACAGGCGAGGCAACATTTTTTGGAATCATTGAAAGATTTGGAAGTCTCTGAGAAGACAAAGGACAACATCAAAAACGAAAAATAGAAATTAAGAGGGAAAAGAGATGAGTTTACATTTAGATAGAAAAAAAGGACAAACCATTATTCTTGAAATTGAACAAATAAAAAAAGTTGAGATTACATTCGCTGGCTACGATGCAGAAACTGAGAAAGCGCGTTTTTTAATTAAAGCGCCGAAAGATGTTCGCATTATCAGGAAGGAACTTTTACATAAAACAAGGTAACAATCTGATAAGGAATTATTTAAAATTTTATGTAAAAAGATTTTCATAAGGATACGTAAGTAGTTTTTGGAGTATTTATGGTAGTAAGTAACATACCATAGATGCAA
>JBGSLN010000246.1:0-17956 GCA_041740675.1 Gammaproteobacteria bacterium | reverse complement strand
CAACCCCATCTAACATATTCACTGCATTAATTGCACCAACGGTCGCAAAAGCAGTCACAGGAATTGCAAGATACCCTAAATTAAGATTGCCTAAAAAAATGAGATTGCCAAAAGTATGTAATATATTGTTGCCCCAAAATGCCATGAGTAACGCCGCAACAATTTGCGTGATAAATCTCGCTTTTGTGGAGAGTTCATGCATATCATCAAGCACCCCTACAAACACAAGTAATGCGCTAGCACCAATGAAGCCTCGATATTCTTGTAAGGATTGCCCGATGGTTAACAGCGCAAAACAAAAGCCAATAAACATGCAAATTCCACCTATTACTGGAGTTGGATGTTTATGTTGTTTACGCCCTCCTGGCAAATCTTGTAGTCCTAATTTGACTGAAATAGGTTTTAATAAAAAAATACATGCTATTGTTACTACAAACGCAACCACTGCATTTAATAGCAGTTTGCTAGAAATTAGAGTTGCAATAATTGGCATGTGTTAAAAAATTCGTTAACATGTAAGGTGCCTTATTATCCTTCATCTGAGTTGGAGTCGCAAGGCTTTGGAGCCCTGTTCTAACTTTTTATGGGTAGCTTTACAGTTTGGCAAAACGCAGAACCAGAATACTATAATAAATTGTACAACTTCCTAAATATTGAGAACTACTTACTAGAACTTAATAAGACCCACTAGAATAGTGGGTCTATGATTGAATTAGCCCAGTGTTATACGATTTTCATTGTCTTTCAAAATTCGCTTACTGATCCCTGGAACTTGCAATAACTCATCCACTGCTTTGAAATCACCATTTTTGGTTCGATAAGCGATGATAGCATCGGCTTTTTTAGGCCCAATGTCCTTCAATGTAGTCAATGTTTTTGCATCCGCTTGATTGATATCTACAGTCGAAGTAAGGTCAGATTTACTAGCATTGCTATGATGTTCTGTGGTTGTCACAGCCTTTTCAGCAGCAAAATTCAGTGTAGGAGCCAGTAATGCACAAGAAAGCAATGCCACAGATAAAATTTTATATTTCATATTGAAATCTCCATTTTTATTAAATAATCGTTAAGTAATTATCCTTTACGGACAAGTAAATTATATATAAAAACATTAACTGTTCAATATCTTTTTGATAATTTTTTTAATCTATGGGCTTAGAGGGTACGATATTTTATTTTTTCATAAAAATAGTTATACTCAACTCGACAGATAAGTCAGCATTTTCAATATGAAAAAAGGTGATTTCATCCATTCGGCCAATATTCAAACTGCCTTGAAGTTATGCCATCCTTTTTTGAAAAATTTAAATGAAATATAATTATAACTAATTTGGAGCAATTATGCTTAAACAGGGTTCATTAATAAATATATGCGCTTCTGGAACCATTGATGAAATTTAAAAAATAGACATGGTGCATCCTTTCTACATAACGCCACCTATTTTCAAACACACGCAGAATATATTATTAGCATGATAGATATCATGAAAAAAGATGAGAAAATTTCAGAAGCTTAAATATTCAACAGCGATAAATACCACACTAACAATTTTCACACTTTATTCCTACGTATAAATACACCCAACAAAACTATACCTATGCCGGCAGACGAGTTTAAAGTTTTAGCAAAGTATTTTTATATAAATTATCCTACTTCGTTTGTCAAAGCGTTATTAAAGGATGTCAATCGAGATGTCAATTCTGGACCCAAAACACCTATGCATATATTATTAACCAGTGATCAGGATTTAGCAAAACACTATTTAGAGGTGTTAAAAGAATTGGGGATAGAGATAACATTTAGTAATATTATAAGCTCTGGAAATAAGAATATTCTAGAAAAAAAGCCACCATCGCAAAATCTTAATCCTAAACCAACCACTAACCATATCGGCGGCTCAGCTAGCTTTCTCAAACCCCAACCCCTCCTGATTTACAAAAACAAGATGATACTAATAATCATCGACCAGATAAACCTGGAGGATTTAGTATACGATCTATTTTGAATTAGTTTTCTATACAAAAGCTTTGAGAAATATCTAATACTTTTTTAATAATTCTAAGCTAAATAAAACAACTCAGTGATTGATCGCTGGGTTGTTTTTTAACTAATAATTAATACACTAAGTTGACCTTCTCCACCCACTGTAGGTGCACTTAATGGATTGGGCGAGGCGTAATTATATTACGCCCCTACTACATCTGAAACTAATGCTGAACTATCAGTAGTATGTAAGTCAGTGCTGCTTGATGATATATCTACAGTTGATGCATCCACACTGGCAGAGCTATCTACTGTTGTTACAGCACTAACTGCGCTATAGTCAGCCACAGCAGTAGTATCGGCCGAATATAGTGTATCACTTGGTAATACTGCTGAATTAATTTCTGTACTCATTGCAGCAGTTAGATCTGTACTCGATATGCTAGTATCTGTACTTGTTGCTGCAGTCAGGTCTGTACTCGATGCAACCAAGGCAGCCAAGTCTGTAGTCGCTGTTAAATCTGTACTGGAAGATCCACTCAGGTCTGTACCCGATGATGAATTTGTAGTCGCTGTTAAATCTGTAGTGGAAGATCCGCTCAGATCTGTACCCGATGATAAATCTGTTGTCGCTACTGGATCTGTATTAGAAGATCCACTCAGGTCTGTACCCGATGATAAATCTGTAGTCGCTACTGGATCTGTATTGGAAGATCCACTCAGTTCTGTACCCGATGATAAATCTGTAGTCGCTACTGGATCTGTATTGGAAGATCCGCTCAGGTCTGTACCCGATGATAAATCTGTATTCGCTACTGGATCTGTATTGGAAGATCCACTAGTGTCTGCAGCTGCTGAAACTTGTAGAGTACTAATATTTGCAATTGCAACTTCTATGTGACTTATTGAAACATCAACTCCTACTACTGCAGTAGACGTTTGAGCTATCGCTAATTGAATTGCTGATAGTTCTCCATTTGTTAATGCCCCATTAGCTAGGACTATATCAACTTCAGCTTGTGCAGTCGCTACCGAAATAGCCGCTGCCTGGGCTGCGGCTAATGCTGCGGCTGCGTCTGTTGTAGCTAAATCAATAGCAGTTAAATTAGTTGGATCAGCATCTGCTGCAGCCTGTGCTGCTGCTGCCGAAACTGCAGCCGCCGCTGCCGCTGCCTGGGCTGCATCAGCTGCTTGTAATGCAGAGATGACTGCTTGTACATCCTCTGATGCACTTACTGCGCTCATACCTAAAGCATCTAAACTTTCAGGTGTACCAAACTGATCATAATACGCAATAGCAACAGTTATTGTTTTATCAAAGTCATTAAGGGACAATTGATAATCACTATTTGTTGCGCCACTTATTGCTTGACCATTAGCAAACCATTGATAACTGAAAGTTCCTAAACCATCGGGATCCACAATTTGGCTGGTATTGGCTGTAAGAATGCTTCCTACTAACTGCGTACCATTTATAACCACTGATCCAGTTACAACATCATTCACATTAGCAACGGCTGCGGATGCACTTGATGCAACGCTATCTATTGAAGCTAAGGCATCAGTATACGTCACCGCTACTGTAACCGATTTACCTACATCTGCTTGTGACAATGTATAACTAGAACCCGTTGCACCGGCTATATTCACTCCGTCAACCTGCCATTGATAATTGAAAGTGCCTAAACCATCTGCATCTTGCACAGCACTTGGATCCGCTGTTAGCACTGCGCCTTGTTTCATAACATCATTGCCTGCTGCATCTTTTTCGCTTGAACGAATTAACACACTGCCTGTAGGTGCATCATTCACATTAGCAACGGGTGCGGATGCACTTGATGCAACGCTATCTACTGAGGCAAAACCATCAGTATATGTCACTGCTACTGTAATTGATTTACCTACATCTGATTGTGTCAATGTATATTGATCAGAATCTGCTGCGCCATTAATTGCTACGCCATCCGCTAACCATTGATAATGAAGTGTACCTAAACCATCCACATCATTTATGGTACTTGCATCCGCTGTAAGGGTTGCAAATTGCTCAGCATTTCCAGAAATGGATACTGCTCCTGTTGGCGCATCATTTACATTCGCTACTTGTGTAGTTGAACTAGACGTTAAGCTATTATTATAGTTATTTCCATCAATATAACTTACTGCTACTGTGAAAACTTTGCCAACATCTAATTGTGAAAGCGTATAGCTAGAATTGGTTGCACCATTCATCATTTGCCCATCTGCAAACCATTGATAATGAAAAGCACCTAACCCATTTTGGTCAGTTATATTGGAAGCATCAGCTATTAAAGTTTGATATTGTGCTGCTGTACCATGGATTACTACTTGACCTGTTGGTTCATAATTTGGAATTTCTTTGATTTGCAAAACATTCATGCTATTAACAACTATTTTAAGATTCTGATTTAAGCTCCTGAAATCAATATCATGCTGACCAGATTTTTCTAGCTGTGTTTTGTACCAACTCTCTATTTGCGCCTGAGTCAAATTTAATTGTTGCAGTTCTGCTGTAGTAAAAGTAAGAATAAGCGTGTCACTACCAGAATCACCATCAATATGATCGAGTGTTTGAGCATTTGTTCCTTGATTTTCTGAATAGGTCCAATAAACTGTGTCATTGCCAGAACCTGCTTCAACTTTATCACTGCCTGACCCGACGTAAATAATATCAACTCCTGAACCAGCATCAATCTTATCATTCCCTGCACCCGCATCAATAATGTCATTCCCCGAGCCTGCGTCGATTTTATCGTTGCCATCTCCAGCATAAATAATATCATTCCCTGATCCTGCGTCAATATTGTCATTCCCTGCACCCGCATCAATAAAATCATTTCCAGAACCAGAAAAAATAGTGTCGTTACCCGATCCGCTATTGATCGAATCAGCGCCTGCTCCTGAAATAATTAAATCATTTCCTGCCGACCCTTGAAGGATATCGCCACTCTGAGTTCCAATAATTAGATTAATTGTTGAAATTCCACCGTTGGTACAACTTGTTGATCCACTCATGACTCTCTCCTCAGCTTGTACAACATAATATTACACACATTTTTCATGTGCTGAGTTACCTTTATTTAATTATAGTATAAACAAATTCACTATGTTGTTATTTTTGTACTATTCTGTAATTAATAGTAGTAAAAATGGTGTGATGATGTCAGGCATATTATCAGGAAAAAAAAAACCAAATACTGTTCTTAAAAACGTTTATCAAGCATCTAAAAAAGCAATTGTATTTATTGGGATTTTCAGTTGTGTAATTAATTTATTAATGCTTGCTGTACCTATATATATGCTACAACTCTTTGATCGGGTAATTCCTAGTTTTAGTTATGATACTTTAATCTACATCACTTTGATTACTATTATTGCATTAATTGTATTAGGCTTTTTAGACACAGCACGGTCGCATATTTTAACTAGAATTTCTCACTGGTTCGACCAGATGGTTTCTCCAGTCGCAATAGAAAAAATTCCTGAGCAAATAATCGAAGGAAATACTGATGTATTAGCGCGCATTCGTGACTGCCGTCAATTAAAAAATTTTTTAGTAAATCCAGCAATTTTAACGATATTCGATGCGCCATGGGCACCCATTTTTATAATTGTAATTTTTTTGTTGCATCCCCTACTAGGTGTAATATCTATCTTTTCCACGCTCATTTTATTCTCCATAGGTCTTTATAATGACTTATCAACCCGTAAAGTCCATCTTGAAACACAAGAAAAAATACAAAAAACAGAAGAACATATTAGTGCGACACTACGTAACGCTGAAACTATTCATGCGATGGGATTAATGTCAAATATTATGGAACGATGGTTTATGGCGAATGAAATAGGTTTACGATCACAATCGATTGTCAATGAACGCAGTGGCACTTCACGTGCAGTAATAAAAAGTTTACGACTTATTTTACAGCTAGTTATTTTAGGCGCAGGTGCATATTTAGTACTAGAACAAAGTATCACTGTTGGAGCAATGGTTGCAGCAAGTATTTTAATGTCACGTGCTTTAGCGCCCATAGAACAAGCTGTGGGGGCTTGGCGAACAATGCAGGACACTAGACAGGCATTAAAACGATTAAAAGCTTTCTTTGAACAATCATCCATTATAAGTGAACAAATAAAATTACCTGTACCTACTGGAAAACTAAGTGTTGAAAGAGTTACTGTATTACACCCAAAAGTCAAATTATGTATTCTTAACGACATCACTTTTAAATTAAATCCTGGTGACCTATTAACTATTTATGGCCCTGCCGCTGCAGGTAAAACTACCCTTGGGCGCGCAATTTTAGGAATTATTAAACCCTATGCTGGGTGTGTTCGTTTAGATGATGCTGATGTTTTAAATTGGCAACGAGAAGATTTTGGCCGCCATGTTGGATATCTCCCGCAAAGTGTTGAACTATTCAATGGTACTCTTAATGAAAATATTGCTCGTTTAGGTCAACATGATTCAGAAAAAGTAATAGCTGCGGCGCAAATGGCGGGCGTGCATGAAATGATTTTACATTTACCAAATGCATACGATACTTATATCACTGCACATAATCGGGCATTATCAGGTGGGCAATTGCAACGTATTGCTCTTGCTCGTGCAGTTTATGATGAACCTAAATTATTAATTCTTGATGAACCAAACACCAACTTAGATGATGCTGGAATGCAAGCATTAATTGAATGCCTTAATAAAGCCAAACAAAAAAAAATCACCACTATCCTTATTACTCACTCAACTAATTTTATGAAATTAGCAGATAAAATTTTAATTTTACAGAATGGGCATAGTATTATTTTTGATGAGCGGGACATTGCACTTGAAAAAATAAAAGCGTTAGCAGCAACAAACCAACCAGCAATTCAGTCATCCAAGCAATCATCTAAATAGGAGATCAGATGGATTACAAAAAGCCTTTAAAAAGCGTAGCCTTAGTACCACATTCACCCATTGTAAAATATCCTATCTTACTTGGCGCATTAATTTTAATATCATTCCTTAGTATTTTCATTATTTGGTCTATCGCATTTCCACTAGACAAAGCTGCCATAGCTCAAGGACAAATTGTTGTTGATAGCAATCGTAAAACGATCCAACATTTTGAAGGTGGCATTATTAAAAAGATTTTAGTAACAGATGGGCAATTTGTTACAGCCAATGAACCACTCATAATTTTAGATGATACTCAAGCCAAAGCTGATGCAGTTATTGCATATAATGAATACTTGGAATTAATTACCAAAGAAGCGCGTTTGTTAGCAGAAAAAAATGAAACAAAGATCATTAACTTTCCAAAAGTTCTACTTAAAGAAGTTGAAAATAATACAAAAATTACTGACATGATTAAAGCCCAACAAGCTATCTTTGATGATAATAACGAGTCTTATAAAAAATCAATTGATTCTCTAAACGAAAAAATTGTTTTTTTAAATGCTCAAGTGACAAATCTCTCTGATCAAGTTCAGGCTGAAGTTGATCGTTTAACTTATGCAGAAAAAGAACTGATTGCAGCTAATAAACTCGCAGAAAAAAATTATGTTGGTAAAGCAGAAATATGGAAACTTAATCAAGCAGCTTTGTCGGTAAAAAGCAGTATCAATGAACATAAAGCTGAAATATCAGAAGCAAAACAGGAGATAACTCAAGCACAATTGCAAATTATCACTGAAACAAACGATCGTAGAAAAGAAATTTTGGAAGAACTCCAAAAAACTCAAAGAGAGCTTGCTATTGCGCTACAACAGTATAAAGCAAAAAAAGATATCCAAAACCGTCCAATAATTAGAACGCCAATCAATGGCACAGTGGTAAATTTACAATATCATACTATTGGCGGAGTCATTCGTAGTGGTGAAATGATCATGGAAATTATCCCTAAAAATGATATTTTAATTATCAAAGCTCGATTGAATCCGCGTGATATAGATATGATACATAAAGGTTTGTCAGCAAAAGTTCAACTTACAGCTTATCTAAGCCGGCGTACACCGATGGTTAAGGGTATAGTCAGTGAAGTTTCCGCTGATGTTTTACAAGATTCAAAAACGCAAGAATACTATTATGAAATCAAGGTCATCATCGATGAAGAACAACTCAAAAAACTTAGGAATGTTTCTTTATATCCCGGAATGCCGGCTCAAGTAAGTATCATTGTTGATCAACGAAGTTTATTTGATTATATATTAACACCTATTATGACAAGTTTTGATCGTGCTTTTAAAGAAGAATAGCTTTTTCGTATGTCCTATAAAACTACTTATCGATTTATCTCTGAATAGTTTTTAACTAATAATTAAAAGGCTAGGCTAATTAAAATAATTAATTAGCCTAGTTTATAAGAAAAGAATTATCAGTGCGTGACTGTAACAGTTAACTGATTTTTGCCGCCAGCTGTAGTGTCATTGTAGACATTAAAGATGGAACCATTGGGTACCCAATTATAGTTGTTATTATTAATTTGCACATCATAAATAGAATTGTAAACTACGGGTGATTCCCAAATATCCACTGTATCAGGATAATTTGGGTATGGATTTAATGAACCTGTAGGCTGTAAGTATGGAGTAAAAACTACTCTAAAAGAAACAATTTGATTGCTGTAATTGTTAATACAAATATCGGATGGATTTGAACCACAAGGAGCTGCTCCAACCCCTGTCGCTATTAAAGAAAATTTAGTTCCTATATATTGTTGACTAACGGCTGGTGTTGCAAAACCTACTGAAACCAATAACAGGCTAGTTAATACTATTTTTGAAATTGCGGATTTCATATTTTTTATACCTCTTTTAATAATATATGATTTAAGAATTAACGTTATAAGTAGTGCCACTACTTGAACCACCCCCATTAACTGGGACGTTATAAGTGGCACCACCACTAGAAACACCTCCATTTACAGGGACATAATATGTAGTACCTTCACTCGGCCCTGATGGAATGTTATAGATAGTACCGGTTTCTTCAGGTGGAATCCCGCATCCAGCTAGCAGCAATGCTATAGAAGAGGTTAATGCAAATTTCAAACATAGCTTCATACGACTCTCTCAGTGTTTTATCGTTCTGTGGAAGTCTAAACTCTATTTGTAACATTCGGATGTCAAAATTGATGATTTTTGTAACACTTGTGTAACAAATTATTTCAATTGAGTAAAAAGATAATTTGACGAGAGGCTTTTAGGATTAGATTGTAATTTTCACGCATCGTTAAGATTGAATTTTTGTTAAAATTTCTTCTAACATTACTCTTGGATTATCTGCATGTGTGATAGGTCTTCCGATTACTAAATAATCCGCACCTTGCTTAATCGCTTGTTGCGGTGTGACAATACGTTGCTGATCATCCGCTGGAGAATTTTCTAAACGAATGCCTGGAGTGACCAAACAAAAATTTTTCCCAATACATTTACGTAGTAGCGCTGCTTCATCTGCGGAACAAACTACTCCATCCAAATTTGCTTCATGAGCTAATTGTGCCAACTTCAAAACTTGATCTTTAATCGGTGTGCTAATACCAATTTCATTGAAGTCTTTTGTATTTAAACTTGTTAATACTGTTACTGCAATTAATTTAGGTTTATTTATAGAAGCATCTATCGCTTCTCGTGCAGCTTGCATCATTTTAAATCCGCCGCTGGCATGGACGTTGACCATCCACACACCCAAATCAGCTGCAGCTTTGCAAGCACCCGCAACTTGATTGGGGATATCATGAAATTTCAAATCTAAAAAAATGTCAAAGCCTTTTTTTATCAGTAGCTTGACAAATTCGGGACCTAAGCGAGTAAACATCGCCTTACCCACTTTCAATTTGCATAAATTTGGCTGAACTTGTTCTACAAAATTAAGTGCGTCTGTAGCGGTTGCATAATCTAAAGCGACAATAATTTTTGACATTTAATCACCTTCTAAACCATGAATAGGCTTAATTGTATTCCATGTTCGACAACGTGGGCATAACCAATCAAGTTTCTTGGCTTCAAACCCACATTTTTCACATCGATAATTTGGCTTATTAGCCAAAATAGCTTTGGCTAATTCATTTAAAATTTTTAAATTATCTTGATTTTGATTTTCTGTTTTCTGCATTTGCAACTTAATCAAATACTGCAAACCACGTATTGAAGGATGGGTTTTTAAATAGGTAGTGATAATTTCCAAAGCTGGTACTAAATCATCATGTCGTTGCAATTGTTGTGCAAGCAATAAAACCAAAGTAATACGTGGATATTTATGTAAACACTCTTTTAAATATTTGAGTAATTCTCCCTGTTGACCCAAATGTTCATAGCAAGTTGCAATTGCAGCAATCGATTCAGTTAAATAATCGGGATCTTGTTCTTCAATTTGCTTATAAAATTTTAATGCGGCTTTATAATGTTTATCAGTTAATTCTATATCACCATAAATCAAGCTGGCTCGAACACAATCCTTATTAATTGCTATCGCTTTGCGTAAATATTTTTTTGCTTGCTCAGCATTGCTGATTGAAACTTCCACTGTAGCTAGTTCGCAATAATAGTGCGCAATATTGACTTTCATGGATTCGCCAACTTTTACTTCTAGCTTTTCTGCAATTTCAATTGCACGTAACCATGCTTTTTCTTGTTGATAAATATCCAATAAATATCGAAGACTAGGAGAAAACTCTTCTCCACTCTCAACTACCTCTAAAAAAATTCTCTCTGCTCTATCGAGTACTCCTGCTCGCATGTAATCCTGTCCAAGTGCTAACAATGCTTGTATTTTTTGTTGTTTATTTAAATGGGGTCTAGCAATTAAATTTTGATGAATTCGTATTGCACGATCAACTTCACCCCGACGTCGAAATAAGCTGCCTAATGCTAAATGTGTTTCGACCGTATCACTGTCGACTTCTAACATTTTAATAAAAATATCAACAGCTCGATCAGGTTGTTCATTTAATAAAAAGTTTAAACCGACAAAATAATCTTTTGGTACTTTGTGTTGTTGAGTTGTTGCTTCATCTCCACGTTGATTTGCCATCATCCAACCGGATGCTGCTGCTATAGGTAAAAGTAAAAGCAATAAATCTGTAAGCATTATCTGTTATCTTGTAATGGCATTGTTCTCAAATTCGACACTTCTTTTTCAGCAATTTTGATTCGATTTTTTAACCGAAAGTTTTGTGATTTCAATCGTAAATACATGGCGATTCCAACTAATAATCCAATTAAGCAACCAATTGCAAACGTAATCACCACTAATAATGACAAGGGTAACTTTCCGACCCCAACATAATAATTTATAGAAACTGACTCTGAATTCAATCCAGCAAAACTTACTCCGACTATCAAAATGATGATCACTAAAACGTAACTAAGAATTTTCATTTAATATCCCTCAAACTATTATTATTATCCCACTTGAGTGGGATAATAATCTTAAATTCCGCAGTAGTGCATCATTATAGGTGTCTGCTGTGGAATTTAATAATATAACCTCCATGAAAAAAAAGCATGGGTTATTGCGCCCATGCTTTTCCTTTGAACTTGCGATATTGTTCCCGCACTCGCTGCGCTCCTACGGGTTACGCTAGTCTTTATTAAATTGCTCTTTAAACAAATCGCCTAATGTAGTACCCACAGGTTGTGCTACAGAATCATCGCTAGCATCACCATGCGCCATTGCTTTGATAGATAAGTTAATGGTTAAGTTTTTATTGTCAAAACCGATGATTTTTGCATCGATTTCATCACCAACTTTCAGATAGTCATTAACATCTTTTACTTTTTCAGGTGCTACATCACTCGCTTTAAGCAACCCTTGAATACCTTGTGCTAATTCAACAATTGCGCGCTTAGCATCAACCTCAACTACTTTTCCGGAAATCACTGAACCTTTAGGATGTGCAGCTTGGAAACCACCGAATGGATTATCTTCTAATTGCTTAATGCCTAAAGAAATACGTTCTCTTTCTGGATCGATAGCAAGAATAATGGTTTCTACTTCTTGTCCTTTGTTAAAGTCATGAATAGCTTCTTCACCTGGTTTAGACCAAGATATATCTGACAAATGAACTAAACCATCGATACTGCCTTCTAAGCCAATGAAGATTCCAAAATCAGTAATAGATTTAATTTTACCAGCGATCTTTTCATTAACATGATGCACTGCTGCAAATTCAGCCCATGGATTGCTTTGGCATTGTTTCATGCCTAAAGAAATACGACGGCGATCTTGATCAATCTCTAGCACCATCACTTCTACTTCATCACCTAAATTAACCAACTTATTTGGATTAACATTTTTGTTGGTCCAATCCATTTCAGATACGTGAACCAAACCTTCAACACCTGATTCAATTTCAACAAAACAGCCATAATCTGTGATATTGCTGACCTTACCAACTAAGCGGCTATTAACAGGATAACGTCGAGTAATATCAGACCATGGATCATCACCCATTTGTTTCAAGCCAAGAGAAACACGGTTACGCTCACGATCAAATTTAAGAATCTTGACATCAATTTCATCACCAACGTTCACCACTTCGCTTGGATGCTTAACACGTTTCCAAGACATGTCAGTGATATGTAATAAACCATCTACACCACCTAAATCAACAAACGCACCATAATCAGTTAAGTTTTTCACTACACCTTTAACATGTTGGCCTTCTTCTAATCGGCCTAATAGAACAGAACGTTCTTCATGACTTTCTGCTTCCATGACTGCTCGACGAGATACCACAACGTTATTACGTTTTTGATCCATTTTAATAATTTTAACTTCAATATCTTTGCCTTCAAGATAGGATGGATCACGTACAGGACGAATGTCCACTAACGAACCCGGTAAGAAACCTTTTAATGCGCCAATTTCAACAGTAAAGCCACCTTTAACTCGGCCACTTACAAAACCAACAACCGTTTTGCCAGACTCATGTGCTTTTTCTAAATCTCTCCATGCTGCAAAGCGTTTAGCTTTTTCACGAGATAACACAGTTTCACCATAGCCATTTTCAAGGCTATCCAGTGCAACATCAACTTCGTCCCCTACTTTGACTTCTAATTCACCTTGTTCATTGAAAAATTGCCCAGCAGGAATAAATGCTTCTGACTTTAAGCCAGCGTTCACGATCACAAAGTTATTATTGATTCCAACGATTTTACCAGTAAGAATATCACCCGTAACAAATTTACGTTCAACTAAACTTTGTTCAAATAGTTCTGCAAAACTTTCGCTCATATTATTAAGTACCTAATGTTAATTCACTGATTTTTAAAGAAATTTAAAATCAGCACCCCATTGTTAAATTTTAATGTTTGTTAATTTTACCCACAAACACCACCTAAAAGAACGAAAAATTATAGCATTTATTGCTTAAACGATACAGAGGAATTTGTTTCAAGTGGTTATTTTCAGCTTATATCCTATTAAGCAAAGGTTAATATAGGAGGAATGGAATTCTGATTAAAACAATCCGTTTGCAATCCTGATATAAACTCCTCACTACATGTGCCAATATTCTCTTGCTTATGATAAAACATTGCCGCTGATGCTCGACTAGGCGAACTATTATGATTCACGTCGGAATTTTTTGCTCCCGCTGGCATTTCTCGTTTTGTGGTCAAACGTAACTGTTGATTTTCTGCTTGTAATTGCTTCATTTGCAGTAATAACTGTTGTGCAAAAAATTGCAGCAAAAAAATATCCGTACATTTATTTTCAGTAATACCATAATAATAACTAAAATAATCCGATGCTACGTTGGCCCATGGTTCATCTTTATTTAGCTGCTGTAATCGATCAAACCCTTGGAGTCGTTGCTTACAATAGACAAGCAGTTGTTCTGCAGAAGGGTCGTTATTATGAATTAAATATTGAAAAGCATGAATAGCACCCTGTATTTGTTCTAGGGTTGCTTTTTTATCAGCTGAATCTAGTAAATTATCTTGCTGTTGCATAGCAAATTCTGATGAATGTGTTGCAATCCACGCATCAGCTTCCGCAGTTGAAACATATCCTAGAAAAAATAAATTCGCTAGCTCAACTCCAGCAAAATCTTTTAACTCTTTTGAGGAGTTTGTCTCCCATACTTCTAAATGTAATTGATAAGCTTTTTCGTGGTTTTGCCAACGTCCAAAACACTGAGCTTTACGCTTATAACCATGTTCTTTATCCAAAATTTGCGGATAATACTTTTCAACTTGTTCGATAACTGCAATTTCTTCATCATAACTATTGAACTTCTGATTGAGCAGCTTATTTATAGTTTGAATCATTAAGCTTTTCAACTCTTCTTTTGCATCAAATATAGATCGGCTAATCTTAAAAGAAGCTGCTACATTATAATCAAAAACTGTTTCAGGAACCTTGTTTAACAGCCAACGAATACAATCTTCTTTAACATTTATAATGGCTAAAGCTAGTGCTGTATCTCCAAAATTATTTTTTTGGTTTTTTATTTCTTCGGCTGTTATGATTTCTTTTTGCAGCATACTTTCAATAAATTCATATTGCCCTTTAATAACGGCACAAAGTAACATCGTCAGCCCATCATTATTTTTTTGAGTATTAATTTCATCTTTAGTGATAATGCCTTCTTGCAACATCCATTCAACAAACTTTATTCGACCATTCTGCGCAGCGTGATGCAATGCTGTCATACCAGGGTCAGTTTTTTGAGCTTTAATTTCATCTTTAGTGATAATGTCTTCTTGCAACATCCATTCAACAAATTTAATGCGGCCTTTCTCAGCAGCATGAAACAATGCAGACATTCCTGAAAAAATTTTTTGACTTTTGATTTCTTTTTTGGTGATAATACCTTCTTGCAACATCCATTTAACAAAGCCCATTTGGCCTGCTCTGGCGGCAAGAATGCAGCTTCTAATTTTATCACTTAAAATAAAATTTTTAGAAAAAATATTTTTTTTATACATCGATTTAATAAATTCAATCTGACCATTTTCAACAGCAACGGCTAATACTGTATCGCAAAACCAATCGTACATATTGTTAATATCTTCTATAGAAATTTTTTTCCTTGTTAATAACGTAGTTACACTTTCTATATCGCCTTTACTAGCTGCCGTTAATAAAAAACGCTTAATAGAATTTTTATCTTCGTGATATCTTTGCTTTAACGAAAGCTGAACACACAGATTTTCAAAATATTCTAAATCACCTTGCTGTAATGCAACTTTGGCATGAATATAAAGTAAATTAGGGCTTAGCGACGAATCAGTTAAATTTAACTTATTACTTAATCTTGCGCCATTTCGAAGTAACAAATCAACAAGTTTAATATTTTCTTGCTGTTGTTCTTCCTCTGGAGTTTTTCCATTACTATAGATATTTTTACAATAAACTTCTAATAGAGGAGTTTTTTTATCGATTTGTTTAACGTCTACATGTAATTCTTCAACTAAAATTCTAGCTGTCTCTAAGTCACTATCACTGACAGTTTTAATTAAAATATGCTGACCATTTCGATCTAGAAACGCGGGTTGGCATATAGCAAGGTCGGCCATCATTTCTTTACGCTCAAGATTAATAGCCAATTGTAATGGAATATTTCCTGCTGCATCTTCGATTGAAAAATTAAGCTCAGGTATTTTTAACAACTTTTCAAAAACATCTCTGCGATCAAGCTTAATGATCCAATGTAAAAGCGTAAGTCTATTTGCATCGACTTGATTAATGTCAGGAAAATTAGATTGAATCTCAGCTTGACTAATATCATTCTTGTTCCAAAGAAATTCTGCAATTTTAGAATGCTGTGGTTTGCTTTGATATTCTATCATTATTATTACCTTACAATTTTCAACAATGAGCAGATTTATGAGAATTTCATTAACTCTGTTAAATTAGAGGTATTTTAACAAAAAAAACTTAAGGAAATCTTAACACTATAGAAAAGAATTATATTTTTTTGGAGGAAATAAAAAATTATGACAACTCTTTTTAATCTTGCTATTAAACTTGGATAGAGTCTGTTGGAAGAATATTTATTTAGTTAGCTTTGCCAATTGCAGTTAACACTTGCTGCAACACTTCATTAATACTTAATCCAGTGGTATCAATAAGAATAGAATCCTCTGCGGGCTTTAACGGTGCTATTGCACGCTCTTTATCTCGTACATCACGTGTAGTCAGATCTGCTAAAATATTTTCATAAGAAACCTTTTCACCTTTTTGCTGCAATTGTTTGAAACGACGCATTGCTCGTTCTTCTAAACTTGCTGATAAAAAGAATTTATGTGTAGCATTGGGAAATACCACCGTACCCATATCACGACCATCAGTCACTAATCCAGGTTGTTGTTGAAAATCACGTTGCTTTTGTAATAATGCTGCTCTTACTGAAGCGTGTACCGCAATTTTTGAAGCCATAACTCCAATCACTTCATCACGAATTATTTCAGTAACATCTTCAGCAGCATAAAAGATTTGTGTGGTTTTTGTTGTAGAATTGATTTGAAATCGTAAAGCTAAGTTAGCAGCCAATTTTGTTAATTCAGCCACTGCATTTTCTGTAAGATGTTCTTTAAGCGCTGCATAAGCTAAAACGCGATAAATTGCTCCGCTATCTAAAAAATGCCAGCCTAATATTTCTGCTAATAAAAAACTAATCGTACCCTTACCTGAGCCGCTAGGGCCATCGATAGTAATAACTGGAATATTATTTTTCATTGCCTTACCTCTAGATTTCCTCCTAAGTCTGTTAATAATGTAACAAAATTAGGAAATGATGTTTTGACATTATCACATTCCTTGATCGTAACAGGCCCATCTGCTAATAATCCGGCTATACTGAATGCCATTGCAATGCGATGATCATGATGAGAGTCAATGACTCCACTCGAAAATTTTCCGCCTTCAATGGTCATACCATCTTCATGTTCTTCACAATGAATACCTAAGGTTGCCAATCCTAAAGCCATACTGTGAATTCGATCACTTTCTTTCACTCTCAATTCTTTTGCGCCATGTAAAATGGTTTTGCCTGCCGCTACAGCCGCAGCGATAAATAATATAGGAAACTCATCAATGGCTAAGGGCACTTGGTCCAGTGGAATCATAATTCCATGTAATTTAGCTGACTCAACTTCAATATCAGCCACCGGCTCGCCACAAACTTCACGTTCATTTTGAAAATGAATTTTTGCACCCATTTGCTTTAGAATATTGATACAACCTATTCGAGTTGGATTGATACCAACATTTTTTAATACAACTTTTGAATTTGGCACAATGCTTGCAGCCACCATAAAAAATGCCGCCGATGAGATATCACCTGGAACTGTAATTGCTGCGGCTGTTAAAGTTTGTCCGCCTTCAATCGTAATTGCATTGCCTTCTTTCTGTAATTTAACACCAAAGCCTGTAAGCATGCGTTCTGTATGATCTCTAGAAACTCCAATTTCGATGACTGTGGTTTTGCCAGACGCATACAACCCTGCTAATAACAAACAGGATTTCACTTGCGCACTCACTATAGGTAAAGTATATGAAATTCCTTTAAGCGCCGTTCCGTATATGATTAATGGAGCCCGACCTTCAGCTGAAGTTTCTATTTTTGCTCCCATCTGAGATAATGGTTGCACTACACGGTTCATCGGACGACTGCAAAGTGAAGCATCACCTGTCAATACCGTTGCAAAGGGCTGGCCGGCTAAAATACCTGTTATTAATCGAATAGATGTTCCTGAATTTCCTAAATCAATTTTTTGTTTTGGTGCAGATAAACCATGTAATCCCACACCCATTATTTTCAAACTATGATTTTCTGTTTGTTCTACTTTGACACCCATTGCTTGAAAAGCCGTAAGTGTGGCGAGACAATCAGCACCTTGTAAAAATCCATTGACTTCAGTAACACCATTCGCAAGTGCACCTAACATAATGGCTCTATGTGAAATTGATTTATCTCCTGGAATTGCAATTTCACCGGTTAGGTTTGTAGATCTGTG
>JBGSLN010000245.1:0-11769 GCA_041740675.1 Gammaproteobacteria bacterium | reverse complement strand
GAGATACCATCATTCCCAAATAGTACGTTGAAATCTCTGATACTGACATGGGCTCTTCAAGGTGCCAAATAACTTTCGGCGCTATTTCATGGATTTTTCCTGGTGTAAGCTGAATTTCATTATGGTCAGTTTTATAACGATCTGCAACCATTCGAGCATATTCTATTTCACTGTTTGATTCACCGATGTTTACAAAAAAAGTTTTAGGTGGTTGAGCTGATTGTTTTGCTACTGAAGCAACAACTGCTGAAGAATCTAATCCTCCAGATAGCGCTACCCCCAATGGCACGTCACTCATTAACCGCATTTTTACTGCTTCATCAAACAATCGAGACACTTCATTTTTCGCGGTATCAAAACTAATCGAGCGATTAATATTAGGATGTTTTAGAGGAATAGAGTAATAGGGTTTGGTAATAAAACTATTTTTAATTACATCAAATATTAACATATGCCCTGGTTGCAATGTTCGAACATCTTTAAGTAAACAATCCTCTCCTGGAATATGTTTGAAGGTTAATAAGCGATCTAACGCAGACCGATTAACACTAGGAATATAATCAGCAATCAATAAAAAAGTCTTAAATTCAGAGGAAAAAAAGAAACCATGCTCAGTCTGTAAATAGTATAAAGGTTTTTTTCCTAAATGGTCTCTCACAAGAATCAGTTTACTATTCTCTTTATCATATAAAGTTATAGCAAACATCCCATGTAAATATTCAACAAATTTTTCTCCAAAATTTTCGTAGAGATGCGGCACAATTTCAACATCTGAATGAGAATTAAAATGATGCCCCAGTTTGGTCAATTCAGCACGCTGTTGTGCATGATTATAAATTTCACCATTGCAAAAGGTAAGAATTGATTGATCTTCGTTATATACTGGCTGATGTCCATGTTCTGGATCAATTATGCTAAGCCGAGCAAAACCGATTGCAACTTGGCTATCTGAAAAAATGGTTTGTTCATCAGGACCTCGATGATTAATTAACTTTACCATTTGATTGATGAGTGCCTTATCCACTCCATCTTTAACAACAGCTCCAACAATTCCGCACATAAACTTTTTACCTTGTTAATTTGAGTAATAAAAGATTTTAAGTAAAGTTAAAAGTGATCATCTAAACTGCACTCACAGCTCGACTTTGTTGCTTCACTGCAATCGCTTCCTTACTGATTTCTGAAACGATAAATTTTCTCTTGCCATTTTTTCCTAAGGGTATTGCAGCCACAAAATTAAATTCTACATTCATACTTTCGCCAAGTCGAAAATGTAAACGACGCATTAAATTATCGAGATCTTTTTGTTGGAAGTTTGGCGAACGTACCATATTTATTTGAATTTTGTCAATTTGCTTTTGTACGATTTGCGCTTCTTGAATGCCAGGAGAGTCTTTAAAGGTGTTATCTAATCTAGCAACTTGTAGACCTTCGGGAGTGAAAATGACATCATCAACTCTACCCACAATTTTTTCAACAGTTTTATAAGTTCTGCCGCATTGGCAAGCTACATTATTATCAAGAACAGCCATATCACCGGTCTGATATCGAATCAACGGCATAGCAAAATTATCAAAAGTAGTCGCAATGATTTGAGCGGGTTCTCCTGAAGTTAACCGCTGATTATTTTCCTGAGCTAATTCAACGAATGAATATTCTTCATGGATATGATATCGACCTTCTTCACAAGTGCTTATCAAGCAGGCTCTTTCATTTTGGCCATAAAAATCAAAAATCTTACATTGCAAAACATCACTCATAATCTTTTTTTGATGTTCTAGCAAAGTTTCAGCACTGGTCAATACTGCTTTCGGTCGAAAATCATCAATACCTGCTTCTTGCACCCAATGGGCAAATAAAGCAAGCGTAGAGGCATATGATTTTATAATGACCGGATTAAACCTACGTAATATCTTCACATATCTTTGGATTTTCTCTTTTCTAAGATTTACAAAGGGTAGCTGTAGGCAGTTCTGCCGAATATCATATAAAATTTCTCTTTTAGTTTCTTTTTCAAAATTAGGAATTATGCTGGCATATCGATTACCAAAATTATATCCAGCCCAATTCAAAATTCTCCAAATCGCAGCAAAATTAGTAATGTCAGATTGCCGATCCAACAAAAATTGCATTGGAGCGCCTGTTGAACCACTGGTACAATCGATTCGCGGCCGCAACATATCACTTTGTTCAGCAATAAGCTCTTGATAATGTTGACGTATAATATCTTTCGTGATGACTGGAAGTTCGCTAAAATCAAGCCTATCTATCATGTCATTAAATTGAGATTCAAAGGGTGATAAAGTTCGTTTGTAGTAGGGAACATTCTTTACTGCATACCTAAGAGTGCGATCTACCCGCTCTTGGATCCAAGTATGTCGTTTTTCCGAAGACCAATACTGACTTTCTTTTAAGAATTGATGGTGGCGTCTGATGATTAATGGGTACAGGATGTAATCTCGTAGTCTAAAATTCATTTTTCTTAAGCTCCCATCAAAAAATTGCCGAAACTGCCAGGTAATTATACTCAAACAAAATAAGGATGCAATGTTTGAGCAGTTCTGTAAAATATGGTAATGTTCCTCTATTCATTTAAAGAAACGAGGCGCTAATGGAAAAAAGTTTTACTAATACTTTTCAAACTCCACATTTTGAAAAAAAATTAGAAGCTGAGATAGTGCTGTTGAGACAACGAAAGAAAAAACAAAAAAAAAATTGGGAATCAACACTTTCTAAATCAATTGCAAATGCAGAGTTTGAAGAGCCTTTTAAAAAAAGGTGCATTAGATATATTCGAAAATGGTTAGCACTGCCATTACGACTGCCATTAATAGGTCCCTGTTTAAAGCCAATCAAAGCGTTAGTCTATGATCCCTGGAAAAATAGCCGTTTGAGACAAAAGGTATAAAAAATGGTAAGCAGCAATCCGCAATTCTCAAAATTAAAAAGCATACATCAATTTGTTAGCACTTTATCTCCTTATGATGCAGTTACCAACTCCGTTATCCTTTGTCAAAAACTACTACAAAAATTGGGTTATGAATCGTTTATTTATGTCCAACATCTTAATGGTGCTGTTCCTGTAGAACAAAAACGCTATAATTCCATTAACCATTCATCAGATGAAATGCTCTTAGTTCATCATTGTATGGGTACAGACTTAGAAAAATGGTTTATAAGTCTAAAAAACCCTAAAATATTGTTTTATCATAACATTACTCCTATAAGTTTTTTTAAATTGACCGATCCAAATTATCAAAATTCGATCTTAGGTCGACAACAACTCAAAACTTTTCTTCCACATATGTGCGGTGCTATTGCTGATTCAGAATATAATGCTGCTGAACTTATCGAAGTTGGATATAAAAATGTAGAAACAATTCCATTACTCTTTACTTTAGAAGATTTACAAAATCAACCCATTGAAGATATTGTTAGCCCAAACAAAACTGAAAACGGATATTTATTGTTGCATATCGGACGATTGGTACGAAATAAATGTATTCATGAAATCATCGATGCCTACTCACAACTTCTTTACTTATTAGAACAACCTTCTAATTTAGTGCTTATCGGAAAACCCACAGATACGAAATATTTAAAAGAACTTTTTCAGCAGTGCAAAAAATTAGGAATTTCCAATCAAGTGAGATTTCTAGGTACTCTCTCTGACTCAATCAAAAAGGCATTTTTGAAACACGCAAGTGCCTATTTATGCCTGAGTGAACATGAAGGCTTTTGTGTTCCTCTGATCGAAGCGGCTGTCAATGGTGTTCCCATCGTTGCTTATGACAGTTCTAACATCAAAAACACCTTAAATAACAGCGGTATTATTTTGCAAAATAAAAATACTGACACAGTAGCTGCGTGTTTATCTTTACTAAATAAAGATGAACAATTAAAACAGAATGTGGTCAAAGAACAATACAGAACTCTTGAAAAATATAAAGAAGTAAATCTATTAACGCAACTGGAACATGCAATTAAGAAAGCAAGCTAGGATTCTTTTGTTTTTGAGATATTATAAAAGTAGTTTTGTGTTTGTTAAATAAGTATTTGCTCGCCCATCCAACACCGGCAAAGAGTACATCACCGAAAACTAAACTGATACGGAAAAGAATAGTAACTATGATCGCGGTATGATTGTCTATCATCGGCGTTAACATTGTTATCAATACAGCTTGAAGCCATCATAACCCCAAAGGCTTCACAATATGAAGCAACCAATAAATTCACTCAAGAAACATTATAAACTCTGCCTAACATCTGTCGATTAGCATACTGCAGAACTGAACCAGGCACATACTTCGCTAGACTACTCAGTGAATAAATATAGTTGTATACCATAAAACTTACAGTTTCATCAGAAATCAATTTTAAAAATCTATACCAATTATATGATAGAATAAAGTTAATGGAGGCATACCCAATTGCATTTACAATAACCATTAGTAGCTAGTTTTTTGACTGACATACAGATTTGTAAGTTGCATATCACTCCGCTGCACTTCAATGAAAATAAAATACAACGAGAGTAAAATTATGCTAATAAAAAAATTTTTAGTAAATTGGCGGAAATTCATAGGGTCTAATTTTCACAAATAGCTCTTGAACGTTTTTTATTAATGACTTTCATAAAAAATAAATTTAATTATCAAAAATACTAAAGCTATAAACAAACTAATACCTGAAAATTATAATAAACCATAAAAGGGTGACTGTACTTACTCAAAATTTCGATTGTTCACGATGATTTTTACATTTTTGTCTTTTTTGGCAAGTCCCTTCAAAATCGAATTGTTTTGTCTTGCGAGCAATTATCAATGAATATATGTTCATAGCTGTATTGTGTTAAGCTCGAAAAATTTTCTTTAACTCGTCTTCGACATTGGAAAAATTCTAGAAACGTATAATCCTGTCTGCATTACAGGATGTTGTGATTATTATATAGAGCGTCATTGGTCGGACAGATATTTTGGAATAAAGAATTATAAAATTAATCTAAAGCCACGCTAATTTTTAGGTTCGATTAAATGACGAAATAAATATTTGTGAGACTAGAAACCACTAACGACTACCTATATAAGGTTGCTATTAATATTTGAGAGTTTATAATACTTTATACTTTTTAAATTAAGTAGTTTTTTATCCCATCTTTAACCTAGGTAGACTTATTTAAGGCCGTCATAATATGAGTAATTATTTTACTGGAACAATCAAAGTTATCGAACCACTTAAAATCATGAATGTTGGTGAACAACAATGGATTAATGTTGAGGTATCTAATTTTAGTGAAAAACCTTGGATAGCAACTGATTCAGATCAGATTAGATTATCTTATCATTGGATGAAAATTTCTGGAGAAGTTATTGTTTGGGATGGGTTACGTAGCCCCTTACCTGAAGAAGGAATTTGTCCCGCACAACCAGTAAAAACAAAAATGCTTATTGAAGCTCCAAGTATGTCAGGAAGCTATATTCTGAACTTGACCTTAGTATTTGAGAATATTACTTGGTTTGAAAAAGAAGGATTTGAGACAGCGAAGCTACATATACAAATACCTGATAGGAACTTATCGAACTTCAACCTACTTTTCATTGGTAATTGTCAGGCTGTAGAAATCGCACGTATATTGAATATTATATCTAGCGGAAAGATAACAGCGACCTCCATTTTGACTACTGAAGAAACGGTTAATAATATAAAATCAAAGAAACTTAATCTTGCTCCTCTATTATCTGAAAATGATTTAATCCTTCTGCATTCAGAACATTTTCTTAATGACTTTATCATGGAAAATTTTCCAAAGTTTCGCTTCAAAATTAGAATAATTCCAAGAATTACATTTTCAGCTTTTCATCCTGACATTTGTCATGTTTATACCTCAAAACAAAATGTGGTCAAAGGATTTTTGGGTGATTATCAATCCGCACTTATTTTTTTTGGCTGGTTAAACAATTTTAGTATTTCAGAAACTTTAAATTTATTTGCTGCTGACGTATTCGAGAACTTAGGCTACTTCGATTACTTTACTTCATCAAAAGAATTTTTAATTGAAGAAAGCAAAATAGCTGGATTGCCGCTTAACACCCTGATAGAGCAATGGTCAAAACAAGGCTGCTGGATGCACACTCATAATCATCCAAAATTATTTGTGCTTGCTGATCTCACTCGTGAAATTTTAGCTAGAGAAGGAATCATAATCCCACCTATTAATGTCTCGCAGATACATGACAATTTGGGAGATGGATCGGTTTGGCCAGTATATCCTGAAATTGGAGAGAAACTAGGAATTAATGGTGATTATCAATTTAAAGGTTGTTCTTTTAAGTCGTTGGAAGAGTTTATAGCAATTTCTTTTAAAATTTTTTCTGAATTTAGCAAAGAAGAGTTATTTTCTCCAACTATTTCATCACCACGCTTTAAAGAGTTAAATGATTTTCTCAAAAAAAGATATTTAGTTAATGATGCAAAAACTACTAATCCAAGCACTGAAATATCACTAAATAAAACTACAAATCCTTATCATGGTTTACCAGATTATCAATTTTGGCGTCGTGCCATTGAACATGTAACTATGAAAGAAGTTGATCCAGTTGTAGGCACTGCTATAAAGCTATATTCTAATACTAAAATTGTTACGGCAGGGAGTTGTTTTGCACAACATATCTCTCGCACCTTAGCGAAGTCTGGTTTTAACTTTTATGTTTCAGAAAGAGAAGAAGAACTTCAATTAGATGAACAACAACGTCGCAATTTTGGAGTGTTCTCTGCTCGTTTCGGAAATATTTATACAAGTCGCCAATTATTACAGTTGTTTGAACGTGCATATGGCACTTTTATTCCAACAGAAAGTTATTGGATACGTAGTGATAATAGATTTGTAGATCCATTCCGCCCGCAAATTGAACCTGATGGCTTTGCATCTATAATTGAATTAGAAAAATCTAAAGAAAAACATTTAGCTGCTGTGCGACAAATGTTTGAAAATTTAGATGTTTTTATCTTTACCTTAGGGTTAACTGAATCATGGAGAAATAAACTTGATGGTGCGGTTTATCCCCTTGCTCCAGGTGTGGTTGCAGGTGCAATAGATCCAAATATTTATGAATTTATAAATTTTTCTGTTTCTGATGTCGTTACTGATATGAATATATTTATAGAAAAATTATTAAAACTAAATCCTAAAGCAAAAATGATATTAACTGTTTCTCCTGTCCCACTCATAGCTACTTATGAAAATCTTCACGTGCTTGTGGCAACAACCTATAGTAAATCGGTGTTACGTGCTTCCGTAACAGAAATATGCCAACAATATCCAATATGTGAATATTTTCCTTCCTATGAAATTATTACAGGTAATTATACATATGGACAATATTTTGAAAAAGATTTACGTTCAATAAAACCAGAAGGTGTTAATCGGGTAATGAATTTATTCCTATCACACTATTCAGCTGAAAAAGTTGAAAGTGCCTTAGAGGTTGAACTAAGACAACAAAATATTTTATTAAGTAGGATTATTTGTGATGAAGAAGCAATTGATGTAAATAATTAATAATGAAAAATATGTAGCTTTTTGAAAAAAAGTGTTCGAGTTATTTATCTTATAGCAATTTTTTAGCCGCGTGCAAAAATAACAATACCTATAATGACTATACTAATGCCAATCCATTTAATTGGATTAAGATCTTCGCCTAAAAACCATTTCGCAAAAAGCGGAGTGATGACATAAATTGAAGCGAATAAGGGTTGCAGATAGCTGACATCAATAGACTTTAAAAGATAAATCCAAATTAATACGGGAATTGCATAAAATAATACCCCTAGAATTATTTTCCAATTCAAGATAATTTGCGAAGCAACACTAACTAAGTTCGTAGAATAACTAATATTAACAGCGCCTACTTTAAGTAAGATTGCACCACTAGCACTCAAAACTACTCCAATTACTAATAATAACCAATCCAGCCGATTTAACATTATTTTTTACAATTTAATTTGATTAGCTCAGGATACTGATTGATATAATCTTCTCTATCATAATATTCTGAGGTAAAGACTATCACTGCGGCATTTTCAGAAAAATCATACAGTACATTCCATACTTTTGGTTGAATATGTAAGCCTACATTAGTTGAATCTAGCATTATTTTTTGTCTGACATATCCATCATCAGTAACAATTGTCACTGACCCTTTGATACAAATAACAAATTGATGTCCTTCTCGGTGAGCATGGTTTCCTCGGAATTTATTCGTTGGAACATTAAAAATCATAAATGAACGTTTAGGTAAAAAAGGAATTTCTTTACCGAATTCAAAAAAAGTTAAGTTTCCTCTATTATCAACAAACTCTGAAACAGCACAAACTTTCACGTGGGACAAGAATGTGTCAGTTACGCTTTTTATATGATCTTTATCAATTTTAAATATTTCCGCATCATTAAAACCAATAATTTTAGCTGGATTTCCCACAACAATTGCATGTGCGGGAATATTCATTGTCACTACAGAACCAGCTCCGACCATTGCATATTGACCAACTTCAATTCCGGGTAATATAGTTGCATTTGCTCCAATAGAAGCGCCTTTGTGAACTGTTGTATTTAAAAATTTTTCTGGGTATTCCTTGCTTCGAGGAAAATGATCATTCGTAAAGGTTACATTAGGACCAATAAATGTATTGTCTTCAAGTTCAACACCGTCCCAAAGTTGAACGCCGCTTTTAATCGTAACATTATTGCCAATAATAACGTTATTTTCAATAAAAACATGTTCGCAAATATTACAATTTTCGCCAATTTTGGCGTCGGGCAAAATATGTGAAAAAGCCCAAATTCTTGTTTTTGCTCCAACTTGCCGAGTTTCACAGATTGCCTTATCGTGAACAAAAATCTCATTTTGCATTTAATTAAACTCCTTAGTTAATCTAATGATATGCGTCGGTCGCATTTTTGAGTTTTCATAAGTTCGCCAAACATAAGAACCCACTAAACCTAAACTAAACATATTGATGCCCGTGAAAAATAAAATAGTCAGCAAGGTTGCTGCATACCCTGGAACTAAAATATGATTGAACAATCTATCATAAATAACAATAATTCCTAAAATAAACGCGATTATCGAAGCAAATATTCCAAGAATTGTTATTATTCGTATAGGCAAATTTGAAAAAGCAAAAATACTATTATTTAAATATTTTAATTTTTTTGCAAAAGTCCATGCACTTTTACCATGTTGTCTAGGTAAACGAATATAATCAATCAGTTTACGTCTAAAGCCAACCCACATCAATAGTCCAATTAAACTTGAATGAGATTCATCTAACTTAATAAGTTCATCTCTTACTAAACAATTACAACCAAAGATATCTATGCCTCCTTTTGGCATATCTTTAATAATAAATTTTTTGTATAATTTCCAATAAATAGAAGATAATAATTTACTCAAATAAGGATCATTTCTAGTTGTACGTGTTCCCAATGTTATATCAATATTTTCTGTTTTTAAACTTTTAAAAAATGATTCAATTAATTCTATTGGCTCTTGCAAATCTGCTGCCATTACTGCAATAAATTTGCCTGAAGCATGTGCCAATCCTGTTTTTATAGCTGCAAATGAACCAAAGTTTCTCGAAAGACAAATGAGTTTTGCTTTATAGCTTTTAGTATAATGATTTAATTTTTCGGATAAAATTTCAAATGATTTGTCTGGGCTACCATCAATAACAAAGATTACTTCTAACGGATCAATCAAATTTATGGATAATTTTTTTATAACTTCAAGTAAATCACTAATTGAAGCTTCGTTTTTATATACAGGAATAATTAACGAAAACACTGTTATAGTTCCCATTGATTACATTGGTTAATCACTTTTTCAACTTCAGCATCAGTTAAAAAAGGATGTAAAGGTAAAGATAGTTCGTATTGAGCAAACTTTTTTGCATGACTTAAAGAACCTATAATTTCATAATTATTTTGATTTTGATGCAAAGCAATTTGATCTGTAATGAGGGTTGGATAATGAACTCCAGTTTGTACTCCTTTTGCTTTTAGAAAAGTTTGTAACTCATCTCGGTTCTCACAAAGTATTGGAAATAAATGCCAAACTGAATCTGAATCTAATGGAATTCTAGGTAATTGAATCAAGTCGTTAGTAATATTTTCTAAGTATAATTTTGCAATTTGTTTTCGTCTAGAAGTGAATTCAGCTAGCTTAGGTAACAATGCTCGATTTAAAATCGCAGCTTGTACTTCATCCAAACGGCTATTTAAGCCTAAAAACTTATGTTCATATTTTGCTGTTTGGCCATAATCTCGCAAACACTTAACTTTTTCAGCATAATCAAAATTATTGGTAGTTACAAAACCTCCATCGCCATAACAACCTAGATTCTTTGTAGGATATAGACTATAAGCAGCAAGTTCCCCAATACTACCAACGTATATTTCTTTTGATTTAGCACAAATAGCTTGGGCACAATCTTCTATAATAAGCAGTTCATGTTTTTCTTTTAAATGCTTTAATTGTCCTAAATTTATTGCATGTCCAAATAAATGTACTGGAATAAAAAATCTAATCTCTTGATTATTTTGTAGTGCTATTTCACATTGTTTAAGATCAATTAAGCCCGTTTCATCAACATCTACAAAAACAGGTTTTCCTCCCGCTCGCAATATAGCGAGTGTGGTAGCAAAAGCGCTAAGCGGTGTTGTTAGAACTTTTTCACCCGGTTTAATATCTAAAACTCGCAGAGCTAATTCCAACGCATCTAATCCATTAGCGCAGCCTATTGAATAATAACAATTTAATAAGCTTTGGGTCAGTTCTTCAAATTGTTGAACTTCTTTACCCAATACCAGCCAACCACTTTGACCGACAGCATCAATTGCTTCGAATATCTGATTTTTTAAACTACCATATTGTTGTTTAAAATCGTTAAGTAAAATCATGTATAAGTCACTTATTTATAAATCATATGTTATTTAGTTGTATTATTTACTTGAATTATACCAGAATAATGCCAAGCACCCATAGGGAGAGCTAATAGTTTTGAGTAATTTCCATTGTGGATTGTTTTGTATAATTGAATGATTTTGTATTGCATACTTGACAGCGACCTTTTGCCCATACGGTACAAATGCTTGACTTTTCATTGCATCTGCAGCAGTACAGTACGTAACTGCAATTACATTCTTTTTCATCTCAATTGTATTGATATTTTCTTGTGCAATCTGATCAATGTTAATATTGGTAGTATTATATCTACTATAATAAAGTGTGTCATATTGTGCCACAAAAAAACCGATAGGCATTATGCCTGTTGAAGAAAAAATATCTTCACCATTTTCAAATTGTACTTCATCAAGTATTAAACTAATGCTGTCATCAAATAAATTCGCTACAAAATGACTTGAATGATTTTTCATTGTTTCATAAATTTCATTATAAATTGGCTTCCAATTAGAACTGCCTATATCATAATAATTAGGATTATTATAAAAACAAGAAAATAAAATGGTGCTATAACAAATTGATAATACGAATAAAATAAACACAAATGAATATTTCAATTTAATTTGTGTAGTTTGTCCTAAATAGGTTAAAGATGAAGCTGCAAAGACTACTGAGAGTACCCAAAGGACATTGGCAGCTTCCTCGTAAAAGCCTTTTATCAAAATTACTGATAAAATAAATCCTCCCATAAACCACAAAGCAAGATAAAAATCTTTGTTTTTTCGATTAAAAAAAATAAAGAAATTTA
>JBGSLN010000244.1:0-3838 GCA_041740675.1 Gammaproteobacteria bacterium | reverse complement strand
CAAACAGAAGCAAACTACTGCAAAAGAACTATTAGATGTTGCGATTAAAATAAATGAACGAGTAAATTTCAAGATTAATGCAGTTGTTCAGACATTCTATGAAAAAGCTTACCAACAAATTGAAGATGGCATCCCAAGTGGCGTTTTTCAAGGAGTTCCCTGCCTTCTTAAAGACCTATTTTTCGCTTATCAAGACACCTATGAAACCAATGGTTCACGCTATTTTTCGAAGAACAAATCAACCTTTACTAGTGAATGTGTAAAAAGACTTCTCAATAGTGGAATGCTTATTTTTGGAAAAACAAACTCTGCAGAGTTAGGCTTATCTTATACAACAGAACCTTTACTTTATGGCTCCTGTCGTAATCCATGGGCATTACAACGCACGAGCGGTGGTTCATCTGGTGGTTCGGCTGCAGCTGTTGCTGCAGGGATTGCACCTATTGCAACAGCTAATGATGGTGGTGGTTCATTGCGAATTCCAGCAGCTTGCTGTGGTCTTTTTGGACTCAAACCATCTCGAGGAAGAACACCTTGTGGGCCTGAATATTTTGAACTATGGTCTGGATTAGCGACCAATCATGTGATTACCCGCAGTGTAAGAGATAGCGCAGCAGCATTAGATGTATTAGCATCTTCGGAATTTAATATCAGTTATGATCTACAAAATCTACCAAAAAATTCATTTTTAGAACTATGCAAAATACCTCCTCAAAACTTAAAAATTGCTTTATTAAATGGTGCCTTTCCGAGTGTCTCGGTTGATACTGAATGTCAAGCAGCTGTAACCAAAACGATTATTCTGTTACAAGAATTAGGACATCAGGTAGAAAATGTTGAGGTTAAATTAGATCTTGCAACTATTGGTAATGCCGTCAATATCTTGATTGCTGCAAATACAGCTGCTGTACTAGAAGAGCGTAAAGCCAAAATAAATTCGGAATATAACAGCGATGGAATAGAGCCTATTACAATACATTTTGTAGAAATGGCAAAACATATTCGTGCAAGCGATGTGATAAAAGCTAAAGATATCATTTATAGGAATACCAAACCCATTATGGAATTAACAAAATATTACAATATACTTTTAACTCCAGCGCTGGCTAAGTTACCCGTATTATTAGGTGAAATAAATTCATCTGATAAATTCGAGCATTTTATGCAAAAAGTTATTGAATTTTCTCCTTTTACCGCTTTATTTAATCACACTGGCCAACCTGCTATGTCTGTGCCAATTTATTGGACGAATGAAGGTTTACCCGTTAGTATTCAATGTGCTGCGGCTTATGGAGACGAGCTGACATTATTGCGTTTAGCGCATCAAATCGAAATAGCTCAACCTTGGATTAACAAACGACCTGTGCTATAGAACACATATTGTGTACTTTGAGAATTTAATGATTCAATATAAAGTATTTTGCACCGCCATAATGTCATTTGATATTTGAAGGCTTATGACTTCCTTTTAAACTAAAAATAGCTGTCGTTAACGTTATCAAAGCGATTATTGTCAAATAAAAGGCTGGTGCGATTGCATCTTTACTAAGATTAATATGCAATGCAGCAATAACTGGACTTGTACCACCTAATAATGCTTAAGTAACATTATAGCTAAAAGATACACCACTATAACGAATAGTTGCTGGAAATTGCTCTACAACTGTAACGCTGGTTGTCGCTTGTTCCAATGAACTAAGCAAGGTAAATATCGTCATAGCAATAACAATATTAATAACATGATGTGTTAGCAATAACTTAAAACCAGCGATGCTATAAATGGCTATGCCGCCGGCCACAATAAAATACGAATAACGTCTACCTATTTTATCGCAAATTAATCCACCTATTGGCACTAATAATAACATTGCGGCAACACAGCTACTGATGATGCTTGAGGTTAGATTATGTGAAAGTCCACCATATTGCATTAAGTAATCTTCAAGATATACAAAACAAAGATAATAAAATACTGCTCCCAATGCTACTAACCCAACAGCTCGTAACATAATAAAAGGTATGGTTTTAAATAAAGTAATGACGGGTGCAGACACAACAGTTGATTGTCCTTGAGTATCAGCATGTACAGTATCTGGTTTTATATCAGATTGGTTCTTCAGAAGTGCTTCAATTATTTCAACCGCTTCCCAAACACCACGCCGAATGAATGTAGAAAATAATGCGATGTATTGATCAGATACATGATGAAATGCAATCCCACTTCGATGGCCATAGCGTATGTGATATTCAGAAATTAAATTTTCCTCTCGAATATATTGTATAGTTCCATCAGCTGTGCAAGATTTTCCTGTTCCCATGCTTTGATGATTTGAACGGTTAAAAATGCTTGCATTTGATCAAGTGTACTCATAATTTATTCTTTAGCCATTCTCAATTAAATCTGCATCTTGGCTGAACCATAATCGCCATTTTTTCACTTTACCGTCAATTAGTTTATATAAATTCATTATGTCCATATTCACATATTCATCATCTGTAAATTCACAAAATCCAAATTTATTAAATTTTATTTTTTTCTGTTTTAGGCCGACCTTTTTTTTCATCTGGATATTTGATGTTTCCTTGACTAGTGCGCCCAATACCTTCTCTATGTGCTTTTTTACCAGCCTGAGGTTGTGGGTTTGCACTATCTTCTTTAAGGGAGTTATTTTTTTTAGGTTTTGCTATTTGTTTTTTTTGCATATATTTAATGAATGAATGATTCTTGATACTAGTTTAGCAATTTTTTAATAATATATAAATTGGACTTACGTAAAATTCGCTATGAATAATATCTATTTTGTTCTCTTCTTGCTCAGGTATCTCAATATTTCATCTTAAGTTAAATCATCGACCAGACTTATTACACAAGTTTTTGCTTTGGGCCTTAGAATTTAGATAAGTATACTTATTTTCTTTTTTCATTTTATATTTATTATGTGCATTTGAAAGGATTTTAAACAGTAATGCAAAGGAATGTAAGTAATATTATGAAAATGAGGATTAAAGATGTTTTTTAGTAGTACCCATAATGTGTTTCAGAAATATGAAGAAATTACTGAAAATTTTACCCGAAAGTTTGTAGCATTTCAAAACAGAATTAAACTTATCGGTCAAAGCTACCAGCGGTATTTCAACGAAGCAAACTTCAGTCAGTGGTTCGATAAATGTATTGAAGTTGCTGCAAATAATCCAAATGAATTCGAACAGATGGTAAATTCAACGCAACTCGAATTAAAGAAATTAGTTATGATAGTAAACATTCTAAAGAATGAGATACTCGAATTAAAAAATGAAATAACAGCAAATGATAATGATTTAGAAAAAAGCGATATTGCTGCTAAAGATGACTATCGTGCAGAACTTAAGTTATGTAAAGAACTAATAGATGATTTATTGCAACCTACTAGAGCATTACGTCAATGCCTGTTTGATCAGGAAATAGATTTAGTTAAATTAAAAGATATTATGCCACGAAACCCTACGTTAAATTGAAAAAACTAGTACACTAAATCTGCATTTTGTTCCCGCGGGGGTATTTTTTATAATAAACGAAATTAGCAAGAAGAGAGTTTTTTAGTATTAGTATGAATATTAGGATCTATCGCTAGGATCTGTTGAGTTAACCCATCTATCAATGCAGAATTTTGCAAAAATCTTTTTCTGAATGCTAGCAATGCTGCAGTTGTTTGTTTATTAGTATCTTCGGTAGTTTCTACCTTGTTATTTTTTTCTTTAGTATTTAACATATTCTATTATCCCTAACTATTTTTGCTTAATTTTCCAGATCTTATTCTTTAATCAAGTATTAAAAATAAATGAATAAATGTATATAAGC
>JBGSLN010000243.1:0-3161 GCA_041740675.1 Gammaproteobacteria bacterium | reverse complement strand
CAGAACTCTTTATTGCTCATAAAGATGAAACCATACCTTATCGTCTTTATGAAGCGGGCAGCATTCTTTCATTGCCCCGTGAATTAGATGAACCTGGAAAGTCTTATCATCCTGCTGGATTAATGTGTATAACCGCGGGTTCTCGTTCGTTATTTTCACTACAAAGTTTGGGTCAAAGTATCAAACACGAATCATTAAAAGCTCGCTTTGGAATACACTACCCTGCCGTAAAAAATTTACATGAACACTGGAAGTTATTTGTTGATATTGCAAACTTTCATAAACAAGATGAACCCTGGTATTGCTCAATTCTACTTTTTCCAAATAAATGGGTACAACTCATTAAAAATGATAAGGCATGGGAAAAACTAAAAAACTTTCTTTATACCTATGCTTGGCAAAAAACAGCGTATATACGAAATAAAGAATATTATGATTACATCATTTCATTAATACAAAGTAATAGAAATTTGAAGCCTGATCCCTATACTTCAGATACAGTACGACACCTTCTTTCTATTATCAGTGGTGCGTATCCTGGGTTTGCACCTGCTATTGATGAAACGCAAGCACCTATTATCATGTTACAAAAAGTATTATTAGAACATTTTGATGTGGAATATATTCCAACCCTCATGCAATTGTCTTATTATGATAACAATCCTGTATATTATTCATTAAATAGGCCTGCTATCTTTGATTTCTCCCCTAAAGGGAAAAAAACTTCAACCATTAAAGACTTAGTAGAATTAAAATACATTGCGAATGTTATTTTTGCTGAATTGTCTTCTCAAGATTCTGCTTGTTTTAATACGGAAATCTTTAAAATTTTAAACAATACTCAATTAGACTATTTGCATTATAAACCAGGCAATACTAAAGACATTATTTTATCAGAGCATTTGAGAGATTCAGACAATCGTTTTTTAAATACTTTATCAAAGTCTGTTAAAAAATTAGAATTTGCAAATGCAGGTCAGTTTTTACGAGGATGTGTGATGATAAAAAATAAAACGCAAAATAAAATAATTAATTAATACAAATAAATAATGTCCGTGGATAAAATCACATCATAATATTTTGATTGTCGGGCCTACGGGTACAGGAAAACCTTTTTTGGCTTGTGCATTAGCCCATAAAGTTTGTCTTTCAAATTATACTGCCAACTATCATCGTTTATCTGATTTGCAACTTAGCAAAGGCGATGGGTGTTATAAAAAGCGAATGGAGGATCTTTCTAAAGTCGATGTGCTTATTTTAGATGATTTTGGACTAACATCATTTTCAGATGAAAATTGGCGTGATTAACTTGAGCTGCTCGATGATCGTCATGAAAAACACCCAACCATTGTTACCAGCAAGCTACCGGTTAAAGTTTAGCATGAAACAATAGGCAATAGCACATTGGCTGATGCGGTTTTAGATCGCTTGATCCATAATGCTTATCGGCTTGAAATCAAGGGTGAATCGATGCAAAAAACCAAATCCAAATTGACTAAGGAGATAAAAGAAAGTTAAATTACAGATGCGTTGCTTCGCTCCAATTAGTTTGTTCGAATTTCATTGGAATAGCCGTTCGGTTTCGGCACTTATGGCAACTAACGATGATTTGAGTCTACTCTGTTTGTGGAAAATAGTGCATGATGCAGAATTCCGAAACACTATTAATGAAACCATTGTTGCTCATATATCTTCCTCTAACACTCAGAATATGCAACAGCTCGTGAGGTAGGATTGAGATACTAAAAAACCACGAACAAAATATAAATTCTTCTTTGATTTAGTCAATAGCTACTGCGTAAGGTGAGTGTGTAATTAATTCTGATAGTCTAAATTTTGATTATTGTTACACATGAAACAATTTCTTAGCTACATTTGTATTTAAATAAAACAAATAATAAACCTTATTATTTTAAAATATTTAGCAAAATACTGTTTTTATCTATTTGGACATATTAAATCAAACTTCTTCAGTAATAAATTCTTCATAGCTCAAAAAATTTGGAATCAAAGATGGATGATGTTTACCAATATAAGTAAAAAAGCTTGCTAAAATAATTGGAGACTCAAAACCTTTTTGGACAAAAAGTTTTAATAATATTGATGATGAAGATTCTGACTGGAGAAATAACTTATATTCACAGATAATAGCTTCTTTTATATTTTCATCTTGTTTACCAAAAAATTGTAAAAAAGTTGTTGTTTTATATTTTGTATATTTGATACCGAAAGTTTTATTCTCTACTTGATCGATAACATCTAGATTGTGAGTCACTGATGGTACTTTCTTTTCTACATTTGTTTGATAATTTGCTTCTAGTATTGATTGAATATAGGCATTTAAATTATAAATTTTATTTTTTTTAAAGGAACTAGATTTGAAAATTTCATCAAGTGTATTTTTAACAAATTCAGGTTCAAACCTTTCTACAAGATAGGTAGCATCTGTTTCTGTTAATTTAAAAGTAGAAACCAATACATTTTTAACTTTCAATGCAGCAGTTGATAGCTTTTTTTCTTTTCGTTTAAATTTGGGTGAGTAATTTTCATTATCTTTGATAAAAAATTTTAATCCTACTATTTTTCGTCCTATTTTTCTGTACTCAACTTCAAGAGTTATATCAGATTTTTCATTAATTTCCTTTATAGCTGGAATAACAACATTTCTACTTAACTCTTTAAAACTATCATATTTGTTAGTTTCTATACCCATCAATTGCCGAAATATTGTTAAATCAAATAAACATGTTTGTTTGATATTTTTAAATCGAACACAGTTTTCATACAATGCTAAACTATAATTTGATTTAAATTTTGCTTGAACAAAAAGGTTAATTCGCCCATAAATATCAAACGAAGAGATAATTTTTTTGATCTGCGGACTATAGGAATAACTAATTACACCATTTTCTATACTTACTCCAGCTATTAGAGAGCTTGCATGCCAAACAGTGTTTGTTTTTTTATTAAGCATTTGATCAGAGATAACATCTCGAATTTTTCTTTGATCTAATAAGTTCCATTCTAAAACTAAAGAAATTAAACTTATTAATGATTTTTTAATTAAAGCAATGTCATTACTCTTATATCCAATTAAACTACATAACTGTTTCAACCCTATTTCAAAAATTTCCTTCTCGTTAATTTCTGATAAGGCATTA
>JBGSLN010000242.1:0-13840 GCA_041740675.1 Gammaproteobacteria bacterium | reverse complement strand
CAAGGCTCGCAGCGCGGCTACACCATATTAAACATTGCAATTGATTCAACATGATTCGTATGTGGAAACATATCCATGATTCCTCCTTTAATAAGTTTATACCCTTTTTGCAGTAAAATCCCAGTATCTCGCGCTAAAGTTGCTGGATTACAAGAAATATAAATAATTTGTTTAGCCTGAAAGACTTCAATATTTTTCACACATGTTTCAGCCCCGCTGCGAGGGGGATCCAGTACCAATTTATCATATGTGGTTTTAGCCCAAGCTAAGTGTGAACAAAGCTCATCTAAATTGGCGCAATAAAATTGAGCATTGGTAATATTATTTAATTTAGCATTGTAGTTAGCACGCTCTATTGCAGTTGCAGATCCTTCTACTCCAACAACGTGTGCACAATGCTGTGCGATGGGTAAAGTGAAATTACCAAAACCGCAAAAAAGATCAAGTACAGTATCCGTTGGCTTTAAATTTAATAAAGCTAGAGTCTGATTAATCATTTGATAATTTAATTCAAGATTAACTTGAGCAAAATCGCTAGGTAGAAATGCTTGGGTGATATTATGTTCTGGGAATTGATAATGGAGTAACCCAGAATTTTTTTCAGGATAAACTAAGTGGATGCTTTCAGGAGTATTTGGTTGTAGGTATAAATAAACGCTATATTTTTTTGCAAACTCAATGAGCTTTGCTAAATCCGAGGAGGAGAGAGGCTGCATATGTCGAAATATTAGAGCAACATTGGTTTGATCGACGGCCACTTCAATTTGTGGAATGTCTTTGAAGCTTTCTAAAGTTAGAATTAATTCTTTTAAAGGAGCGATGAGTATTGCGGCTGTAGGATATAATACTTCACAATAATCTATATCTGCTAAATAATTACTTCGTTTTTCTCGAAAACCAACTAATACCTTTTGTTTTTTTTCAACGTAACGGACACTTAAACGAGCTTTACGACGGTAACCCCAGTCGTTGGCAGTTAATGGTGGTAAAATTTCTTTAATTTCTGTTTTACCAAAATGTTTAAATTGGTCTATTAGAGTTTGTTGTTTAAGTTCACGCTGAGAAGTGGTAGATAAATGTTGCAAGCTACAACCACCACAAATATTAAAATACTTACATTTGGGCGCTATCCGTTCAGCTGCAGCAACTAAAATCTCTTCTGCTACGCCTTCGCTAAAACGACTGAATGCACTGGTATACCGAAATTTTACTATTTCTCCAGGCAAAGCATTATCAATGAAAACAGTTTTTTCATTAATCACAGCAATGCCGCGACCATCATGGCTTAATTTCATGATCTGCACTTCGTGCAAACCTTCCGGATATTTTTTTTTGCGGTGTCTTGACATGTTTCTCTTTATGTAAAATTATTAGAGTCTGTTTACATTTCTACTATACTGACCATAGAGTTAAAATTACTGGTTCCTTATTTAACCCCATCGCTCCAAAAACTCATTAAAATGCAGTTTATTTTCATGCTGCAAATAACCACGTAGATTTTTTATTTCTTCATCGTAAGCAGTTGCAGTTAACTTAGCTCGCATTACTTCAAAACGCAGGTAAACTAAATAAGTATTCAATACATCGGTTTCGCAATAATTACGTATCACTTCAAGTTGACCTGCTTTATACGCATCCCAAACTTTTGAACCATCCATCCCCATTTTACCAGGAAAACCTAGTAAAGCAGAAATTTGATCGAGAGGGGCATTGGCACGTGTTTGAAATCCAGCTAATACATCCATTAAATCAGTGTGACGTTCATGGTAACGATTGGTGTAATTATTCCATTTGAAATTATTATCATTGCTTCCATTTTCCCAATATTGACTTGCGATCACTCCATTGATTAATCCTCGATAATGCAACACTGGTAAATCAAAACCAGAACCATTCCATGAAACAATGATAGGTACATATTTTTCAATACCATCATAAAAGCGTTGAATGATTTCTTTTTCTGTGGCCTCAAGTGATCCCAAAGACCAAACTTTTAAGGTATCTCGCGATCGTAATACCACGGAAATCGCTACAATTTTGTGTAAAAACAGCGGCAAAAAATCTGAGCCGCTTTTTTGTTGTTGTTTAGCAAACATCAATTCTGCAACTTCAGCATCAGATAAATCCGTCAATTGATATATCCTTCGTCCAGCATTGACATCAGGAATAGTCTCGATGTCAAATACGAATATATTCATAGTTTTTCTTCCCATTTATTCGGATAATAGGTAGGATAACAGTAAATTAATGAAACTGCTATTTAGGAATTTTTACACAAAATTTAGAAAGAGAGAGAATAAAAAAATGAGAATCATGTTACTGGGAGCACCGGGAGCAGGGAAGGGAACTCAAGCAAAATTTTTGACGGAACGATTTAATATTCCACAAATTTCTACCGGTGATATGTTAAGAGCCGCTGTCAATGCCAAGACCGAATTAGGATTGAAAGCAAAAAGTATTATGGATGCTGGCAAACTTGTTCCTGATGATCTTATCATTGATTTAGTTAAGCGACGTATCAGTGAAACAGACTGCCAACAAGGATTTTTATTTGATGGATTTCCTCGGACTATTGTTCAAGCTGAAGCAATGAAAGAAGCTCATATCAATTTAGATTTTGTAATACAAATAGCTGTTGATGATGCAGAAATTATTAAACGATTAAGTGGCCGTAGGTTTCATCCGGCATCTGGACGAATTTATCATATTCATTTTAATCCGCCAAAACATTCAGGAATCGATGATCTCACTGGAGAGCTTTTATTACAGCGTGAGGATGATAAAGAGGACACTGTCAAAAAGCGTTTGGCTGTTTACCATGAACAAACTAAACCTTTAATTACTTATTATCAAGATTGGCCAAAGACAAAGGACAGTTACACACCAACATTTATCAAAGTAGAAGGTGTAGGTTCTGTAGAACAGATTCGCAACAGTATACTCACAGCTATTGGAGGGATAAAATGAATATTATTGAATTGACTCAAGACAATTTTGAGACGGTCATTAATCAAAACAAAATTACAATTATGGACTTTTGGGCTGAGTGGTGTGGGCCTTGCAAGTCATTTGCACCGATTTTTGCTGAGGTTGCAGCTAAGAATATAGATATCACCTTTGTTAAGGTCAATATTGATAAGGAATCCGAGTTAGCAGCTGCTTTTTCAGTGCGATCAATTCCACAAATTGTAGTGATGAAGCAAGATACGGTACTTTATTCTGAATCTGGCACTATGCCCGCATCTTCGTTACAAAACTTAATAGATCAAGCAAAGAAGGTTGATGTATCAAAATTGCAGGATCAAGGGTAACGAGTACCTTAAAATAAGAAAGCCGTCTTAAGACGGCTTTTTGTTTGGAATGCTTTTAGCATTAAGCAGCTTTAGCTTTCTTAGGACGACCACGTCCTTTAGCTGCAGTAGTTTTCTTTGCAACTTTCTTTACTGCTTTTTTAGCGGCTGGTTTAGCAACTTTCTTAACAGTTTTTTTAGCTTTGGTTGCAGTACTTTTCTTTACAACTTTCTTCACTGCTGTTTTAGCTGCAGGTTTTTTTGTTGTCGTAGCCATAGTTTTTAATCTCCCGGATTACTTGAACGATTACGGAAATAAAAATAGCAAATATTTTGCAAGATAACTAGTTAATTTTTAAAAAAATTGAAAAAAAATTAAAAAAAATGGCAAAAACAAATAAAAAAATGGAAATTTTTTTAAAAAATATAAAATTTGAAACAAAAATGCGCATGATTTTTGAAATTTTAAATTTATTATTAGGCGATAAATAATTTAGGTTGTTTTAGGATGATCATTTTTTTAGGATTTTTATTCAAATGATCTTATTTAATGAGAAGTTAGAAAATTTCTTAAGAAAGCATTTTCTTTTTCTGTGAATTTTAATCCTAATTTTGTTCTTCGCCATAAAATATCATCCACTGTCACGGCCCATTCTTGAGAAATCAAATAATTTATTTCTATTTCATAAAGGCCATGGCCAAAATGATGGCCTAAATCAGCCATTGCTTTACAGTTAGCAAGTAATGTTTCACAACAATCGCCATATTGCTTGATATATCGGAATAAAATATCTTGAGAAATCCATGGGTAACGTTCACTGAGTTGCTTAAAGTATTCAGAGATTGAGTGTTTAGGTAAGTTTCCACCGGAAACAGGTTGCTTATCAGTCCAATGGAGTGGAGATAATGCAAAGTAAGGAGCAAGTAAATCTAATGCATGTTCAGCTAATCGGCGATAAGTAGTAATTTTACCACCCGCAATATTTAAAAAGGGCGCTTTATCCATATTTAGTAAATCTAATTTATAGTCGCGAGTCATCGCTGAAGGGCTTTCAGCATCATCTTGTTGTAATGCGCGAATCCCTGAAAAGGTATGTATAACATCGCTGGATGAGATTTTTTTCTTAAAATATATATTAACAACAGAACATAAATAAGTAATTTCATCTGTTGAAATAGACGCTAGAGCGGGTTCTTCAGAATAAGGGATGTCAGTTGTGCCAATCAAACTAAAGTTTTGTTGAAATGGAATGACAAATACAACTCGTTTATCAAGATTCTGTAGAATGTATGCATGATTACCCTCATAAAGCTTAGGTACAATGATATGACTACCTTTAATGAGTTTAACTGGAGTGGCATAGTGTTCTTGTTTTGCTAGTTTACAAAGTTGATTTAACCAAGGGCCAGAGGCATTGACCAGCGCGCGAGCTGTTACTGTATTAGTTTTATTTTTCTGTTTGTCATGAAGTTTTAGATGCCAAAGCTTATCAGAAGAAGCTTCTAAATTAATACATTCGGTATAAGTCAAAATGGTTGCACCTAATTCTCGAGCAGATTTTGCATTAGCAATCACTAATCGCGCATCATCAACAAAGCAATCGTAATAGGAGAACCCTTTAGTATAAGTGGATGAAAGAGGAGCGCCTACTAAGTGATTTTTTAATTTCAAAGTCTTTGTTGATGGTAGGGTATTACGTTTAGCAAGATGATCATATAAAAACAAACCCATCCTAATAAGCCATGCAGGCCGCATTTGTTTTTGATGAGGCATAATAAATTCAAGCGGGCTAATTAGATGAGGTGCGATAGTCAGTAGTTTTTCCCGTTCTTGTAAAGCTTCTCGTACCAACCGAAATTCATAATACTCTAAATAACGTAGACCACCATGAATCAGTTTACTGCTGTAAGACGATGTAGCGCTGGCTAAGTCATTTTTTTCACATAACAGAACTTTCAAACCACGCCCCGCGGCATCGCGAGCAATGCCAGCGCCGTTAATTCCACCGCCAATGATGGCGAGATCATAGGTGTTTATCATCACAAATACTATTTAGAAAAATGGGTGGTTAATTGTATACTTAATAAATAAAAAATCAAAAATGAAAATATATGGATAGGTATATTCTTGCAATCGATCAAGGCACAACGAGCACTCGCGCACTTATCATGAATACGAAAGGGGAAGTGTTAGGCCAATTTCAAAAATTACACCAGCAATATTATCCACACAAAGCCTGGGTAGAACATGATCCAGAAGAAATTTGGCATAATACAATGTTGTGCTGTGATAATGCGATTTTAAATGCGGATGTAAAGGTTGCTGCGATTTCTTGTATTGGAATTACCAATCAACGTGAAACAACAATTCTTTGGAACAAACATACAGGCAAACCGATTTATCCGGCAATTGTTTGGCAAGATCGACGGACTTCTGATTTTTGTGAACAGTTGAAAAAAGTGGGATTAGAGTCTGTCATTACTGAGAAATCAGGATTGTTGCTAGATCCTTATTTTTCAGCAAGCAAGATTGCATGGATTTTGGATAATGTAACTGGGGCGAGAAAACTGGCTGAAGCAAATCAATTAGCATTTGGCACAATTGATAGTTTTTTATTGTGGCGACTGACATCGGGAAAAGTGCATGCTACTGATATTACAAATGCTTCACGTACCAGTTTATTTAACATTATAACTCGAGCTTGGGATGAGGAACTATGTCGATTATTTAATATTCCCATGCAAATTTTACCAGAAGTTTGTGCTTCAAATGCGTTATTCGGGGAAACAAATTTACAATTTTTTGGCTGCTCAATCCCCATTACTGGAATAATAGGTGATCAACAAGCTGCGGCACTCGGAGAAGGCTGTTTTTCGGCAGGAGCAATAAAAACCACCTATGGTACTGGATGTTTTATGTTAATGAACATTGGTGAGACAGTGAAGTTATCCAAAAATCGATTACTGACGACGGTACTCTATCAGATCAACGATAAAGTTAATTATGCATTAGAAGGAAGTATTTTTATCGCTGGGGCGGGTGTTCAGTGGTTACGTGATCAATTAGGTTTAATTCAGAATGCAAAAGAAACAGAATTGATGGCAGCCGCATTGCAGGATAATGGTGGAGTTTATTTTGTACCCGCATTATCTGGTTTAGGAGCACCTTATTGGCAATCTGAAGCAACAGGTACAATTTATGGTATGACGTTGGATACAAAAAAAGATCATCTCGTAAGGGCAATGTTAGAAGCTATTGGTTTTCAAACACGAGATTTAGTAGAAGCAATGTGTAAGGATGCAGATCTACACTTACAAAATATAAAAGTTGATGGAGGAATGGTAGAAAATCATTGGTTAATGCAGTGGTTAGCAGATATTTTGGGCTTAGAAGTTAAGAAGTGTGAATTTGTAGAAATTACAGCTTATGGAGCTGGATTGCTCGCTGCATTAGGTGTAGGGATTTTTAGTGATTTGAGGGAATTACAAATTTTCTCTCAAACTAATGCAATTTTTGCACCCTCTATGTCTAATGAAATGCGTGAAAAATTATATGCGAAATGGTTAATTATGGCGAAAAATACTAGCGATTTAGCGAAAATCGTGATTAAATGATCAACCAACTTTTAGTGAATAAAAACGATAGGGCTTTTAGGCATGATCCAAAGTAGAGCTATACTGGCTATTTCAGCCTTATTTTTATTAGTATCCGCGATTGCACAAGCCGATACTACAAGCACAATAACGGATAATTTAAATGAATATAATCGGCCAGGAGCATTTGGTCTTACTGTAGATGCTGGTCAGTTGATTTTTGATAGTTCTCGAAATTTGAATGATAAAGTGATTCCTCAAGCAGGGTTGACTTACGATATTGACAACCATTTTGCCATCGAAGCAATGTTTAGTTTGTTAAATACTAACCAGATAAATAGTGGTCTCAGCGTACATGGTTCTTATTACACATTAAATGGATTATTATTTTTGGAACATAGCAACCCATTTCAGCCTTACTTAACAGCAGGGGTTGGTGCGCTTAACTTAAATCCAAATGGCACAGTGAATTCTGCTAATCCAAATGGCAACTTGTCAAATTTTAATGCCAATGTAAACTTTGGCGCAGGTTTTCAATTATTTTTCAATCGTAATGTGGCATTACAAATTGAGGGCAAAGCACTTTATACTCCAGCGCAAACAGATAGTGATTTTTTAGTAAATGGTGGATTGACCTTCTTATTTGGTTCTCATCCCACTGCTTTGAGTTCAGTTGACACTGATACCCAAAACTGTCAGCCAGGACAAAATTTCACAGTTGAATTTGAAAAAAATTCAGCATATATCACTAACTCCAGTCGTGAAATGCTAAATAATATTGCTGCATGTTTATCAGCAAATCCTACTTTTAGGTTAAATTTGACTAGTTTAACAAGCGTTGTTAACGCACCCAATAACAAGCAAAATTTAATTTCAAAAAGATCAAAAGTAGTAACACAAAGTTTTATAAATGCGGGCATTAGTGCTAAAAGAATTAATACTCATCAAATAGTGGGTAAATCGGGATCAGGTCGAACTGTAGTTGCTATTATTAAATAAAAATTAGTATGCAAAAAAAAACATCCTTACAACAACAATACTCTCCCAACGGAATTTGCTTTGGCTGCGGCCCTGCCAATCAAAAAGGTTTACGGATTAATAGTTTTCCAAAAGGAGAAAAAGTAGTTGCAGAATGGATGCCAGAAGAACATCACCAGGCTTTTCCTGGTATTTTAAATGGCGGCATTATCGGTGCGCTTTTAGATTGTCATTGCAATTGGACAGCTGCATGGCATTTAATGCAACAAAATCATTTAGACCACACACCCTGTACAGTTACAGCCGAATATTCAATAAAACTTTTGAAACCTACTCCAGCAAACAAATTAATTACCTTAGAAGCAGAAGTTATTAAGTTCAGTAAAAACAGTGCGACTGTAAAAGGAGCATTGATAGTTGATGGTGAAGTCTGCGATACTTGTGAAGGCGTGTTTGTTGCTGTTAAAGAGAATCATCCAGCCTATCATCGGTGGTAATTAGAATATTAGCTTATATTCTTCATCTTTCAAGTTGCAGCGTTTTAAGCCTAGCTGCAACTTGAAATAATGCAATTCATATTTTTCCTTTCTTATTAGTTATATTCTGCAAGCTGTTTGATTGGAATTCATTCCAGCGCAGCCATGAGTTTGTGCGGTGAATAATACAAACCATAATAGTTTATTAAATGTAGCTTGATCATTTGCAGCATAAGCAATGAGTAAGCCATATCCCATACCTTCTGAAGCAGTGGGGGATTTTCCAGCATTGCCTTTTTCAGTTGAAGGTGCTTGGTATGTCGAAAACAATACTCGTAATGCTGCATGTTTTTGTCCAGCATTTAGGATTTTACTAATTGCAATTGTTCTAGCTTGTTTTTTAGTTTGGTGATAGCAGATTCTGTATCAAATAAACGCTGTTTTTCTTCTGCAACTATAGCGACAGGAGCGTTATCAACAAATTTAGAATTTTGCAATTTACCGCGATAACGAGCAGCATCTTTTTCAAATTTTTCAATTTCTTTATTTAAACGTGTTGATTCTGCACTGACATCCACTAAACCGTGCAATGGGATCAACAATTCCATTTTATTAACTAATGCAGTAGCGGCTGCTGGAATTTGATCATTTGCAGTAAGTGTTTCTATTGATTCTAATTTTGCTAACGTCATTAAAAATCTTTTATTTTTGACAAAGCGATCTTGATCTTCTTGGGATGCTTTATTAATTAATACTTTAAATTGTTTACTGGGTGCGATATTCATTTCACCACGAATATTACGAATCCCTAAAATAACTTGTTGCAGCCATTCAACTTCTAATTCAGTGTCAGGCACTTTTAATTTAATATTGAATTCAGGAAATTTTTCTAACATCAAGCTTGGAACTTCAGTCGGACAATATTGCTTTAACTGCTGCCAAATTTCTTCGGTAATAAAGGGCATCATTGGGTGAAGTAATTTTAAAATGGTATTCAGTGTATTAATCAAGGTCGTACGAGTACCTAGTTTTGCCGCTGCAGAAGCAGTCTCGTTCAGTAATACCGGTTTAGATAATTCTAAATACCAATCACAAAATTCATGCCACACGAATTCATATAATGCTTGTGCGGTTAAGTCAAAGCGATAGGTCTCTAGATGTTTACGTGTTTCTTTGATTACAGTTTGCAATTTGGATTGAATCCATTGATCGGCTAGCGATAATTCAACTTTGTCTTCAGTGAGATCTTGATTCTCTAATTGCATAAACACGTAACGTGCGGCATTCCAGATTTTATTGCAAAAATTACGATAGCCTTCTAAACGGCTTAAATCAAAACGAATATCTCTGCCAGTTGTAGCAAGGGCACAATAAGTAAAACGAAGGGCATCTGTACCATATGCAGCAATGCCTTCTGGAAATTCTTTTCGGGTATTTTTTTCAATTTTTTCTGCCATCCATGGTTGCATCAAACCTTCGATGCGTTTTTTCACCAGTGTTTCTAAATCAATGCCATCGATGAGATCAATAGGATCTAATACATTCCCCTTTGTTTTTGACATTTTATGGCCTTCCGCATCGCGAATTAAACCAGTGAAATAAACCTCATGAAAGGGTACTTTGCCAGTAAATTTTAATCCCATCATGATCATGCGCGCCACCCAAAAGAAAATAATATCAAACCCTGTGACTAATACATTGGTTGGATAAAATGTTTTGAAGTTTTCTGTTTGCTCAGGCCAGCCTAAGGTTGAAAACGGCCAAAGTGCCGAGGAAAACCACGTATCTAATACATCTTCTTCTTGTGACAACTTAATGTTGTCAGAGAGTTTATATTTTTTTCGTACCTCAGTTTCATTGTCTGCTACATAAATATTACCAGCGTCATCATACCAAGCAGGAATTCGATGGCCCCACCATAATTGGCGACTGATACACCAATCCTGAATATTTTCCATCCATTGAAAATAGGTGTTTTGCCAATTTTCTGGGACAAATTTAATTTTGCCCGATTTAACCACATCGATTGCAGGTTGTGCTAACGGTGCAACTTTGACAAACCATTGATCTGTTAAATAAGGCTCAATAATAGTATTGCCGCGATCAGCGCGTGGTACTTTTAAAGTATGATCGACAACTTTTTCTAATAATCCAAGTTTTTCTAAATCAGCAATGATCTTTTTTCGTGCGTCAAATCGTTCTAAGCCTTGATAAATTTTTGGTGCATTTTCATTAAGATGTGCAGATACTGTAAAAATATTAATTTGTGGCAATTGGTGTCGCAAGCCTACTTCATAATCATTGAAATCATGTGCAGGGGTAATTTTAACACAACCGCTGCCAAAATCAGGATCGACATAACTGTCTGCAATAATCGGAATTAAGCGATCGGTCAACGGTAATTGGATGTGTTTGCCAATTAAATGTTGGTAACGCTCATCGTCAGGATGAACTGCCACTGCAGCATCACCTAACATGGTTTCAGGTCGCGTTGTGGCAACAATTAGAAATGATTTTTCAGCAACACCCTGATCAATAATAGGATAACGGATGTGCCACAAATGTCCTTGTTCTTCAGTATTAATTACTTCTACATCCGAGATGGCACTGCAAAAATGTGGATCCCAATTTACGAGCTTTTTGCCACGATAAATTAAACCTTCATCGTATAATTGCACAAATACAGTTTGCACAGCATTGCTTAATTGATCGTCCATAGTGAATCGTTCTTGCAACCAGTCCACTGAATTTCCTAATCGGCGCATTTGTTGTGTGATTGTACCGCCCGATTGGTTTTTCCATTGCCAAACTTCAGCAACAAATTTTTCTCGGCCTATATCATGTTTTTTTACGCCTTGTTGGCCTAAACGACGTTCGACTACCATTTGCGTTGAAATTCCAGCATGGTCAGTACCCACTTGCCATAACGTATTATCGCCTTGCATTCTATGGTACCGAATCAAAGTATCCATTAAACTATGTTGAAAACCATGGCCCATATGCAAACTGCCTGTCACATTGGGTGGAGGAATCATAATACAATAAGGGTCGCCCTTACCCGTAGGGGTAAAATAGCTTTGCTGTTCCCATATTTCATACCATTTTTTTTCGATGTCTTTCGGATTGTATGTTTTATCCATGGTAAAATCTCATAATATTAAGGACTTGGATGTCAGGGCTACCAAATTAAAAAATTCAGTATGTCAATGAGGTGCCCCTGATTTGTCTGTACACGTTTGGTAATTATACAATAAATCTGTGCTATAATTACATTGTGTAAAGAAAATCTCAATGATTTTTAAAATTTGCTCTGATTGAATAAATTTTCAGGGCTGTGTCTGTTAAAATTTTTATATGATGAGGCAAACCATGGCATCGGCTAAAGATAAAACTTCAATAACCTCCCCAGCACCAATAGAGCAACAATCAGCTAAACCTTCACTCCTAGATAGAGTAAAAAAACTTGCCGAACCAGTTTTACACCCCGTAGATTCTATAGCAAAAAGAATGGGTGTTAATCTTGCTAATGAAAAACAAGATGCAGCAACACAAGAAATGTTAAAAACAATTCGAGCTGAAAATTGGCAACTTCCAAGTGGAGGTGAAACTTATCAAATGGCTATGGCAGCAAAACGCGCGCTACACAACATCAGAAGAATGAGAGATGGAATGCCTGAGAAAGAAACTCAAGGTCAGGATAAAACTGGAACAAATGTACTTGTAGATGAAAAGTCTACTAAAACAGACCAGAATAAAAAAGAAATATTAGAAGAAAAACTTGAAGGTCTAACAAATGTAATGACTGCAACTAATGAGTTAGAACAAATAAGTATCTGGAAACAATATATAGAAGATCATCAGTTGCCAAAAGATCAAAACTTTAGTGAGCACGTGTTGGATGTAGTTAAGGATTATCGCAAATTGACGGGCGAAAAATACCAAGCACCTAGCCAAGATATTGAACAAGATCCAATTAGTAAATTGGAAGATTATGCGAAAACCAGCTTAGAAAATCAAAAAAATCTTGAAAGTATGACTAAACAAGAAAAAGCTGACGTCGAAAAGTCTAAAATAACCGAATTACAAACTGAAACAAAAGTTGACCAAGATGTTCACTCAAAAATTATGTGATTGTAAAAATTGTAAGAGTTATGTTTGTTAAAATTATTAAATGATGAGGTAAGCTATGCCATCTCCTAAAGAAAACACTGCAACTTCAACTGCGACTTCAACAACAAAACCGAAAACTGATGAATCCGCAACTAAACTTCCATTGCTGCAACGAGCAAAAAATGCAGCAAATGAGTTTGGAAATAAACTCCAGAATCCAGAAAAATATGTACTAAACAGAGCAGGATTCAATAAGGCTAACGAAGATGCTGAGACACAATCATTGGCAAATAAAAGCAAAGCAGGTGCTGCAGAAGATTTCGAAAAAGGGAACTGGAAACCAGGTGAAGGTAGTGAGACTTTACAAATGGCTAAGTATGGTCAGCGTGCAATGCAATTGGGAAGACAGTTAAAAGCAGAATACAAGCAATTAGAAGAAGACAGAAAAAATCCTAAAAAACCTGGAACGGATGTAGTTGTTGAAGAAAAATCTACAACAACAGAACAGAATGAAAAAAAGCAAACCTTAGGACAGCAACTCGAAGATCTAGGCAAAGTAATGGCGACAGAAGATGTAACGAATCGAGAAAAAGAGTGGGCAAACTATTTAGAAAAGTATGATTTACCTGCTGAAAAGCAAAACTTTAATGAGCACGTATTGGATGTAGTTAAAGAATATCGCGAAGTCACAGGCGAAAAATACCAAGCCCCTAGCCAAGATATAGAACAAGACCCAATTAGCGCATTGGAAGATTATGCGAAAACTAGTTTAGGAAATCAAAAAAATCTCGATAGCATAACTACACACGAAAAAGAAGCAGCCAAAGTACCTGCGGAAATTGAAAAAGTTGCCGAGGAAGTAAGCTCAAAAACTTTTGAAAAAAACTGACCTAATAATTAGTTTGTATGTCGATACTGTGCTAACCAACGCAGAAAATTTTGTTTTGAAGTGGTTAGGTGATTTTCATCTAACCACTTTTCATAGTTCTGTAAAAATTGTTTGCCAACACTGTCTTGCGACAAAACAAAATATTTCCAAGAGACTTGTTGTGCAGCTGTTTTTAAAGAACCATTCGCTAAAATTAAACTAACAGCTGAAGCTAAACCAGATCGATCTACGCCGCTTTCACAATGAATTAATATAGGCCGTGGAGCAGATTGTAAAATATTAACTAGCTTTTGAAAGTTAGCTGTGGAAGGCAACAAATCACTGTCTAAAGCAATATCATAATGATTAACATGCATTTGTTTAGAAACTGCTAGCTCATTGGTATACCAATCATTACCCGGATTAGCACCGCGTAAGTTCAAAATTGATTTAATTCCATAGTTATCAATGACAGCTTTAAATTGAGAGGTTGACAATTGTGAACTGCGGTAGACTTGATTAGG
>JBGSLN010000241.1:0-33859 GCA_041740675.1 Gammaproteobacteria bacterium | reverse complement strand
AAAAGCCAAAGAATTACGTTCAGTGATTGAGCCACTTATTACTTTGGCTAAAGAAGATAGTGTAGCTAATCGACGCTTAGCATTTAATCGTATTCGTAACAGAGATATGGTTACCAAATTATTTGATAGTATTGGCCCACGTTTCAAACAACGTCCAGGTGGATACACTCGTGTGCTTAAGTGTGGCTTTCGTTATGGTGACAAAGCGCCTATGGCGATTGTTGAACTTGTAGAACGTGCTGCTGTTGAATAGAAAAAGCATTTCGTTTAATGAAAAAAGATCATGCACGATCTTTTTTTTTCCATCTAAAAAAATATTATTAGTAATGTCATTGCTCCTGCAGTCAAATGTTTAGATCTGTGTTAGCATATGAATGAGGCATGAATTTAATTTATCCTTACTTCCACAGTAGAAACTTACTACAAAGACCTGCTGAGGAATTTAGGTTTATATAAGGGTCATATAGACGAATCTCTTAGAAAAGAATCTGTTTACCGAAGCGGAAATTAAGAGGAGTCTAATGACTATTTCATGCAGGGATTGCGATTTTATTCCAAAAGTGCCTGGTGCTGGTGAAATATACGTTCAAGATAATGAATATATCCAGATCATGCACGATGGAACAAAAATTATTAAAGATTGCTACTATGGTGCAGGGACGACAGAAGTGATTCGCCAATTAAAAGGGCATCATGAACCACAAGAAGAAACAGTCTTTTATCATATCATTGAAAAACCTCGAAAAGATACCAATGCGCCTAAGATACTCGAACTAGGAGCATTTTGGTCTTACTATTCTTTATGGGCGATAAATCGTATCCCTAAAGCATTTGCATATCTAGTTGAACCTGATCCCCAACATCTTGAAGTTGGGCAAAAGAACTTTTTATTAAATAAATGTGAAGGTATATTTTTGCAAGCGGGCATAGGAGGTGTTTCTTTACAAGATGCAGATTTTCTATGTGAGGACGGAATTACTAGAAAAATCCCAATAGAAAATTTACCTTCTCTTTTTACATTGTTTAATTTAGATAATCTTGATCTATTACTGCTTGATATTCAGGGGGCAGAAACTGATTTACTTAAAAGCAGCGAAGAATTATTTAAACAAAAAAAATCCGTTTTATTGTTGTTTCTACTCATCATCACGCTATTTCTAATGATCCTCTTACTCATCAAAAATGTTTAGAATTCATCAAATCGTGTGGAGGACATATTATCGCTGAGCACACCGTGTCTGAGTCATATAGTGGGGATGGTTTAATTGCTGCGTCTTTTAATTCTCTTGATCATGAATTAATAGTTAATATATCCTATGCGCGTGCAAAAGAGAGTCTTTTTGGTGAACAAGAGTATGATCTTGCCAAGCAGATGGATGAAAATAGACTGTTGCAAAATATTAATATTTCCCTGAATGCAGAAAATGAGCTACTAAAAAATGATTTAGGAAATATCACACAACTTAATACTCATTTCAAAGCCGAAAATGAAACTCTTAGTAGTGAGTTAGAAATCATCAAATCAAAACTCCCAGAATATGCAAATACATTTTTCAGCATGTGGTATAGAATGTTAAGAAATTTTGGGGCTCTATTAAAAAGGTCCTTTCAAACCATTCGTAGAAAATTTTTTTTATATAAACAAGGATAGACGAATTAATCTTATAAATAAATAAAAAAGAACATATGTAACATCAATCCAAAGTCTTCCTAAATTGCTTAATGCCAATTACAATCACCACTAATGTAAAAAGAAAAATAGGCCATAAATCAGGCCAAATTTCATAGATGCCATTACCTTTTAATAAAATACCTCGCACAATTCGAATAAAATGCGTGAGCGGTAATAATTCACCAACATATTGTGCCCACTCTGGCATACCTTTAAAAGGAAACATAAAACCTGATAATAGAAGCGAAGGCAGGAAGAAAAACATAGCGCCATTGATTGCTTGTAATTGGTTGGTAGCTAAAGTTGAAAAAGTTAAACCCATTGATAAATTTGCTGCAATAAAAGGTAAGCAAGCAAGTAATAAAAGAAAAATATTTCCTTCTATCGGTATATGAAACAAAAATCTTGCTGCTGAAAGTATCAGTGTTGCCTGAACGTAGCCAATTAAAACATAAGGTGTGATTTTTCCTATGATCACTTCTATAGGCCTAACAGGGGTGGCTAATAAGTTTTCCATCGTACCGCGTTCCCGTTCTCGTGTCATAGATAAAGCAGTAATAAAAACCATTGTCATGGTTAAAACCACTCCCAATAAACCAGGAACAATATTATATTGGGTGATAATCAATGGATTATATTTTAAATGCGTTATTAGGGTGACTGGCGGTGTTGATCCTTTTAAATGGTCTAAATTTCCTCTTAATGCAGGATTAAATACCGTATTAACTAAGTTTGTTAGTGCAGAAATTGCATTGCCAGAAGCGACTGGATCTGTAGCATCAACTTCGGCAAGAATTTGAGGTTTCTTTCCTCGAACCAAATCATAACTAAAATTCTCAGGAATCGAGACAATAAATTGAACTTTATTTTCTCTCATTAAAGTATCAGCTTCTTGAATAGTTTTGACAGGATGAATAAATTTAAAATACTCTGTATTTTTCATTCCTTGCAATAACATGCGAGTAAATATACTGCTGTCAGCACTAACAACAGCAGTAGGTAAATTTTTTGGATTGGTATTAATTGCAAAACCAAATAAAGTTAATTGCATTAAAGGAATAGCTACCATCATGATAATAGTAGGACGATCGCGGCGAATTTGAATAAACTCTTTGGTGATGATTGCCCAAAGACGTTTAATGGCGTATCTTTTTTTATCTGTTTTGATCATGGCGGGCTATTCCAATTAAATGAATAAAAACATCTTCAAGGCTTGTTTCAATTTTTTCAATCCGATAATTTTGTTGTAGACGAATTTGCTCCAAAATTTTTTCTAATTCAATAAGATTTTGACTACTTATATGTAATGTTTCACCAAACATAACAACTTGAAAATTATCGCCGAGAGATTGTAGCCAATGATTAAGCTGATTTATTTGACTACCAGAAATTTTATAAGTAGTTAAACCCACATGTTCAATAATTTCTTTCGCTGTTCCTTGTTCGAGTATATTGCCATAAGCAATATAAGCTAAACGTGAGCAACGTTCTGCTTCATCCATATAATGTGTACTGACTAACGTTGTAATGCCGTAAGTACTGAGTTCATGAATTTTATTCCAAAATTGACGGCGCGCTTCAGGGTCGACTCCAGCAGTTGGTTCATCTAATAAAAGTAAGTCAGGTTGATGTAACAAACAAGCAGCTAAAGCCATTCGCTGTTTCCATCCCCCTGATAAACTTCCTGCTAGTTGATGTTGATAATTTCCTAACTCAAACTCTGCAATGATTTTTTTAATTCGCTCATTTATTTTCGTGAGCTGATAAATACGTGCAACAAATTTTAAGTTTTCAATAATACTTAAATCTTCATAGTAACTAAATCGTTGAGTCATATATCCAACTTTCATTTTAATTTTTAATGACTCAGTCAAAATATTATAACCAAGACAATGTCCGGTGCCAGAGTCAGGTGTTAATAAACCACACAGCATGCGGATCATCGTGGTTTTACCGCTGCCATTAGGCCCTAAAAATCCAAAGATCTCGCCTTTTTTTACTTTCAGGTCAACATTTTTTACGGCATGCAAAGTTCCAAATGATTTATTTAACTTGCTTACATTTATAATATTTGTTTGCATCACTGCGTTTCCTTGTTATTAGGTAATGTTATATAAACCGGCTGGCCTGGTTTAAAAAAAAGAGCATCAGTTAGCGATGGCTCTGCTTTCACTTGATAAACTAATTTGTAATTACTTTCACGCGAATAAATTACAGGAGGTGTGTATTCTGCGACAGGAGAAATGTAATGAATAACAGCGGGAAAACTCTTGTGACAGCTATCACAAGTGACCGAAACAACTTCTCCAAGATAAATTTGAGGTAACATTGTTTCAGGAACAAAAAAAATAAAACGGGTTTGTGCTGCCGTTAACAATGCGGCAACGGGTTGTCCGCTACCGACCCATTCTCCAGGTAAGAAAAACGTATCAAAAATTATACCAGCATCAGGTGAGGTTAAACTTTTTTGTGACAATGCCCATTCAGCTTGAGCCACACTCGCTTTAGCCGCATCAACAGTAGCTTGTTGTGCTTGAATCAAATCTTCCCGACTACCAAGTTTTGCTTCTGCCAAATTTGCTTCGAGCTGCTCTAGCTGCGCAGCTTTAGAAGCAGCATTGGCAATACTGGCATCTACAGTATCTTTATCAATCGCATTAGCAGAATAAAGCTTTTTGAAACGGCTTACCCTTAAATTTGCTAAATCCAAATCTGCTTTGACTTGGCTAATTTGTGCTTGAATAGCAGTAAGAACTGTTTCACGTTGCCCTTTATTTATATCTTTTAAATTTGCCTCGGCTTGGGACAATTGTTTTGTTGCAGCGATTAATTGCGAAGTTTCCGGCTCAGGATCGAGAGTAAAAATAACAGTCCCTTTTTTTACATGTTCTCCGCGCGAAACAAATAAAGTAAATAATTGGCCTGAGTGAGGAGAACTAAGATAGATCAACTCATTTTCCACATAACCTTGGAAGACATTATCTTGCTTTTGTTGACATCCACCTAATGTAATATAGGTAAAAAGAGTTAATGCAACGAGGAAGATTTTTTTTTGTAGTGTCATGATCATAATTATAGATTACGCTTAATAAAAAAAGAATGGGCTGTAACCATTTAAATTTATTATGCTAACGCTTTAAATGCATTGCAGTAATAAATGCTAATACTACCAGGATTAACATAGTACCTAGCACTAGCAACAAATTGCTATAAAAATAACCGACAAACACACCTGAAATCAACCACCCGAATGCCTTCAATGCAGTGCCACTACCCATTGCTTTGCCTTGTTCCTCGGCTGAGACGGCATTAGAGATAAATGCTAATAATACATTGTACATCATTGCAATACCCACCATCATTGGTACAACTGATACCCAAGCTATCAATGTCGAATGTCTAAAATAAATTGCAGATAAGACAGAGAAGCATAATAAACTAATGCCTAACTTAAGCAATTTCAAATGCGAAACACGCTGCAACAACACGTGGATCACAAAAAATATTCCACCTGAAAAACAGGCTCCTAAAAATGTAGTAAATAAACCAACTTCACTGGAAGAATAATGAAACTTTTCAACCAATATTAGGGTGCTTAATTGAAAAAATGCACCTAAACAGTATTGTAAGACGAATAATAAAAATGATAATGCACGTATTCGTGTATCAAAACAAAATGAAAAACCTTGGCTTAGTATCTTTATATAACTAGTTTGCTGTTTGGATAATGCTGTAACAACAGATTTTTTTGGAAAACTGTAATACAGAATTAATGCATTTGCAGATGTTAATATTAATGATACTACAAAGGGGATTTCATAATGAAAACGTCCTGTTAATGAAGGTTCAGCTAAAAAGCCACCTAGAATGGGGCCTATAATAAAACCTATTGTGCCTGCAAAGGTTGCAAAAGCCATGTTGCGTGTTTTATCACCCGAAGTACTCAGTTCAGCAATTGCTGCTTGAGCAACGGCTTCTGCACCATCCATGAATCCAGCTAGTATCCGACTTGCAAAAAGCACAAATAAACTGCCCCAATAAATTCCAAAAGCGGATAAACCAAAACTAGTAGCAATACCTAACAAACTAGTAATTAAAATAATTTTTCTACCTTTTTGATCTGACATGCGGCCCCAAAATGGAGCACCAAATACCATACACAGTGTTGGCACTGCCAAAATCATGGTATAAAACAAGGTTTGCGTGCTTAATAAGGTATTAATAGAAAATAAGGGTGCATGGGAAAGTGTAAATAATGGAGCAAAGATTGGAAATACTAATCCAATACTCATTGCATTAATAAATAGTAATAAACATAATGAAATAATAAGCATATAGCTTTCTCCAGAAAATGATTTTTATAAATAAAATAATATTTTCTCAGAAGAGAGCTTTAAATAAGATAATTAAAGATGGATAGCAGAAAACCTATCGCTCAAAGCAGCTATTTTTAAAGCTCTATTCAGCAATAGGACGTATACCGAGCATGGGGCACTCCAAAAAATATAAGTTGAGTGAAATATACTATATATTTTTATTCATGAGAAGTATATTTCAAGCCTTAATTAAAAAAACTAGAATCCTATCAACGGATTACTTTATTTTTTGCGTGACTTGTTTAATTAAAGTAGTTTTAACAACGGGCATAATACTTTCTAAGTTGGGCACTTGCCCTAATCGATATTGATAGACGATAAAGTTTGAAATAACATTTTTTATATAATTACGAGTTTCATGAAATGGAATCGTTTCTATCCAAATATCAGCAGGAATGATCTTTCCTTTAGGTAGCCAACGATTTACCGCTTCAGGTCCCGCATTGTACGCAGCGATGGCAAGCACAGGATTATTGGCAAAATCTCCTAGGGATTTTTTCAAATGGGCACTCCCAAAAGCAATATTGACCTCAGGATTTAATAATTCTTTAGTATCGCTATACTTAATTTGAAATTGCTTTGAAGTTCTTAATGCTGTTGTTGGCATCATTTGCATTAATCCGATTGCCCCTGCTGGAGAAAATGAATTTGCTCCAAAATAACTTTCTTGGCGAATAATTGCATAAATTAACGCAGGATTTAATGCGCGCAAATTAGCATTTTGGTTGACAGTATTTTCATAAAGAAGAGGGAAACGCAAACTAAAATCAACTTTATAAATTAGCTTATTACTAAGTAATAGTGTCTCTGGATACCATTGCCAATCAGAAACTAATTTAGTGATAATATATCGCTGATGTTGATCTACTTCGTTTATTAGATTGTTAAGTTCTAAAGCTGCATCATATTGAAGGTTTAATTGATAAAGTAATGTAGCACGTTGAAATCCTGGCAATTGTTTGACAGCCACAACTTCAGCCGTGGTTATTACAGGAGTAATGTTGGTTAATTCAATAGATCGTTTGGTATAACTTTCTGCTAAGAAACCATAATAGCAATGGTCTTTAGCGACTGCTGCAAAGATCTTTGCAGCAGATTTTTTATCGCCTAACTCATCTAATGCACGTGCATACCAATATTGCCACTGAGATAAATCTCTTTCTTTTTTAGGCATTATCTCAATGCGTTTTTTTACTAGTTTCCAATCTTGGTGATATATACCTGCGCGAATTAACCAATCTTGATAAACGGAATCTAATTTATCATTAATAACTTTTTGAAACCAAATCAGAGATTGGTTGTTTTTTCTTAGAGCAAATTTTAACGCGATAGCTTGAAAAATTCGTTGTTTTTGTACTTGAGTAAATACATAGTTGCTTTTTAGTCGATTCCAAGTTTGAATAGCATTGCTAGGATCTCGTTGTGCCATTCGTGCTATGCCAAAGCTTATTACTTCTGCAGATGGATATTTTTTTTGAAAAACCGTATTATTTACTAAATTAGGCTGTGAATATAGTTTGATGATTGCTAAAGCTTCATTCTTTTTTTGATCTGACATTTGCTTACTGAGATAGTTTGCTAAGCCAAAATTATAAATTTTTAATGCCAATTCAAAACGCTGCCATAATAAAATGTCTTTATCAGCTTTTGTGTTTAACCATGAAGTAAAAACAACATCACAATCACCAGGTTGTGATTGTCCTGTTTGCCATAATGTAGGAATGAGAAGATCAGCTTCTTGTGCTTTGCCAGTTTGTTGTAATGCATAAAGATAATTACATTGTAATACCACGCTAGTGGTAGGTTGATAGATAGCTATATAATGTAGCCATTGCTGCATGTGGGCAAGTTTTGTTAACCATTTAACTCGTAATCGATAGGCTAATGGAGTATTAGGATATTTATCAAGGAATTGTTGGGTAGCCGCATCACTGACGGTGTTAAAGTTACGGTCTAACTGGTAATACTCAAGATAAGGCAATAATGGATAGTTAGCTAATTGCGCTTTTAAGGTTTCAAACTGAGGCCAGTTTCCTTTTTGGGCAGCATTTTTTGCATTCAGGAAAAGTTGTCCCTCAGCATCGGGTTGCCCTAAACCAGTTATAGGCAATAATAAACTGCAAAGTAAAATAATTATGAGAGTTCTTGTTGTCAAATTATTATCCTCATCACTCAAAAAGGTTTAATCTATCACCTTCTTTTTTCAGTATAGCTAGCGCCTGTTGACATTTCTACTATGCCGGCCCTCATTCGTTGTCTTTCTGTGTTCCGCTGTTCATTGACCTCTATGTGAACTGCGCAACAGTTGGGGTTAAGCAATTTTCAAGTTCGGAGTCCCTGAAATTAGGTTCCATATTTAAGCCGAGAGTTGAATTATTGGCAAGTGATTCATATATTTAGTAAACTACGCAAAACTATAGTTGAAGATGAGGCCTTATGGTAGGTAGCAGTTTAGTCAAAAAAATATTCGGAAGTCGCAATGAGCGAGTGATAAAGCAACTCAGCAAACAAGTAAATAAAATCAATGAATTGGAAAGCAAACTCCAACTTCTTACAGATGCTGAGTTAAAAAACAAGACAGGAGAGTTCAAACAGCGTTATCAAACAGGTGAAAGTTTAGATAGTTTATTGCCGGAAGCATTTGCTGTGGTTCGCGAAACTAGCATCAGAACTTTAGGCCTACGTCACTTTGACGTGCAATTGATCGGTGGCATGGTATTGCATGGCGGTAAAATTTCTGAAATGGGCACAGGGGAAGGTAAGACATTGGTAGCTACTTTACCCGCTTATTTAAATGCCATGAGCGGCAAAGGTGTACATGTTATTACTGTGAATGATTATTTAGCGGAGCGTGATGCAAAATGGATGGAGCCGATTTATAATTTTTTAGGGCTTACGGTTGGGATTAACTTAAGCAATATGCCCCATGAAGCTAAACAAAATGCATATGCTGCTGATATTACTTATGGCACAAATAATGAATATGGTTTTGATTATTTGCGCGATAATATGGCTTTTAGTATAACTGATAAAGTGCAACGTGAATTGAATTTTGCTATCGTTGATGAAGTCGATTCCATTTTAGTTGACGAAGCTAGAACTCCTTTAATTATTTCAGGTCCTGCAGAAGAGAGTTCAGAATTATATCGTAAAATAAATGATCTGGTTCCGTTTCTTACTAAACAAGAGGAAGAAAATGGACCCGGTGATTTCAGCTTAGATGAAAAAGTTAAACAAGCCTATTTAACAGAAGAAGGCCATGCTCATGTTGAAGAATTGATGGCCAAACAAGGTTTATTGCAAGAAGGTGAAAGTTTGTACGCACCTGGTAACATAATGCTAATGCATCATTTAAGTGCTTGCTTACGTGCGCATAAATTATTTAATAAAGATGTGGATTATATTGTTCGTAATAATGAAGTGATCATTGTGGATGAACATACAGGTCGCACCATGGAGGGCCGTCGTTGGTCAGATGGCTTACATCAAGCGATGGAAGCAAAAGAAAATGTTAAAATTCAAAATGAAAATCAAACTTTGGCATCAATTACTTTTCAAAATTATTTTAGAATTTATGCTAAATTAGCTGGAATGACCGGCACAGCGGATACTGAAGCCTATGAGTTCCAACAAATTTATGGGCTTGAAGTAGTCGTTATTCCAACAAACAGACCCATAGCAAGAAAAGATTTGCCAGATCAAATTTATTTAACTGCAAAAGAAAAATTCGCAGCAGTAATTCAAGACATTAAGCAATGTCGTGAACGAAATCAACCCACATTAGTAGGAACAGCATCCATTGAAACTTCCGAATATTTATCAAATTTATTGGGGAAAGAAAAAATACCTCATCAAGTATTGAATGCTAAGTTCCATGCAAAAGAAGCCGAAATTATTGCTGAAGCGGGCCGGCCAGGCGCAGTAACTATTGCAACTAATATGGCTGGCCGTGGTACGGATATTGTTTTAGGCGGAAATTTAAAGGTTGAAATCGATGCATTACAAAACCCAACAGAAGATGACATTAAGCAGTTAAAACAGGATTGGCAACAACGCCATGAAGTTGTATTAAAAGCAGGTGGATTACATGTGATCGGATCAGAACGTCATGAAGCTAGGCGGATTGATAATCAGTTACGTGGTCGCTCAGGACGACAAGGCGATCCTGGCAGCTCTCGCTTCTATTTATCATTGCAAGACAATTTAATGCGAATTTTTGCTTCTGATCGCGTTGCAATGATAATGCAAAAATTAGGGATGAAGGAAGGCGAACCGATTGAACATCCTTGGGTTAACAAAGCTATCGAAAACGCACAACGTAAAGTCGAAGGACATAACTTTGATATTCGTAAACAATTGTTAGAATTTGACGATGTTGCCAATGAGCAGCGTAAAGTAATTTATGAACAACGAGCAGAATTAATGGCATCTGATGATATTTCAGAAATGCTAGAATTAATTCGTGAAGATGTAGTTAATGCCGTCATTGATTCAAGCATCCCCCCTGAAAGTTTAGAAGAACAATGGAATATTTCTCAATTAGAACAAACGTTAGAAAACGAGTTTAAATATAAAATAGATTTAAAAGGATGGTTGGAACAAGATCATCACATCCATGAAGAAACTATCCGTGAACGGATACTAAAAGAAATCAACCAAAGTTTTGAAGCAAAAGTGCAGCAAGTGGGTTCTGATCCAATGCGGCAAGTGGAAAAATCTGCAATGTTGCGAGTACTCGATTCACATTGGAAAGATCATTTAGCAGCAATGGATCATTTGCGGCAAGGTATACATTTACGTGGCTACGCTCAAAAGAATCCTAAGCAAGAATATAAGCGCGAAGCATTTGAATTATTCACTAATATGCTCAGTGAAGTTAAGCATGAAGTTATTAGTATTTTAAGTAAAATCGAAGTACAGCAACAATCTGAAATTGATGCCCTGGAAGAACAACGTCGTAGAGAGGCTGCTAATCTAGCTGCCATACAATTTAATCATGCTGAGGTATCAGCCATTGGAGATTTTGCAATCGAACCGCAACAGCCTGAGTTACAAGGTACGTTTATACGCGAACAACCAAAAGTAGGTCGTAATGAAGCTTGTCCTTGTGGTTCCGGTAAAAAATACAAACAATGCCACGGGAAAATTGCATGAAGCAACTCCAAGTTGCTGCTGGGATTATTTATAATGCTAAAAATGAAATTTTGATTTCTAAAAGACTTGCGGGAAAACATCTTGCTGGATTTTGGGAATTTCCCGGTGGTAAAATTGAACCGAATGAAACAATGCTTGCAGCATTGATTCGTGAGATGCATGAAGAAATTAATATTGAAGTTGTTGAGGCAGAGCGACTCACACAAGTTGAATTTACTTATCCTGAACAACACGTAGTCCTTGAGGCATGGAGAGTTACAAAATTCCATGGGGAAGCGATAGGCAAAGAAGGACAGGAAATCAAATGGGTTAAAAAATCAGATTTAGTGAACTATCCATTTCCAGAAGTAAACCAACAGATATTTAGTTGGTTATAGCGTTAGTCATACTATCTACCCATTATCCTTGAAAGAAAACTCACATCTTCAAGTATAATGGGTATATAAAAAATATATCATTAAAAAAAGACAGGGATTAGCTTATGCAAACAGCCGCACAATTGGTTGTAAAATGTTTAGAAGCACATGGAGTTGAATTTGTGTTTGGAATACCTGGTGCTAAAATCGATGGAGTGTTCAATGCACTTAATGATTCTTCGATTCGTCTAATCATTTGTAGGCATGAACAAAATGCGGCATTTATGGCAGCTGCGTATGGTCGATTGACAGGTAAGCCAGGAGTGGTATTAGTAACCTCGGGTCCTGGAGTTGCAAATTTAGCGACAGGATTACTCACAGCAACCACAGAAGGTGATCCTCTGGTGGCTTTAGGCGGCAGCGTTTCACGTTCTTCACATTTGCGTGAGGCCCATCAAAATGTCAATAATGTTGAGTTAATGGAGCCGGTAACTAAATCTAGCACAGAAGTTACTTCAGCAGAAAATATTTCAGAAGCAATTACCAATGCTTTTCGAGCTGCATCAACTTTGCGTCGCGGAGCGTCTTTTATTAGTTTACCCCAAGATGTATTAGCAGAAAAAACAGCCGTTGTTCCAATAAAAAATATAGCTTCACCAATGTACGGAGCTGCGCATAGTGAATTAATAATCAAGGCCGCAAAATTGATTAATGCGGCAAAAATGCCAGTGTTTTTGTTAGGTCAAGAAGCAAGTAGAGCAGAGAATGCCAAAGTTATTCGCACTTTATTACATGAAAAACCATTCCCAGTAGTTGGAACCTTCCAAGCAGCCGGAACTATTCCTCGTGATCTTCAGTACTTATTTATTGGGCGTGTGGGTTTATTTAAAAATCAACCTGGGGATGTATTATTAGAACAAGCCGATGTGGTTGTAACCGTTGGCTACAATCCAGTTGAGTATGATCCTGAAATTTGGAACCGTAGAGGTAAAGCAACTGTCATTCATTTAGCTTATCGTGCAGCTGATATCCATTTAACTTATCAACCAGAAATCGAGTTGATTGGTGAAATTGCTGAAACTATCAAAGCATTGCAGCCACAACTTGTTAAACGTACAAACATACCTGAAATTCCAGAAATAAAACGCTTACACGATGCATTATTTCAGCAGATTGAACACGGAAAGTCTTTGCAGGGGAAGAATGGGCTTATACATCCGCTCCGATTTATTCACGAATTACGTACAGCTATCGATGATGAGGTCATCATTATGTGTGATATCGGTACAGTGTATATGTGGATGGCCAGGTATTTTATGAGTTATGAACCGAGACATTTATTATTTAGCAATGGCCAACAAACTTTGGGGGTGGCATTGCCTTGGGCAATCGCAGCTAAATTAGCTTATCCCCATAAAAAAATAATTTCAATTTCTGGTGATGGGGGTTTTTTATTTTCTTCAATGGAGTTAGAAACAGCTGTTCGAGAGAAATGTAATTTTGTTCATTTTGTTTGGACTGATGGTAGTTATAATATGGTACTTGAACAAGAGGTCATTAAATATAAACGTAAGAGCGGGGTAGAGTTAGGAACAATTAACTTATTGGATTATGCGCATGCATTTGGAGCAAAAGGATTCGAATTAACTAAACCAGAAGATTTTTCTGAGATATTGCAAGAAGCATTTGCGCAGAAATGCCCTGTATTAATTAATGTGCCAATTGATTATTCAGAAAATCCAGGATTATTTATTGACGCTAATCCAAATTCGGGAAATTAATTATGGACAAAACAATATTAGCATGGTTAATTTTACGGATTGGTTATGCATGGCTTTATTTGTATGCATTGAAAATGCTATTTGCTGATTGGTCTGCAACCGAGTGGGTGGTAGGTTTAGTATTCCCTTGTTGTATACGACTTTTTGCAATCCTTTGTGTATTAAGCATGATTCTGAGTTCAGTAATGCTAATTTTTGGAATTTATGCGCAAGTCGCTGGAGTTATTTTATTTTTTTATAATTTGATCGGTGCATGCATTCATTATCGTATAGCGGCTGTCATCAAGGCCGAACAACAAGTTGAAATGAGCAATAAAAATGATCAAGATATTTTCAAAAAAGTGCAAGCTCTTGGTATAGGGGGTCATGTGACTTCGGCACAAAAGAATTTTATTTTAGCTGCTGTGGCTTTATTTTTTATGTTAATGGGATCAGGGCCATGGAGTGTTACTAATTTATTATGGTAAAAAAGTACTGAATTTAAAGAGAGATTTAATATGAGCGATGAACGTTACAAAAAAGGCATAGAAGAAATGCAGCGACATATCGGCCCAACGGCAGAAAAATATATTCAAGCCATTAGAGACATTGCCCCTTTATTCGCACAAGTAAACGTTGAGTTTGCTTTTGGTGATTTATACGGTGATCCAACTTCTCCACTTGATCAAAAAACAAAAGAATTAGTGACTATTGGTGCATTAACAGTATTAGGTTATGCAATACCCCAATTGAAGTTACACATTGAAGCGGGTTTACGAAGTGGTGCAACTAAAGAAGAAATTGTTGCAGTGATTACCCAAATGATTGCTTATGCGGGTTTTCCAGCACCGACAAATGCAATTATGGCAGCAAAAGAAGTTTTTTCTAATTATTCACAATAAGACAAACTGCTTAATTTCTTTCTAGGTTTCTTCAGCATTCCTTGCTAAAATTTCGTCAAATTCATATGGTTTTTACTAATGTCAGAGTTAACCAAAAGTTATCAAAAAGATAAAGTAATAGAGTTGTTAAAAGTTCCTCCTCATTCAATTGAATCTGAGCAATCAGTTTTAGGTGGTTTGATGCTGGATAATCTTGCATGGGATCGGATAAGTGAAATAATTACTACGGTTGATTTTTATCGAGTAGATCATCGAAATATTTTTGCAGCAATTGCAGCACTTGCAAATGAAAGCAAGCCGATTGATGCCATTACTGTTATGGAAACTCTTAAAACTCGCAAACAATTAGATGAAATAGGTGGAGAAGTTTATTTATTTGAACTTGCAAAAAATACGCCTAGTGCGGCGAATATTGTGGCATATGCCAATATAGTACGAGAACGATCAGTATTGCGACAGTTAATTTCTTCTGCCGGAGAGATTGCCGATAGTGCTTTTAGTCCTGGTGGAAAAACGGTTTTAGAATTGTTAGATGAAGCAGAGCGCAAAATATTTCAGATTGCTGAACAAGGGGGTCATGCTAAAGGGCCTAATGATATAAAAAGTTTGTTGACCAAAGCAGTTGAGCGTATTGATATTTTATATCACTCCGGTTCTTCTATTACAGGGATTCCAACGTGTTTTACTGATTTTGATGAAATGACTTCAGGATTACAAAAGTCAGATTTAATTATTATTGCTGGTCGTCCATCGATGGGTAAAACTTCATTTGCGATGAATGTCGCAGAAAATGCGGCTTTAAAAACTAAAAAGCCAGTATTGATTTTCAGTATGGAAATGCCTGGGGATGCATTGGCAATGCGGATGATGTCTTCTTTAGGACGAATAGATCAACATCGCTTGCGTACTGGAAAATTAAATGAAGAAGATTGGCCAAGAGTGACTTCTGCGGTAAGTATGTTATCTGAAATAAAAATGTTTATTGATGATACTCCTGCATTAAGCCCTTCAGAATTAAGATCACGAGCAAGAAGAGTTGCTCGCGAACAAGGTGAGTTAGGTATGATTGTAGTGGATTATTTGCAGTTGATGCAAATTCCAGGCATGAAAGAAAATCGAACAGCAGAAATTTCAGAAATTTCTCGTTCGTTAAAATCTTTAGCTCGAGAATTAAATGTACCTTTAATTGCTTTGTCACAGTTAAATCGTGGTTTAGAACAACGCGCAGATAAACGACCTATAATGTCTGATTTACGAGATTCGGGTGCAATTGAGCAAGATGCAGATCTGATAGTGTTTATTTATCGAGATGAGGTTTATAATGAAGGCTCTCCTGATAAGGGTGTTGCTGAAATTATTATTGGTAAACAACGTAATGGTCCAATCGGCAAAATTAAATTAACTTTCTTGGGTCAATACACTAAGTTTGAAAATTATTTATCAACACGTTATGGCTATGAGAGTTACGAATGAGTCGCCCTTTCCGAGTGATAGTTGATCCTGATGCATTTCTGCATAATTTAACAATAACAAAAAAGCTTGCAAGAAATTCCACTGTTTTAGCCATGGTAAAATCTAATGCCTATGGTCATGGTATTGAAGCATTACTTCCTGCTTTGCACCATGTCGAAATATTAGGGGTTAGTTGTTTGGAAGAAGCAATTGAATTACGGGAATTAGGATGTACACAACCAATCATACTTGTTGAAGGCTTTTTTAGAACTGATGATTTAGAATTGATTACAACATTAAATTTGCAAGTAGTGTTGCATCAACCGTATCAACTGCAAATGCTGGAACAGGTAAAATTAACAAAACCTTTAGTAGTGTGGTTGAAAGTTAATATTGGCATGAATCGCTTAGGTTTTCCCGTTGAAGCAATTGATATGATTCAAACACAGCTAAAAAAAAATCTCAATGTAGAAAAACCGATAAATTTAATAACACATTTTTCAGATGCAGATAATTTGACATCAAATAAAACTCAAAAGCAAATTGAGCTTTTTCAACAAATTAGTATGAAATTTACGGGGTTAAAATCACTAGCAAATTCAGCAGCATTACTTTCGCTGAATGCTTTTCATTTGGATATGGTTCGACCAGGAATTATGTTATATGGAGTTTCACCATTCCCGGGAAAAATTGGTGCGGATTTTAATTTAAAACCCGTGATGACTGTGTGTTCTGAATTAATTGCAGTGAATCAAATAAAAAAAGGCGATGCAATTGGCTATGGAAGTACCTGGGTTTGTCCTGAAAATATGCCAGTGGGGGTGGTTGCTATTGGCTATGGTGATGGTTATCCCAGACATGCAAAAAACGGCACACAAGTTTTAGTTAATGGGATAATGACTGGGCTAGTAGGACGCGTTTCTATGGATATGATTTCCGTAGATTTACGCCCATGTTCTAAAGCAAGAGTGGGTGATGAGGTCGTGTTATGGGGACAAGGGTTACCGATTGAAAAGGTTGCAGCATCAGCTGATACAATTGCGTATGAGCTGTTGTGTCATATTAATACTAAAAGTGTGCGACTACATTAATACTCATGCATTTGAATTTTAAGCTAGGCATAAAATTCAAATGCTGTGAGTATGTATGTTTATACTTCAGTGAATTATTCATTTTCTTCGATTGCTTTCTTCAAATCTGATTTTAAGCCAAAATAAAAAAATGCTTCGGCGGTTAAATACAACGGTGCAATGAGAGTTTGTTTAAAATCATCGAAAAAAGCAGGCTTTTTCTTTTCAATAAAGTGACCTACGAATTGAAAAACCCATCCGATAATAAACATAAATAAAAATACTTGTAAACTGATCCAAGAGGGACGGTTTTTCATAGCAATGGATACGATTACATTAAAAATGATAAAAATTACTGTTAATACAGCAGCTAGAGTAATATCCATAAAGAAATAATAAACGAGTACAATGATGGAAAGTAACCAAGACAATGGCATATCAAAAAAACCAGGAACACGGATATGGGCCCAGCTAGTTAATATTATCAATGAAAAAATAATCAAGGGTACGCCAATGAAATGTGTTATCTGAGTCCAGCATTTAGTATGGTATTGATGATAGGCTTTTAGTTGCTTAGTCAAAAGTTTTTTACACATCTTAGTAATCTCCATTATTGTTTTTAGGATTTACGAAAACATCCAGTATTTAATTGTGGTGGCATAGGGAAGTTTATCCCAATGTCGCAACATACTCACTACGTAATAAACCATAACATTCTACGTCTAAATATTCTCCCCATTTCATGATATGTTCTCGAAGTGTACCTTCAGGCTTCATTCCAAGCTTTTGTAATACCTTACCAGAATTAGGGTTTTGTTTTAAGTGCATTGCATGAATTCGATGCAAATTTAAATCCATAAAGCCATGATGAATTAATCGCTTGGTAGCTTCAGTCGCGTAACCAAAGTTCCAATAAGGTTTTCCTAACCAATAACCCAATTCTGCATGATTATAAGATTTAGTAAATTCAAGGCCAATTGCACCAATCACAATATTTTTCTTGGCTAATACAATTGCTAATGTCAACATGTGATCATCATCATACATATATTGATGTGCACGAATCCAATCAACAGCGTGATGTTCATAATACGGGAAAGGTAAATTTTCCGTATTAGTAGCAATATCTCTATCATTCGCTAGTTCTGCAACTGTTGCAGCATCACTCAGTTTGAATGGTCTTAAAATGAGCCTTGGCGTTTTTAGAATAGGTAATTTTGACATCGCTGTTCCAACTTTTTTGTTACTAAATCATATCATATTCTTAAGAATTTTGCTGTTTCAACCAAATTGTATTTTGAGGTTTAGTCAAGTCAGTGACATAAATTCCAGGTTTTTGCCAAAGGGTATCAGTGCTATATCCAGTATTAGGTAAATCCAAATTTGTCCCAAAACCCATGGTAGTAATTGCAGCTTTTCCAATAATTGCTCGGCCAATAGGCATATGTCCTTGCATGATTTTATCTCCCCAAACACTTTGGAAAATCACGATTTGCTTCGGGCTATTTTGCGGATATTTTCCTAAATACAATGCAACATGTCCAATACCATTCTTTTCATCTCCAAAACCAATTAAAGTTAAATAAGGTTTTAAGGAGGGTAACTGTGCATTAGAACTTCCTGTAAACATTGCTTGCCGAACAGCAACAGGGTAAGTACTTAAAGGCAACGGATAAATGTAGCCACCAAAATCTAATTGATTTTTAGAATCTCTTGGCAACCAAATACCGAACGTCCCAAATAATCGCTGAATAGTTCCAGAACAGTCGGTATCAAAACCTATCCCGCCCCAGCCGTAAGTCATGCCGAGTAATTGGTTGATCAATAAGTTGAAATTTTGTGGTGTAGGTATTAATGGCCAACGAGTGACAAGATAATTAGAAAGGTTATATGAAATAGTTTTTGCTTGTTGATTTGCATCTGTAACCGGCAATAAAGTTAAAAAACTATTTGCAGTGTGTTTTATATATGGCAAAAGTGAACCTAAATAAATAATTTTAGGTGTTGTCAATTTTAAGTTTGGATTGATAGTAAACTTAAGTAAAATGGGAGTTACCATAGCATGATTTTGCCATTCTTTGATAAAATCTTTAGAGACAAAGGCAATACTTTTAGTCGGGACCCATCCTAATAAGCCAGGACCTTTGATAAGCAGCCACTCATGATCTTTAGATTGTTGCACAATCATCACAGGAGTTCCTAACCATAAATTTGATTCTTGAATATAGTCAAAAGGATAAGCTTCACCTGGTTCAGTTATTTTCGCATAACTTGGATTCATCGTTGGAATTATGCGGATATTAGTGTTTTCGACTGTGATACCATGGCACATATCTGAAGTGTTGCAATTCACATTAGGAAAAGTATTTAGTTGCATGTTTGCAACAATTGCATCCATCCAAGATTTAGTATTAGCTTGATAATCATTGTTATAACCAAGATCTTTTAAGAAAACAGTTATCATTTCATTTTCAAAAGTCAGTACAGATTTACAATTTTGTCCATCTGCAGTTAAACAATATTGTGTGGGCGTGTCACTTGCTGACCATGGGTAATAATAGCGTTTCAAAAAAGCTTTATGAAAAGCAGTTTGCTGTGCAATTGATAATAAAGGTTTTTTTAATGGTAGATTTTTGGGTGTAAATGCAAAGGAATCTTGTGGTAAATTCGGAGCAATTAATAAATTTACGGGCATTTTAGGCGGAATTTTACTGGTATAAAAATAGATGACTAAAGCGCACAAACAAAAACAAATAAAGATAATAATTGCTTTTTTCATGATCGCATTGCTCTTAATTGTGAAAACACTAATTTTATCTTATAGACAAAAGATATTCTATAATTTATTATGATTAAGATTTGTATGATTTGGGTTTTATACCCATTAAAAAAGGAAAGTCATCGTGAAAGGATACACATTAATGGAGTTATTAGTTGTATTAAGTTTGATTGCCGTGGTCCTACTCTTTGCTATTCCATCAATGCAACATTTATTTTTAATGAATAAAACAAATGTCCAAGTCAACCAGTTGGTAAGACTGCTTAACTATTCTAGAAATTTAGCAATAATTGAAGAACAATCGGTTGTTGTATGCCCGATTGGCGAATTGAATGATGACTGTGGAAAAGATTGGGGAAAGGGGATTAATGTTTTTTTACAAATATCGAACTCTAAAAAAATTTTAGTGAAAACTTTAACAAGTTTTACCGGAGCAAAACTTGTTTGGAATCGTCAGGCCAACAACATTATTTTTACAGAAACTGGATTGTTGAGTAGTCAAAATGGTAGTTTTATTTATCAATTAATTGAAAATCAAACGTATATTAGACATATTATACTGAGTAGTACTGGACGAGTAAGAGTAAATTAAAATATTTATTGTTTAGTTTGATAAATTAGTTAGAAATTTATGAAGCTTATCTAAGAGATTAGGAAAATCAGGATTATATGTTAACCGTTGAATAAAATGGTGTCTCAAATTTGTATATGTTAAAGCACCATAACATAAGTCCGCACTAATAATTTTTAATTTTTGTTGCATTCCTTCTTCATAATATAGTAAATCTTGATAGTCACCTTTTTCTCCATAATGAGGATGATCGGGTGCAATAGGTAAGCATACATGTGAAAAATTTAAAATTTTCTTTTCAGGAAAGTAGCTAGGAATAAACTCGATGCGTTGATCTTCTTTTTTTTCAAACTCATTTCCATATAAAATAAATTTACTGTTCACATGATCTTGATGAGCAAAAAAATGCTCCATGGCTTTGACTGATAATACTTCATCATCAGCGGTGGCTACTAAAAAAATTGGAACCTTAATCAGTTGATGACTTTCTAGGTTAGTGATGGTTTGGGCCAACATATGTACTTGATGTGCAGAATTCAAAGTAAATGATAGATATTTAGCATAGTCAGGACTAGCAGAACGAGTGAGCCATTTAATTCCACCTATAGTGTGATGTAGCAGATTATCAAGGTTTGATAGAATCTTGATTGGTGTTTGTAACTTAAGAGCGGGAGCAAATAAGATTATACCTTTTAGATTTCGAATTTTTGAGGTGAACACTTGTTGCAATAATAAAGCACCACCGGTAGAGAAACCGCATAAAAATAAATTTTGAGTGTCATGTGCAAAACTTTCAATTCCAAACTGAGTCGCTTTAATCCATTCTTTATAACTGACATCGAGCAAATCCCCTGGATTGGTACCATGTCCAGGCAGTAAAATTGCTCTCACCAGAAATTGTTGTGAACGAAAATATTCCGCAACACTCCATAAAACACTTGGAGAGTCAAATAAACCATGTATTAATAATACGCCATTTTTAAATTTCTTTGTGTGTGAATTTTGTGCTGCGGGATTATCTGGCCGCCATTCAAAAGGACTATTAGCATCGATAATAATTTCACGATTTTCTTCAGTGAAATCCAGGCGTGTGGATTCAATAATAGCTCGCATTTCATTGATATAAGCACCAAAACTTAGGTTTTGACTAGTAAACTCACTGTTTAAGCCGGATTTATAAAATGCACCTTTATTCATTTTTATCTTGTTCGCCATGAGGAATGGAAATTATAACACACAGAATTAAAGACATTCTACGATTGCCATGGAAATAGAGTATCTTAACAACTACAGCAGAAAACACGAATTAATATTCAATTCGTATTGGTTCTTCGCTGAGAATGAATATGTTATGATATATTTTGAATTGATTTTTTTCTTGTGATTGAATTATTTTCAGTCATGAAAAAAATCCATAACTTTTAAAGTGAGTAGAAAGTAGTGAAAATTTTATTATCTAATGATGATGGCATTTATGCCAAAGGGTTACGTGTTTTGTATGAAGCAATGAAAAGTTTTGGTGATGTGAAAGTTGTTGCTCCCGATCGTAATCGCAGTGGTGCCAGTAATTCACTAACATTAAGTAACCCACTACGTGTGAAAAAAATTGAAGCAGACTTTTGGAGTGTGGAAGGAACCCCAACAGATTGTGTGCATTTAGCCCTGACCGGATTATTTGATGAATTACCAGATATCGTTATTTCAGGTATCAATGATGGTTCAAATTTAGGAGATGATATTCTATATTCAGGTACTGTTGCGGCTGCAACTGAAGGCCGTTGTCTTGGTTTACCAGCAATTGCTATTTCTTTAGCCGGTAATCAACATTTTGAGACAGCAGCAGCGGTGATTCAAAAATTATTACAGCAAATCATTAGAAATCCTTTACCAAAACAAACCATTTTAAATGTGAATGTACCAGATATTATTTTGACTGAATTAAAAAATTATGAAGTAACTCGATTAGGGGCTAGGCATATTGCTGAGCCGGTTGTTAAAGCTACCGATCCACGTGGACATGAAATTTACTGGGTAGGTCCAGCTGGCTCTGAGTCTGATGCTGGACCAGGAACTGATTTTCACGCGATAGCTAATCGGCATGTTTCAATTACCCCTTTAAAATTTGATTTGACTGATTATAAAATTTTTGAAAGAGTTAGCCAATGGCGTGCTGAGATGGATTTTTAGACTAATGAAGAATATATGAGTATATTCATAGTAATAAAACAGAGATGGCTAAGCATAATTATTATAGTATTTACTTTTATAAGTGGATGTAGCAGTAATAATTATGCACCTGTGTTTTCTCCAATAGTTCCGAAGAATAAACCTGGACAATACTATGTTCGGCCAGGTGATACTTTATTTTCTATTGCGTGGGCGTATGGTCTGGACTATCGAACATTAGAACGAATGAATGGAATCCGCCCAGGAGAACAGATTCAACCCGGGCAGTACTTAATAGTTAAATCCAATTATGTAGCACCTCGTCAACAAGGGTATGCTGCAAAAAATGCGCCAACTTTCCCGTTAAAAACTCCAGTTGCATCTAAAGTTAAAACAGTGCGTACACCTCAATCTGTCGCAATACAAACTACAAAATTTGCACCAGTGAGTGGTTGGATCTGGCCAGCTGTGGGCAAGGTCACTGGCCCGTTCGCACCCGCGCAAGGGAATAAAGGTATTAATATTTCTGGAGTGGCTGGTAGCCCTATTCGCGCTGCAGCTGCAGGGATTGTGGTTTATGAAGGTATCGGATTACCAGCTTATGGTAAATTAATTATTCTTAAGAATAGTGATGATTATTTGAGTGCATATGCACATAATCAAAGCATCTTAGTGACAGAAGGCGAGAAGGTTCAACAAGGTCAGGTAATAGCCAAGATGGGAAATACTGGAACCACAAAAACCATGTTGCATTTTGAGATCCGCAGAAATGGTCAACCTGTGAATCCATTATTGTACTTGAAGTGAAGCATAATACAACATGTTGATTTTAAAGTACTCCTTCGAAAGATTGCTTCACTCCTGACTTTATTGAGAGTAAAATTCACTTATGATGCATGAAATTTTTTGAGTTGGATTGGAGGCAGAATGGCAAAAGATTTGGAAGATATGCCAGAGACTTTTAATGAAGAAGAATTATCAGAAGAAAGTGATGATGACGCATTGTCACTTGAAGTTGAGGCAGATATTGTTGATATCGTCGAAGAAGATTCAAATGATGAAACAGATAATGGCATAGACTTAGCTCAGAAAAGAAGAAGTCATCCATTAGGACGAGGGGTTGTTTGTGATCCTACGCAACTTTATTTAAGTGAGATTGGTTTTACTCCATTACTTACTGCGGAAGAAGAAGTGTATTTTGCACGCTTGGCTCTGAAGGGAGACGGCAATGCAAGAAAGCGGATGATTGAAAGTAATTTAAGATTGGTTGTGAAAATTTCTCGTCGTTATTGTAATCGTGGTTTAGCATTGCTTGATTTAATTGAGGAAGGTAATTTAGGTTTAATGCGTGCAGTGGAAAAATTTGATCCTGAACGAGGATTTCGCTTTTCAACTTATGCTACTTGGTGGATTCGACAAACCATTGAACGAGCCATAATGAATCAAACTCGAACTATTCGTTTACCTATCCATGTTGTTAAAGAACTGAATATTTATTTACGTGCAGCTCGTGAATTAACCCAAGCATTGGATCATGAGCCAAGCGCAGAAGAAATTGCGGAATTAGTTGATAAACCACTTGAAGATGTTAAACATATGTTAAGTTTGAACGAGCATATTACTTCAGTGGATGCTCCTATTAGAGGCGCAGATTCTTCAAAGCCTTTGATTGATACTATAGCAGATCAAGCGGGATCAGATCCCGAAGAAATTTTAGTGGATAATGATCTGAGTGATCATTTAGATCGTTGGTTAGATCAATTGTCCGAGAATCAACAAGAAGTCCTTGCAAGACGTTTTGGTTTACGAGGTCATGATCGTGCAACGTTAGAAGAAGTAGGCAAAGCAGTTGGCTTGACACGTGAGCGGGTAAGACAAATTCAAGTAGAAGCGCTAAGAACCTTACGTAAAATTCTCGAGGAAGAAGGGCTTTCCGAAGAAAGTATTTTCAAATAAGAAAATTATATATGTTTAAATTACTTATTTTTTACCCAGGGAGTCATGCGCTTTAAAATATTGTCTTTATCAATAAAGTGATGTTTAAGTGCTGCTAATACATGCAAAGCTACCATCACGATGATAACTATAGCTAAAGTCACGTGCACATTATCAGCCAAATTTTTTAAAGATTCATTTTGTGTAATTGGTAAGCCCAAGGAAATACCGAGTAATTTCGGTGGTTTGCCTGCAGAAGAAGCTAAAATCCAACCAGAAAAGGGCATAATAAGTAAAATAAGATAAAGACTAAAATGCATTAAGCGAGCTAATGCAATTTCCCATAGAGGTATTTTGCTAGGTAATTTTGGCTTTGGATTCACCAATGCCCAAATTGTTCGTAAGATCATTAATGATAAAACTAATAAACCAAACAATTTATGAATATTATAAACCAGTGCTTTTGAAGAATCAGAAGCATACTCCATTAGGTAGCCATAAATAATCATTCCAGTCACTAATAAAAATATTGTCCAATGTAAAAATTTACTAATACTTCCATAGCTTTGATAAGTATTTTTCTTCATGAATATTTAGCCTGTTAAATTTATTTCGTAATTTTTTATTCTGTGATCATAATCAATTTGTTAAATAAATTCAAAAAGAGTTTTTCACACAATTGTTCATTTTATGTTATCATAAATCACTGTTTACTTATATCAAAATGAAACGCGAGACTTCTAATGAAAACCAGTGAATCTACCAAAAATCTACGACAATCTGGCATACGTGCAGCTAGTACCCGTTGCGCAGCTATTCAAGGGATCAATTTGGGCCAAGGTGTGTGTGATATTCCTGTAGAGCAAACTATTAAAGAATCTGCATTTGCCGCGATTACTGATAACAAAAGCATTTATTCAGCCTGCGAAGGCATTCTTTCATTACGAGAAGCTATTGCTGATAAAATTGCAAATTTTAATAAAATTAATTACGACGCTAAGACAGAAATTATTGTGACACACGGTTCTACAGGCGCATTTATTTGTGCAACTGAAACACTCTTTAATCCCGGAGATGAAGTTATTTTATTTGAACCTTTTTATGGTTATCACAAAAACATTCTTGAATTAAAGGACATCAACGTAAAAGCAGTACCATTAAATTTAAAAGATTTAAGTTTTAATCTAGAAGATTTAGAAGCGATAGTAAATTTTAAAACTAAAGGATTAGTGATTTGTACACCTAATAATCCAGCAGGAAAAGTGTATTCAAAAAAAGAATTAATCGAACTTGGTGAGTTTGCTAAGAAATATAATTTGTGGATCATAACTGATGAAATTTATGAATATATTTCTTATCCTGGTCATAACCACACGTCTATCGCAAGTTTAGCTGATTATCGTGAACGTACTATTACCATCTCTGGTTTTTCAAAAACCTATAATATGACTGGATGGCGGTTAGGTTATGCAAGTGGGCCTGCAAATATCATTGCAAAAATGGCGTTGGTGCAAGATCTAATTTATGTTTGTCCAAATACACCATTACAACACGCCGGCCTCGCAGCATTAAAAATGCCAACTCATTATTATTCGGAAATGGCCGCAAGTTATTTAGAGAAAAGAGATTTTGTAGTCGCGAAATTAAATTCACTGGGCTTTAAAGTGAATGCACCACAAGGGGCATATTATTTATTGGTTGATTTTTCTGAGCTAGGATTTGCAGATGATCAGGCCGCAGCTAATTTTCTATTAGAAGAAGCAAAAATTGCTACTGTACCTGGACGTTATTTTTATATCAATCCAGTAAATGGCAAAAATATTTTACGTTTTTGCTATGCGCTTGAGAAAGAAAAATTAATTCAAGCAATGATACAGATGGAAGGAGCCCTGAAGAACAAAGCAGTGGCTTAGAACCTGTTGTCAAATTATCTTTTGTCCAAATACTACGTTAAAAATGACTCAAAAATGCTCATTTACTAACGTGTAAACTCCGCTTTTCTCATCATTTTTTCCGTGTCTTTGAACAAAAATATTAATTTGACAACAGGCTCTTAGTGCTTATTATCCTTCTAAATCGCGCTGCAATTCTATCAACGAGTGAGCTTCCGACACATGATAAGTTAAGTCTTCACCAACGCGACGACTGATTTCCCAAAGAGAAAAAATACCGCGAACTTCTTGATCTCCGGAATCCTGATTGATTTCGACCACTAATCCATAATGTTGGTTTAAGGCATGTAGAGTTTCAACGATGTTACCAATTTTAGCATGTTTTAAGTCATTTACATTAAAAGCCGCAATTTTTTCTTGCTGGATCATTACCATCCGCACTAATACTTCAGAGCGTTTAATTTGTCGACTCATAGCAACTTTTAGTGGTTTTTCGCCTAGCAAATCTTCTGTGGTAATCATACCAATTATTTTTTGTGATGTGTCGACAACTAATAGCATATGCACATTGCAAACTTTCATTTCCATAGCAGCTTCAGATAATGGTGCACCTGGAGAGATAGTGATGGGTCGAAACACTTTAAAATCTGTCAAAATGCTAATTGCAGGGTCTGTCAAATGAGCAACTTCAGGTAATTTGGGAGGATGAATGAATGAACAACCAGCCGATAATGGAATGCTTGGGATTGATGAATATGCTTTAGCCATGAGTAATATACCTATTAATCTTTTATTCAAATAGTAGGGTTATTATTTTAAAAAAACAAGCACAATTGTTGAATTAGCGCTCTTGATTTTTGATAAAATGGCCTCATATAAAAGATATTGAAATATCAGAGGAACAATTAACATGTCTGTTACTGCCCAAAAAGAAAAGCATGGTTTTGAAACTGAAGTAAAGCAACTATTAAAAATAGTAATCCATTCACTTTATAGCAATAAAGAAATCTTTTTAAGGGAGTTAATTTCCAATGCATCGGATGCTGCCGACAAGTTACGATTTGAAGCACTGAAAGACAATGCTTTATATGAAGGGGATGCGGACTTAAAAGTAATTGTTGAAATTGATAAGACTAAAAAACAAATCAAAATTATTGATAACGGTATTGGCATGACGCGTCAAGAAGTGATGGATAATTTAGGCACTATTGCAAAGTCAGGTACAAAAGCATTTTTTGAAAAACTTACCGGTGATCAAACAAAAGATTCTAAACTCATTGGCCAATTTGGCGTTGGATTTTATTCGGGATTTATAGTAGCGGATGCTATTACAGTTGAAACTCGACGCGGTGGCATGCAAGCAAATCAAGGTGTGCGTTGGCATTCAAAGGGTGAAGGCGATTATGAAATTGAAAACATAGAAAAACCACAACGTGGTACGGTAATTATTTTGCATGTTAAAGAAGGTGAAGAAGAATTTTTAGAACCATGGCGGTTACGTTCTATCATCAATCGTTATTCAGATCATATCCCTTTACCAGTGCTAATGGAAAAATATCAGCCTGAAGAAGAAGGAAAAGAACTTACAAAATCAGAATTAGAAACCGTAAATAAAGCTACAGCACTGTGGACTTTGCCAAAAAACAAAATTAAAGAAGAAGAATATAAAGACTTATACAAGCATATTTCTCATGCGTTTGATGAGCCCTTATTGTGGAGTCACAATAAAGTTGAAGGAAAATTAGAATATATCACATTATTGTATTTACCAAGTTCTGCTCCATTTGATTTGTGGAATCGTGAAAAACCTCATGGCTTAAAACTCTATGTGCAACGTGTTTTTATCATGGACAATGCTGAAATTTTTTTACCATCGTATTTACGATTTGTAAAAGGTATTGTTGACTCAAATGACTTGCCGTTGAATATTTCTAGAGAAATATTGCAGACTAACAAAACTGTTGAAACCATCAAAACAGCAGTAGTAAAACGCTCTTTAGCTATGTTGGAAGAGTTAGCAGAAGACAAAGAAAAGTATGCAAAATTTTGGAATCAGTTTGGTGCAATATTAAAAGAAGGTCCTGCTGAGGATTTTAGTAACCGTGAACAAATTGCAAAATTATTACGGTTCTCTTCCACACATACTGACGCTGTCGAGCAAACTGTATCATTTGCGGAATATATCAGTCGTATGAAAGAAGGACAAAAGAAAATTTACTTTATCACTGCAGAAAATTTTAATGCCGCTAAACACAGCCCACATTTGGAAATTTTTCGCAAAAAAGGCATTGAAGTTCTTTTACTGTCTGATCGGATTGATGAATGGCTAGTAGCTCATTTATCTGAATTTGATGCCAAACCATTGCAATCAGTTGCTAAAGGAGATTTAGATTTAGGAGAGGTTGAGGATGAAAAGGAAAAAGAACAGCAAAAGCAGGTTGAGAAAGATTTTTCTGATTTAATAAAACAGATTAAAGAATGTTTAAGTACCAAAGTTTCTGATGTGCATATTACACATCGCCTAACAGATTCTCCGGCGTGCATCGTCGTTGGTGACAATGAGCTAGGAGGATATATGCAACGTATGTTGAAAGCGGCAGGGCAGAATGTGCCTGAAACCAAACCTGTGTTGGAATTAAACCCACAGCACCCTATAGTGATTTCTTTGAAAGATGAAGCTGATACTGAACGATTTAACGAAATTAGCCATATGTTATTAGAGCAATCAATTTTAGCTGAAGGTGGACATTTAGAGGATCCAGCTCAATTTATTCGTCGGGTGAATAAGTTACTATTAGAATTATCTGCATAATGAAATTTGATATTCCTAACTTTCTTGGGCTCATAGGCGTGGGGTTAACACTCTTCGCCTATACATTATTACAAATTCGTAAAATTGATCCAAAGGCAATTCCTTTTTCTTTATTAAATTTGGTTGGTTCTACATTAATTACAATTTCACTATTATATTATTGGAACCTTTCTTCCTTAGTTATTGAAGTATCTTGGATCTTTATAAGTTTTTTTGGTTTGGTGAAAGCAATTCAGTACTATTTTTATAACAAAACTTTTAAGTAAGTCAACAGAAGCAGAGAAAATGTAGCCCGAATTCGCGCGAACTACACTCTACTGAAAACCGCAATCTAATCCGCGAGTACTATATACTCACTCACCCCACAATTTTCTAAAAAGCATCTATCATGACTGATTAAAATCATCGCGCCCTCAAATAATTTTAAAGCATTTTCTATGCTTTCAATACTTTCAAGATCTAAATGATTAGTGAGCTCATCCAAAATTAACAATTGAGGTGGTGTTTTTGAAAATAAAATACAGGCGAGCAATGCCCGTAATTTTTCCCCTCCACTTAACTGCTTTACCAATTTTTCTGCATCTTTGTTTCGAAATAAGAACGTGGCCAGTACAAAATGAGCATCTCTACTAGAGTAATCAGGATTATGTTGTAAAAAATTATCTAAAATTGAAAGCTCAAAATTCAATTGTGAGCAGTGTTGATCTAAATAATTAAACTGATTTATTCCCAGCAAAACCGTACCATTATTCGGAATTAATTCACCTATAAGCAATTTTATTAAAGTACTTTTACCTGATCCATTGTCTCCAACAATAGCAATTCTTTTAGGACCAAACATAGAATAGTTAAAGTTTTGGATTAATGGGTTTTTTACTTGATAATTGAAGTAAATATTTTCCATGGAAAACACTAATTTTGTTCTAGGAACAAAGGTTCGCGAAAGATCAAACTTAAATTCATGTAAGATCTCAATTTTTTCCTTAGCCTTGGTCATGATTTCTTTAGCATGTTTTATTAACCGGGTGCTTTTAATTAATAAATCACTTTGGGTTCGTTCACTTCGTCCTTTCATACCATTTAACACAATTTTTGGTAATGCACGTTCTCTGCGTAACTGCCTACCATAAGCTTGTTTCTGCTCATGGCGTTCGCGATTCGTTTGAATATTTTGCTTTGTTTTTGTGATGAGTTTTTTTGCATCTTCATATTCATGCAATGCCGCAGCAGACATTGAAGCTTTTTGTTGTTTATAAGCGCTGTAATTGCCACCATAAATGTTAATGCCAATACTGGTAACCTCAATAATTCTATCCATTAATTCTAGCAATTGCCGATCATGACTAATGATTAATAAACCTTGAGTTGTTTGTTGAATAGCCTGATAAAGGTGATTGCGTGTAGAGGTATCTAAATTATTAGTCGGTTCATCTAATAATAAAAAATCTGAGTACGTATAAAAATATTTTGCTAATAAGAGTGCGGTACGTTGACCACCGCTTAATTCAACAAAAGATTTCTCGAGAACAATGTTTTTTAAACCAAAATTTGCTAGTTGATTTTGTATCCTTTTCAAAAAATCCCAATCTTCATTGAGTGTTTCATAATTTTTTTCTGAGAGGTCACCCTTTAAAATATTTTTATAAGCAAGAAACTTATCTTGAATCTCTAAAATCTCAGCAACAGTTTTTGGTAGAAAAAAATCGTGGGATTGTGGGCAAGCAACTATATGTAAATTATGTTTAATGATCTGGCCAGAATTGGCTATTAACTCATTATTTAGTAATTTACAAAGGGTGGTTTTACCAGTTCCATTACGCCCAATAATACCGATTTTTTCTTGAGGAATAGTTAAATTGATATTTTCAAAAAGAAACTGTCCATTAGGGAGTTTATAGGAAATGTTTTGTAACTGAATTGCATGCAGTAATGCTGCCATAAAAGTTCTCCGGGTAAAGAAGTACCGCTATAAGCGGGCCTGGAAAAACTTTAATTGTTCATTGGCAGATTACTCGATAATTGAATTAGGAATATTTTATCTGAGTTGAATTATGCAGTCAAAAAAAAAGCCGGCTTTTGCCGGCTTTTTTTAATAACTCAATAAATAAATTCATTAAGAAGCTGGCGTAGTAGCTGGGGCTACATTTGGCATGGCAATAAATTGAGTAATACCAATACCGTTCGCATTTTCATTAGTATTTACTGTAGCAATTGACAATTTGACTGTTAAGTCTTGTTGTACCGTTTGCTTTTTGTCATTTTGATAGGTAACAATAATTGGAACATTAACTTGCCAAGTTTGTCCTATTGCTGTTTGTTGGTGTTGTGTTACTTCAGCTTGGCCATTTAAAGTAGCGCTCACGGATAGTTTTTCTTTTTGAACTACATCTAAATTATTAGAAGCAGTTAATGCTTTATTAAAAGAATCCCAACCTACTTTAGTAAAATAAGATTGCATGGCTTGTAAGTTTTGTTTGTAGTTTTGATAATTATAGGTAAAAGTGACAACAGCAGCTTTTTGCGAAAAATCAATCAAATTTGCTTGTGGGATAACAGCAGTTTGTTGTTGAACAGGGCTGGTGGTTACTGTGCCTGCCGTTGTTGCCGTGCCGTTAGCGGGTGGCATTGCAGTACTAGCAGCAGATTGGGTATTCGTGCCAGAATTATCAGTTGTTGTAGCTGTTGTACTATTAGTTTGAGTACCCCCCATAGGCGTTCCATTAGTTTGAGCACCATTAACAACTGGGGCACCATTAACTGAATTGGTAGTACTTGCACTATTGGTAGAACTTGAAGGACTTACATAAATTTTTGTTGGATTAGTAGATGGGCTAGTTGCTTGAGTTCCAGTAGATGTTCCTGTGCTATTTGGGGGAGTAGTACTCGTCGTTGAAGCTGTGCCAATTTGTGTCGCAGCAGGGATTGTAGCATTGCTTGTTGGAGCTGCTGTGTTAATTGAAGTTGAACCAGTTTGCGTAGCAGCAGGAGTTGCTGTGCTGGTTGTTGCCGGGGTGTTTTGAGCTGCAGGTGCCTCTGTTGATGGCGCTCCAAAAGCTAGAGAGAAAGATAAACCAGCAATTAAAGATACAGCGGTTGCAATTCGGGTCAAGTTTATTGTCATAAAGGTAGTCTCCATTTTTTTCATAAAGGATAGCTTAATTTTTGAGATAATCCAATATGATATGAGTAAAACATTAGTTTTTAATGAATCCAATTGTTATTATTAGCTAGATTTAGCGCAATCCTAAGATGGGCTTTAGTTTAATAATATGTACTATCGTATAAAAGGTAATAAATTATTGTTAAGAGTTTTGGCAAAACCCAATGCTAAAACTTCATGTATTTTAGGCCTCTATCAAAATGCCTTATTGGTTTCTTTAAAAGCGCCTCCGGTTGATGGAAAAGCTAATCAAGCACTTGAGTGGTTATTTAGAGATCTACTGAAATTACGAAAGTCTGAGATAATTATATTAAAAGGAACAAATTCTCGAATTAAACAAATTGAAATCCCATATTCAGAAGAATTATTAATGAAACTAAATTATCTCTTAGCATCATCGTCTTGATCAGTCTTTTTTTCATCTTCGGCGCAAATGCGCAAATGATTTTTTTCGGCAAAATCAAGGATTGATTGATAAAGTTCAGGATTGGTTTCTTTTAACGTCGGATCTAATGCAACACAATTATAGCCATCTTTATAAACCGGTTGAAGCATTGGAGAATATAAAATTCGTCGATTTCGAAATGTTGAAAGAGAACCACTCATTCGTTCCGCCCAATTTGAAGGGCGAAATTGTTCACCGGATTCAGTAATACCTTCAATAATGATTTTTGTCTTTTTTGAATCTGTCATAATTAATTTCAACAAACATATTATATTAATTATACCTCTTATATCTAAACAAAATGAAGATGCAATGTAAAAAATAAAGAATATTCCCAATAATTTAAAAAGCGGCATTTGCATTTTGTTTAAGTATAGTCATAGGAAAGGTAAACTTTATCAGTTATAATTTATTTCTTGTGGTTTGCCACGGGGAATTTTAATCATCAAAATTTCTCTGGCCAGAATTTACTTAGGGGGCAGGTCATGCATCAAGAACGAATGCAAGTTGTTCGCAAGCGAGGTATCTATTTATTACCAAACTTATTAACCACAGCGGGATTGTTCGCAGGATTCTATGCCATTGTTTCCGCAATGCAAGGGTTTTTTGATATTGCCGCGATAGCCATGTTTATTGCAATGATAGCGGATACTTTAGATGGAAGAGTTGCTCGACTATTGCATGCGAGTACAGATTTTGGTGTGCAATATGATAGTTTAAGTGATATGGTTTCTTTTGGCATTGCGCCTGCTCTAGTACTGTTTAGCTGGTCCTTGAAAGATTTGGGAAAGTTAGGATGGTTAATTGCTTTTCTTTATGCCGCATGTGTTGCATTGCGCTTAGCTCGGTTTAATGTCCAAACAGGGGAGACCGATAAAAGATATTTTATTGGGTTAGCTTGTACTCCAGCTGCAGCGGTCGTTGCTTCAATGGTATGGTACTTTCATAATTATCAACACACAATTTATAGCTTAATCACTGTAGCAATTGTGACTCTTGCTTTATCAGCATGTATGATCAGTAATGTTTTATATCGAAGCTTCAAAGAAATTGATCTGAAAGGCAAAACCTCTTTTCTAAATATATTCATTATTGTGCTTGTTTTTGTCGCAATTTCTTTAAATCCTCCTTTAGTATTATTGATAATTTTTAGTTTATTTGCATTATCAGGTCCTGTTTTTGTCTTAGTGCGTTTCTATAAAAAGAGAGCTAAATTTAATGCAAAACAATGATAATTCTTTGCAACTAATTAAGCTTGCATTAGCAGAAGATATTGGCTCAGGAGATGTGACTGCGCAATTAGTGTCTGAAGAAGAAACTATTAATGCCGTAGTGATTACTCGTGAAAATATGGTAT
>JBGSLN010000240.1:0-14024 GCA_041740675.1 Gammaproteobacteria bacterium | reverse complement strand
TATATTAATCCTAGGGTTATTACTAAGCTTGTCTATCAACAAATCAATGGATTTACTATTGCATGGAGAAATAACTGCAAAAACTTTAGGAATCAATATAAATAAATTATATGGCATAATGTATTTGCTAAGTGCCTTACTCACCGCAACAGCTGTGAGTATTGCTGGCACGATTGGATTTGTTGGTCTAGTAGTACCACACATTGTCCGTCTGTGCATAGGTTCGAAACATTGCTATTTAATTCCAACAGTTATTTTACTAGGTGGAAGTTTATTAACCTTAGCTGATACTTTAGCACGGACATTAATGGCTCCTGAACAATTACCCGTAGGTATGTTTACTGTATTTATCGGTGTACCTGTATTTTTATATATACTCAAACAGAATGCAAACTAAAGTATGTCTTTGAAAATAACAAATTTGTGTTTAGAAATTAACAAAAAAATTATCTGCAAAAATCTCAATGTATCTATGAAAGCAGGTGAAATTTGGTGTATCTTAGGCAAAAATGGCGTAGGAAAAACTAGTTTTTTGCAAAGTTTATGTGGTATTAAAAAAATATCAAATGGAATGGTTTTATTTAATGAAATTAATTTATTAACTATTCATCCAAAAATCCGCGCGACAATAATTGGGCTATTACAGCAAGAACATGATTATCTTTTTCCTGCTTCAGTACGAGAAATTGTTTTAGCAGGACGACATCCACACGATAAAAAAATAATCGGAGAAACAAAAAGTGATTTGGGGATCGTAACAGCTATTTTAGGACAATTAGATTTAGCAGTATTAGCAGAAAAAATTATCACTGAATTATCAGGTGGAGAAAGACGTCGCGCCGCTATAGGAACATTATTAGCACAAGCACCTGAAGTTTATTTATTAGATGAACCCAGTAATCATTTAGATATTCATTATCAAATAAAATTTTTAGAGTTATTTAAAAATATCGCTCATGATCAACAAAAAACAATTATCATGGTTACTCATGATTTAAATTTAGCAGCAAAATATGCTGATAAAGTTATGCTATTCTTTGAAAATGGTTTTATTCTCAGCGGCGATAAAAAAGAATTATTAACAGCTCCACAATTGACGAAGCTCTATGATTATTCGATTCAACATTTTTTTCATCAAGGACATGATTATTTTTTTGTGTGACACAAAATTAGAAATTTTTTCTGTAAATAAATATGTAATGCTCGTGATCTTTTAATGCCGAAGGGCTGTAATATTGATAGTCCATACCGCAGACCTTGGGATGAGTATATTTACTTCCTCACAAAAAAACTAAGAATAAAAAATACAATTGCTAACAAACTAAAAGTTAATTCATTGTTAAAATATATATGCAATAAACTCTGCTTCCAAACTGCATTAAATATTGTTAAAAAAGTAAGAGTGATACCTGCACCAAAAAAAATGTATTTCCATTTTGAAACTGCTTTTTTTATTGTTTCAACTTCCTTTTGTTGCTTACTTCTTTGAAATTGCGATAGCATATCATAAACAAGCTCAGGAATTTCTGGCAACTCTCGGGTCCATTCAGGTTGTTTTTCAATAACCTTATTCAACAACGCCTTTGGACCAATTTGATTTTTCATCCATTTTTCAAAAAATGGTTTAGCGGACTCCCACAAATTCAACTCTGGATATAATTGCCTACCTAATCCCTCAACATGTAATAATGTTTTTTGTAATAAGACTAATTGGGGTTGCACTTGCATATTAAAACGGCGACCGATCTGAAATAAGCGCATTAACATTTTTCCAAATGAAATTTCATTTAATGGTTTTTCAAAAATGGGCTCGCATACTGTCCGAATGGCAGATTCAAATTCATCAACGCGGGTATTAGCAGCAACCCAACCAGATTTTACATGTAGCTCAGCTACTTTTCGATAATCTCGCTGAAAAAATGCCAACATGTTTGAAGCAAGATAATATTGATCAGCAGTATTTAATGTGCCAACAATACCAAAATCAACGGCAATATATTCTGGTTTCTCAGTTTTACGAGGATTGACAAAAATATTGCCCGGATGCATGTCAGCATGAAAAAAGCAATCATGAAATACTTGGGTAAAAAATATATCTGCACCACGTTCAGCTAATTCTTTTAAGTCAATATTATTCGCTTGCAATGTTTCAATATCAGAAATAGGAATTCCTTCTATATATTCCATGGTCATCACTTTTTCTGAAACATAATCCCAATAAATTTTCGGAATATATAACTTATCAGAGTTTTGAAAATTTCGTCTTAACTGTGATGCATTCGCGGCTTCTCGCATCAAATCAAGTTCATCATGAATGATTTTATCAAACTCTCCTACCACTTCAATGGGATGCAAGCGTTTTGCAGCAGGCCAATATTTATCAAGAATTCTTGCAATGCTGTAAAATAACTCCATGTCTTGATTAATAATTTTTTCAATATTTGGGCGAATTATTTTTACTACTGCGTGTTGATAAGTACCTTTTAGTCTAACTTCATGCACTTGAGCCACAGAAGCTGAAGCTTTTGGTTCAATGGAAAACTCGGCAAAGATATTTTCCACACTATCACCCAGCTCTGCTTCAACAATTCTTTTAGCAATCTCACCCGGAAAAGGAGGAACTTTATCTTGAAGTTTTGCGAGTTCTTTTATGATGTCTTCAGAAAAAATATCCCCTCGAGTAGAAAGCATTTGCCCAAATTTAACAAAAACTGGGCCCAGTTCCTCTAACACCAAACGAATTCTTTCCCCATCGGTTTTTGCTTTTTTCTCAAACCAGGTGATTGGATTTAAATATATAAGAAATCGCACTGGCTTAAAAATAGAAATAGACAACACTACTTGTTCTAAACCATGCTTGATTAAAACAGTATTAATCCGAATAATCCTAAAAAAAAGTCTAATTTTCTTTAGCATAATTTTCAATCATTTGAATTTTTGCCGCAATTCTTTCAATTTCATCACGAAATAAATCAATATCTTTGCAGAAATCTTCCACTTCAAAAGCTGAAACGAGCAAATTAATTTCTTCTTGCAAATAGTCCTTTACATTTAATTTGTTAGTTTCAAGCAACTTTATATAAAATATTTGTGCTTCTCGCACAACTTGGCCGACTGTATTCGCTATCATATCACCGGTATAATTTGCTAAACATTCTTCCCAATCAATCTCTACTTCTTTAAAAATTGTTGTGATTGTTTGAATCATACTGATATCACCTTGTAACTCCATCTCAGGCAAAACTCCTGCTTTATCTTGTAATGCTGCTTTAGTTAATGTGGAAATGTCTGCTTTGAAGGCCGCGTCAATCGGCTCATGACAAATATCCATTAGCTCTAATTGTTCATCATGGATTTTGATATAAAAAGTCCAATCGAAGGTAGTAATAGTGGCACGCATCGCTCGATTATTAAATCTACCTAAACGCTGCTGAATTTCAGGATCTAATTTTAAATATTGATTTAATATTCTCGAGATAATTGGTAAAACAATGTTCGGCAACATTAGTATTTGTACCCTTTGTGTAAAGCAACGATACCGCCACTTAAATTAAAATATTCAACATCTGCAAAACCTACTGATAACATTTTTTGTTTTAATGTTTCTTGATCCGGATGTACTCGTATTGATTCAGCTAAGTATTGATAACTATCTTTGTCATTAGCAATCAACTCACCTAATTTGGGTAGAATACTAAAAGAATATAAATCATAAATTGATTTTAATCCCGGCAATACTGGTTTAGAAAATTCTAGTATTAAACACATACCACCAGGCTTTAACACCCGAAACATTGATGCCATGGCATCGTCAATATGAGTCACGTTACGTAAACCAAAAGCAATCGTGATCCGATCAAAACTATTATCTTTAAATGGCAAACATTCTGCATTAGCTTGTGCATACGTAATATTTTGAAATAGTCCTTGATCGATTAATTTATTTCTCCCAAGATTTAACATTGAAGCGTTAATATCTGCTAACACTACTTGCCCAGTTGCACCAACGATTTTTGAAAATTCTCTTGCTAAATCCCCTGTGCCTCCAGCAATATCTAAAATCTGCTGCCCTGGCCTTACGCGCGCGGTATCAACAGTAAATTGTTTCCAAAGACGATGAATGCCAAATGACATTAAGTCATTCATTAAATCATAGTTTTCCGATACTGAATCAAATACAGCACGAACTTTATCAGTTTTTTCTGACTCTGTTACTCGTTGATAACCAAAATGAGTGGTAGGTTCTTCAGGTGTCATATGGAAAAACTTGCTTCTAGGATTATTGATAAGAATTATAACTGATATTTCAAAATATTAGCAGTTTTTACGTTGTATACATTATTAGTTTGTATATAATAATTACTTATTAGATAATAATTACTTTTAAGGACTATTAAATGGATCACACCCAATTAAAATATTTTCTTGCTCTTTGGCTCACTCCACAAATCGGCCCAGCAATTCAAAAAATGATTTTAGACCAATATCCAAATTTGAATGATTTTTTTAATCTTACTCGTGATGAATTAAAACAAATCGGTTTCAAAATAGACTTAATCGATAAAATCAAACAACCTGATTGGAAAACTGTCGATGCAACGCTTGAATGGGCAGAACAGCCACAACAACATCTCATTACTTTTTTAGATGAAGCTTATCCCGAACAATTAATTCAAACCCAGTCAGCACCGACAATTCTCCTTGCTCGAGGAAATATAGATTTACTCAAATGTGCACAACTTGCTATTGTTGGTAGCCGCAACCCAACTCAATCTGGTTTACAGATCGCAAAACATTATTCTTCATTTTTAGCACACCAAGGTTTGGTAATTACGAGTGGTTTAGCGTTAGGAATTGATGCAATGGCTCACCAAGCTGCATTGAACATTACTGGTAAAACCATTGCTGTGCTTGGAACCGGTGTGAATGTAATTTATCCTAAACAACATCAAACCTTAACTGAAAAAATTATTACCACTGGCTTAATTGTCTCTGAATTTCCTCTAAACGCACCCGCACAAGCATCAAACTTTCCTCGTCGAAATCGTATTATCAGCGGCCTTTCTTTAGGAACATTTGTAGTGGAAGCATCCATTCGTAGTGGCTCATTAATTACAGCTCGATATGCGGCAGAACAAGGCAGAGAAGTGTTTGCCATGCCCAGTTCCGTGCATAATCCCATGGCTAAAGGTTGTCATTGGCTCATCAAACAAGGAGCAAATTTAATTGAATCAGTGGAAGATATTTGGCAACAAATTCAACAACCTATAACAAAATTTCAAAAAAACCAAAGATTTAACAGCAAAATTCTTAATTCATCAGCCCTTGATTTTTCATTAACACAACTACATATTAATAAAACAGTAACAAAAATCCAACAACATTTGCTCGATATTATTGGCTTTGATACGATTGGCATTCAAGCAATATCTAAATATACAAGTTTAAATATTGAACAATTATCTGTGGTATTATTGGAATTGGAATTGCTTGGCTACATTGTCGCTGTACCAGGTGGATATCAGAAAACAATTGAAGAGAGGTCAAATGGTTGAAGTATTAGCATTTTTATTTGAGAACCTTTTACATAGACAAATTGACTTACACGCTCATATGGAACAAATTGCTCGAGAGCTCCCACAAGTTGGTTTTGATGTTGAAGAAATTGATGGTGCTATAGATTGGTTAGATGAAACATTGAAAAGCCAAAATTATAATACTCTACCATTAAAGGAATCTCAGAGTTTTCGTGCTTTTACAGAGTTAGAACTCGCTAAAATTGATAAAGAAGCTCGTGGAATGATTTATTTTTTAGAAAACAGTGGCTTTATTACTCCACCTGTTCGAGAATTATTGATTGATCGCGCTATGGCGTTAAAGATCAATTCTGTAGGTAAGGAAGAAATGCGTTGGGTTTTACTCTTTGTGCTCATGAATACCCACGCTCAAAAAGACGTTATTGAATGGATCGAAGCCAGCATTACCGAAGGTAACAAAGATAGCAACAAAATTTAAAATGAAATGAGATAAAGATAGCAATGACTAGCAATGTAATTGTGGTGGAATCTCCCGCCAAAGCAAAAACAATAAAAAAATATTTGGGCGATAGTTTTCATGTTCTAGCATCCTATGGACATGTACGAGATTTACCTGCAAAAACTGGTGCTATTAATCCTGAAAAAGATTTTCAAAATAATGATTATGTACCGCTCTATAAATTAATCGAAAAAAATGAAAAGCATGTTGAAGAAATTGCAAAGGCCGTGAAAAAAGCAGATGCCCTTTATCTTGCGACTGACCCGGATCGTGAAGGTGAAGCTATTTCTTGGCATTTGTATGAGTATTTGCTGGAAAAGAACTTAATAAAAGACAAACCCGTCCATCGAGTCGTATTTCACGAAGTTACTAAAAAAGCAGTGAATGATGCTGTAGCAAATCCGCGTGAGATATCAATGGATTTAGTCAATGCACAACAAGCTCGTCGTGCTTTAGATTATTTAGTTGGTTTTAATCTATCACCGTTACTTTGGAAAAAAATTCGCCGTGGTTTATCAGCAGGACGAGTGCAAAGTCCAGCTTTACGAATGATCGTTGAACGTGAACTCGAAATTGAAAAATTTGAAATTCAAGAATATTGGAGCATCGAAGCAGACTTAGTCAGTTCGAAACAAACCTTCTTAGGCAAGTTAGTTGAATATCAAAATGAAAAAGTAAAACAGTTTAGTTTTACCAATGAAAAAGATGCCACTCAGATTAAATCAACTTTAATTAAAGCCGCAAAAGGAAAATTAAAAGTTGTTAAAGTTGATAAAAAGCAAAAGAAACGCAATCCTACTGCACCTTTCATCACCTCAACTTTACAACAGGAAGCTGCTCGCAAATTAGGTTTTACTGCTCAACGTACCATGCGCATGGCACAACAATTGTATGAAGGGATAGATGTTGGTGAAGGAGCACCGGTGGGCTTAATTTCTTATATGCGCACAGACTCAGTCAATCTTGCCAATGAAGCTATTGCTGAAATTCGCGAGGTCATCGCGACTGAATTTGGCAAAGAAAATTTGCCGGACACTGCAGTATTTTACAAAAGCAAAGTTAAAAACGCCCAAGAAGCCCATGAAGCAATCCGCCCAACTTCTGCTAAGCGGTTACCAAAACAGCTCAAAGAATATTTATCGAAAGAACAATATAAACTTTATGAACTCATTTGGAAACGCACCATGGCTTGCCAAATGATTTATGCTACACTCGATACCGTAAGTATAGATTTAAGTTGCGGAGCTGGAAATATTTTTCGCGCTAATGGTTCAACAATTACTAAACCAGGTTTCTTGATGGTTTATCAAGAAGGTTCAGATGATAGTGATAAAGAAAAAGCTTTAGGTGAAGAAAAACTACTGCCTGAATTAAAAGTAGGTGATGAGGTTAATCTTACAGATATTCGTGCAGTACAACATTTTACTGAACCCCCACCACGATATAGTGAAGCATCATTAATTAAAGCATTAGAAGAATTTGGCATTGGTCGTCCGTCTACATATGCATCGATTATATCAACCTTACAAAACCGTGATTATGTAGTACTCGATCAAAAACGCTTTATTCCCACTGATGTGGGTCGCATTGTTAATAAGTTTTTAACTGAGCATTTCGCAAAATATGTTGATTATGATTTTACTGCAAAATTAGAAGATGAATTGGATGCGATTTCGCGCGGAGAACATGAGTGGGTACCCATGATGCGTGAATTTTGGAATCCATTTAAATCGCAAATTGACATCATTCAAGAAACTGTTTCTCGAAAAGACGTGACACATGAAGAATTAAATGAAGAATGTCCAAAATGTAAAAAACCTTTATCCATTCGTTTAGGCAAACGTGGCCGTTTTATCGGCTGCACTGGTTATCCAGAATGTGACTATACTCGTAATTTAGACGGCGAAGAAACCACAGCATCAGAACCAGAAGTAGTTGAAGGTCGCAAATGTCCTAAATGCGAGTCTGATTTAATTATTCGTTTTGGTCGATATGGAAAATTTATTGGCTGTAGTGCGTACCCTAAATGTAAACACATTGAACCATTAGAAAAACCGAAAGAACTTGAAGTGGAATGTCCCGAATGCAAGCAAGGTAAAATGGTGCAACGCAAATCCCGCTATGGTAAACTTTTTTATTCATGTTCGCGTTATCCAGATTGCAGTTATGCAATTTGGAATGAACCCGTAAATGAACCTTGCGGCATCTGTGCTTGGCCTATCACTACTATTAAAACTACTAAACGCCGCGGTACTGAACGGGTATGCCCACGTAAAACTTGTGATTTTGCCGTACAAATTGAACCTCCAGAGAGTAAAGAAAAATGAAAAAATTCGTTGCCGTTTTAATGGGATCTGATTCTGATCTTAATGTCATGCAAAATACCTTAGATATTTTGAAAGGATTAGAGATTGTTTATGAAGTAAGAATTTCTTCTGCCCACCGAACTCCAAAAGAAACGCATGATTATGTAATTGATGCTGATAGTCGTGGTTGCCAAGTATTTATTGCGGCAGCTGGATTAGCCGCACATTTGGCAGGTGCTGTTGCCGCAAACACCACTAAGCCTGTGATCGGAGTACCTATGGATGGCGGTCCGCTTAACGGTTTTGATGCTTTATTATCAACCGTGCAAATGCCAGCTGGTGTACCAGTTGCAAGCGTAGCAATTGGAAAAGCTGGTGCTAAAAATGCTGCTTTTTTAGCTGCACAGATCCTTGCATTAAGTGATCCACATGTTGCAGAAAAATTGAAACAAGAAAAAGAAACACAAAAAGAAGCCGTGTTGGCTAAGAATGCGAGCTTATTAAGTAATCAACAGTGGTAGGAAGAAACTTAATTTTTACCAATGAATATGCTTATACCGAACCAGAACTTCTTAGAAATTTAGCTCCAAAAGCATAACAAAAAATCATCTGCATAACTTTTAAGTTTAAGTTTAGCAAGGAACGTTATAATTTTTTCTAGTTTATTTTGAGATTTTCATTATGCTTAAAATCGATAAAAATTCTCTTAAAAATATATGTGGCAATTCTAACGCTTTAGTAGTTTATGGTTTTGGCAAATATAATTACCAGGAAATTACTGAATCATTATTGGAAGAGAAATATACTGTTCAAAACTGGTTGACATGGCCACTTAGAGCAGAATAGAAAACAGTACCTTCTATTGGTAACCAAAGCATAGATATCACGGATAGGAACAAAAAATGTAAAAATGCTTTAGTTGATTTAATTGTAGAAAATTACAAACGCACCCAGAATAATGAAGCAATCATTCCACTTATTTTCATTGTAGGAAATGAAAATTCAACCTATTATTCAACAATAAAGGATATTGCTTCTAAAGAAGCTCGCCTTAATACTTTTGTTACTCACAAAGAATTAAGAAGATGTTTTAAGTTATATAATGAAGCAGAAAATGAATTAAAATCTGTCATTCAGCAAACTTTTAAATCTGTTAGAACATCATTTAATAGAACAGTTTATCCCTTTACTCTCTCTTTTAATGAGATCGAACCTTTTTGGAAAGACAAAGATTGGAGCCAAACATGGCAAGCAAGAATTGATTTTTCCTCAAAAGAAAGGAAGGTAAAAATACCATCTTGGAGAGATTCCTATAAAATACTTCTTTTTGATCCCAATCGTTACCCCCAAACTCAAACTCAATCTAATTCAACTGATAACCTCCCCCAACAAAAGTGCTTGAGTTTGTAAATTAAATTAGATAATAAGCTATTATATTTTTAATTAGAGACCTGTTTTAAAATTACGTGAAACCATCTATAAATTGTATTAGAAAGTAGCGTTGTTGCATCATTAATAGTATATTGGTCACACATGACGGGCATTTATTATTTATAAACTTACTCCATGCATTTCTTTTGTGCCTAGTCTTAACTCAAACTGCTGCGAGTATATATTAGCGTGCCGAGCTTAAAAAGATACACCAATGAACCTAAAAGAACTTCTGATGAATGGCGGTATTATTGCTTATCCAACTGAAGCAATATATGGCTTAGGCTGTGATCCATTTAATGAAACCGCAGTAAAAAAATTGTTGGCCATAAAACAACGGCCACTCAATAAAGGGTTAATTTTAATTGCTGCTGATTATTTACAAATTGAAGATTTAATCGTTCCAGTAGCTAATATGGAAGAAATAAAGAAAACTTGGCCAGGACCTAACACTTGGGTTTTTCCTGCAACAAAAAAAGTTCCTGCATGGATCACTGGCAACTTTAATTCTGTTGCAGTACGTATCACCAACCACCCAACTGCAAAAAAACTGTGTGAAGAATTTCAAAATCCTTTGGTATCAACCAGTGCAAATTTATCCAATGAATCCCCAGTAAAAACATGGCAAGCTCTAAATCCAAATATTATTAGTCACATTAATTACCTCATTAAAGCGGATGTGGGTAATGAAACAAATCCATCGATAATTCGTGATGCTATTTCAGGAAAGATTTTGCGAGGATGAAAATTAAATTCACATAACTTAATATTTTAGTTTTAGGAAAGATGTCTATTGACTTTGTTCTTTAACGAATAAAAGTATAAGTAATCCCAAGAAGTAAAAAACAGCAATCACTGATAAACCAATACGTTGACTATTAGACCATAAAGTAATAGTTGCCACTAGCCATGGTCCTAAAAATGCTGTGGCTTTCCCTGATAAAGAAAATAAGCCAAATTTTTGAGTAATCGTTTCTATTGGAACGATTCGTACTAATAAAGTTCTACTTGCGGCTTGCACTGGTCCGACAAATAATCCCATGAATCCACAAATAATCCAAAAAATTATTTTATTATGTAAAGTAAGAATTACTAATGAAGAAATAATTAAAAAGATTAAACTTGTAATAATCGTTGTCTTTGAACCAAACCAATCATCAATCCAAGCAAATAACGCCGCACCTATGCCTGCAGTGATATTTAATGTAATGCCAAAAATAATTACTTCGTCCATTACCATATGAAAATATGTTGCGGCGTAAATTCCACCAAAAGCAAATAAAGTATTTAAACCATCAATATATAAAGCTCGTGAAATTAAATAGAAAAGAAAAGATTTGTTTTTGGATAAGTTTTTCAAAGTGCTTAATAATGCTATTAACCCTTTTTTTATTGAACCTTTGATAGAGTTTTGATTTGAACTTTTATCTTGCACAATTAAAAATAAAGGCAATGAAAATACAACAAGCCATAAAGCTATCAATGGGCCGCAGATCCGTATATTGGCAAATGTTGAGTGATCTAACCAAGTAAATTGACTTTTAACAAATACAAATAATGCTATACTTAAACAACTCAAACCTCCAACATAACCCATGCCCCAACCCCAGCCAGAAACTCGACCTAAATATTGCATTGAAATTAATTGAGGTAGCATCGCATTATAAAAAGTCAGCCCTACTTCTATAGCAACATTTCCTACAATCACACATGCTAATATCAGCCAGACATATGATGAAGCAGGATAAGCAAACCAAAGACCAAACGAGGCAAAAATCCCAATATAGGTTAGAACAAATAACCATATTTTTTTTGAACCCCCATAATCAGCAATTGATCCAAAAACAGGGCTCAATATCGCGATTATAAAAGCCGATAGGGCAATGGCATTACCCCACAAATAAGTTCCAATAATTTTATTCGGTGCAACAATACTGGCAAAATAAGCTGAAAAAATAAAAGTTGTTACCACAGAAAAATATGAAGAACTCGCCCAATCATAAAAACACCAGGCAATTATTTGTGAGCTTCTCGAATAAGTTTTTTTCATTTTTTTTAATTTAGATAAGTGTAACTATAAGAAACGAAGTGAGTAAAGGATAATGTCATTCCTAAACTCGCTGTGCCTCAGTAGACTACACAACAACAGTTTTATTTTTCAATGCAGCCTGTACAGATGATTCCATTGAGTGAAAAATGGTTTCATGTCCTGTAGCATGCGCCCACATTCCATCACCTAGATCATAATGCCACCATTCTGATGGATAATTAGTAAAACCAAGATAAGTCATTGCATTAAATAGAATTCGACGATTTTTTCTTATTTCCAACCACTCCGTTTCTGTTAACCCAATTGCAAGATCATAAGGTTTTTCAAAAAAATCCGTATCAGAAATCTTTTCAGATAAATCAATTGGGCTACCATAATTCAACATTTTTTTTGTTTTAAGATCCACAAATCCTAAATCAATCGCCGCACCAGTATTGTGTGGGGGTGCAGTAAAACGAGTTGGTTCATTAGGGTGTGATACATATCGACGAGTTTCAGCTTCCAATTCATCTAAAGGAAATTCTGGATGTTGTTTTCGCAAACGTTCTTGGCATTCAAAAAATAAATATGCTTGTGTAGCTTTGGTTCGAAATACATCAAAAAAATAAATTCCAAAATTAGGAGTTAATAGTTTATTTAATTGATTCATTCGATTCAATACTGCTAAACGACAAAAAACTCGGGAAATTGCACCAGGTAATTCCTGCTGATAATAATCATTGCCAATAATAAAACCAGGTTGTTGCAAAATTTCCACACATTGATCATGTGCCTTCAAATCTTCAATCAGCATTTTGGTGGGCTTTTCAAAAACTATGTTGATTGGTTTTTCAGAGAATTTATTCAACATGTTTGTATACCTTCATTAAACACCGTAGCTACAATTTTAACAATGCAGCTACGGAAAATACCCTTTATTTTGGCCCATTGACAGTAGACAAAGGGTTTTCTAAATATGTGTTTTTAAAATTAACCACTTTAACCCAGTAAATAATCCAGATAATAAATGACACAATAATTGAAATCCAACCAATGATCGGAATAATACCTACTGAGATTAAAATCATATGTGTTAGACCTAAACCGAAAATTGTTTTGCTATCATCTTTCATTTTTTGATTATTTTCAGCCGCTGCTTCAAAAGACTTAGGTAATCCAAAAGGCTCCATAATCCAAGCAAATACAAATCCAACCAGCGGGATAATCATCATCCAAACAAACCAACTTGGGAAAGTTCGTTTATTTTCTGGCACTTTTTCCATTGCTGTATATAGTGACAGTAAATAAAGTATTTGGATAATAAGTACTACAATAAATATTGCACTTGCGCCAAAATAACCTAAATCATGTAAACCATACATTTAACTTCCCTCCATTGTTTATACTTTTCATGCTTGAACTTTCTGTTTTGTGATCAGAATGTTGGATGAGTCATTTTCTCCGGTTGTACTGCTTTATCAAACTCTTCTGCTGTCAAATATCCTAGGGTCACACATGCTTGTTTCAGGGTTGTTCCTTCTTTATGCGCTTTTTTTGCAATTGCTGCTGCTTTATCATACCCTATTACTGGATTTAATGCAGTGACAAGCATTAAAGAATTCGTTAAAAAATAATCTATTTTTTCTTTATTAGCTTCTAAACCTTCTATACAATATTTGGCAAACATCGAACAACTATCTGCAATAATACGACAAGAATGTAAGAAATTAAAAATTAACACCGGTTTAAATACGTTTAGTTCAAAATTTCCTTGTGTTCCGGCAAAACTAATTGCAGCATCATTTCCCAACACTTGTACACAAACCATAGTCATAGCCTCAGACTGCGTTGGATTTACTTTTCCGGGCATAATAGAAGAACCAGGTTCATTTTCAGGTAAATGTAATTCTCCTAAACCACAACGGGGTCCTGATCCTAACCAACGTACATCATTAGCAATTTTCATCAATGCGCATGCTAATGTTTTTATAGCTCCATGTGAAAATACAATCGCATCATGCGCTGCTAAAGCAGCAAATTTATTCGGTGCCGATATAAAAGGTAAATTTGTTAAAGCAGCAATTTGAACAGCTGCCTTCTCGGCAAATTTAGGGTGTGCATTTAATCCTGTTCCAACTGCAGTTCCACCCAAAGCTAATTTATATAAATTTGGCAGGGTAGTTTCAATATTGATCATCGCCTCATCTAGTTGTGCTACATAA
>JBGSLN010000239.1:0-24048 GCA_041740675.1 Gammaproteobacteria bacterium | reverse complement strand
TAGCGGTGGGTGAGCCTTCACATAATAAAGATCCCTGACTCACGATGTAGGCGCGACTACAAATATCCAGCGTTTCTCGAACATTATGATCAGTAATCAATACGCCAATTTTTTTATCACATAAATGGGTAATAATGTTTTTAATATCGATGACAGAAATGGGATCAACACCTGCAAAAGGTTCATCCAGCAAGATAAAGCGGGGCTCAATAGCCAGGGCGCGGGCAATTTCCACCCGCCGACGCTCACCACCCGACAAACTCATGCCCAGATTATTACGAATATGAGTAATATGGAATTCTTCTAATAGTGACTCTTGCTTTTTTAATCGTTCAGTTGCTGTTAAATCTTTTCGTAACTCAAGAATTGCCATCACATTATTTTCGACTGATAACTTTCGAAAGACAGAAGCTTCTTGTGGTAAATATCCAATTCCAAGTCTTGCACGAGCGTGCATTGGCAGATCAGTAATATTCAGTTCATCTAACAATACTTCACCTGAATCGACAGTGATAAGACCTACCATCATATAAAATGTAGTGGTTTTACCTGCACCATTCGGGCCAAGCAAACCAATGATTTCACCCGAAGATATACTGATCGATACATCTCGTACAACTTGTCGACCTTTGTAAGTTTTATTTAAATTGTTTGCACGTAATATAGCCATAATTATTTTTGAGGTTCTAAAGTTATAGTAGTTCGATTATTGTTATAATGTTTAGTAATTAATTGTTGAGTTAATTCATTATAAACGATGTAATTACTTTGTAACATATTGCCGTTTTGTTCTAGTTTAGCATTATCAATTAAAATCACTTGATGTTTTATTGGAATATATTCAATAGTATTTGCAGAAGCTTGAAATAAATTATCGCCTACTTTAGGGAGTGTTTGATAATTTGCGGGTGTGCCTATTGCAATTGCTTTAATAATTTGATGTTTAGAATCACTATAAGTTGTTAATTGGTTTGCAGTGATTTTTGTCGTTCCTTGCGTGATTATTACATTGCCATTAAAAATATTTACGCCAGTTTTTTGATTTAAATCAGCTGTATTTGAATAGATATTCACGGGTTGTTCTTTATCAGTTGGTAAGGCAATAAGTGTCATTGGAAAAACTAACAGCAATAAACAACATAACCTGGCTAATCTATTTCTATTTTTCATTATAAACTCCCTGAGCGTTTGAAAGCAATTTCACTTCACCTGTTTTTTGATTCGCAATAGCGCCTTTTGATGTGACAGAAACCTTACTATTATTTTTGTCAGTTTGAACAAAATTAATTACTTGTTTAGTCTGTGCAATATTTTGGACAGGATCGATGGTCAATTCAGACGTTGTAATTTGAGTAGATTGGGTAGTGGGAGTTGCGCCTTGGTTTAACACAACGTTGCCCATTAATTTATAAATCTTTGGCTGTTGTGTCATTGTACCTGTATCAGCAGTGATGACCCAAGGTGCGTTATTAGTTTGCTTATTTTGATAAAAAATAATTATCGGCTTCGTTAAAACAGCTTTTTGTGTAAAACTATTATATTTCATCATTGGAGTTGTTAGTTTAACTGACAGATTTCCTTGTTTGTCATAGTTGAAAGAAGTAAGCTTTTCAATAATTACATCCGGATTAAATTTGTTTTGTGCAACATGTACTTGACTGACAAAAATTGTTTTATAAATAAAATAAAAACTTAATGTGGCTAGACCTAATAAAATCAGCGTAAATACGATTGACTTTAATTTCCCCATTATGAAAATGACTCCATAATTTCCAACTCACGATCTTGAGACTTAATAATGAAATCACTCAACTCTCGCACAGCACCCATCCCGCCTTTTTTTGAGGTTACCCAATGGGCGGCTGCTTTTACACTATCATGTGCATCAGAAACAGCAACACCAAACCCTGATTTTTTTATGAGCGCTAAATCAGGGAGATCATCACCAAGATAAGCAATATTTTCATAAGTAAGTGAGAGTTGTTCGACTAAGTTTTCATAAGCAAATCTTTTATCATCATAGCCCTGATAAATAAAATCTATGCCTAATTCATTCATGCGTCTAGCAACAATAGGAGAATTACGACTCGATATGATGGCTGTTTTAATTTGAATTTTTTGCAATAATTTAATGGCTAAACCATCTTTTACATTAAATGATTTTAAAGATTCGCCTGTTTCAGAATAAATGAGTTGACCATTTGTAAGTACGCCATCAACATCTAAAATTACAAGCTTGATGAGCTTAGCTTTCATGATGTTTATATTCATTTTAAACACCCGCACTCAATATATCATGCAAATGAACAACGCCGATAACGTGTTCTTCTGAATCCACAACAACTAAAGTCGTAATTTTATAAGTTTCCATAATGTTTAATGCTTTAGCTGCAAGGGTATCTTCATTAATAGTTTTACAATTTTGAGTCATAACATCACTGATAATTGTTTGATGAATATCATAACCGTTGTCTAAAGTGCGGCGTAAATCACCATCCGTATAAATGCCAATTAATTGATTTTTTTCATTAATGATAGATGTCATTCCTAAACCTTTACTGGTCATTTCAACCAAGGCTTCAGTCAAAGGTGCCGATGGAATTACTTTTGGAATCTTTGATTCCGTACGCATTAAATGGCTAACCTTTAATAATAATTTTTTTCCTAAACTTCCACCTGGATGTGCCAAAGCAAAATCATCGACGGTAAAACCTTTTGCTTCAAGCAATGCAATTGCTAGCGCATCTCCCATAACTAAGGATACGGTTGAACTTGATGTCGGAGCTAATCCAAGTGGACAGGCTTCCTTTTCTACACTCACATCAATAACAACATCTGCTGCTTTTGCTAAAGTCGAATTTAGATTACCTGTCAAAGCAATGAATGGGGTACCTAAGCGTTTGATTAATGGCAATATTGTAATAATTTCATGCGTTTCACCCGAATTTGAAAGCGCTAAGACAACATCTTGTTTAGTAATCATGCCCATATCACCATGGCTAGCTTCGCCAGGGTGAACAAAAAAAGCAGGTGTACCTGTGCTTGCAAGGGTTGCTGCAATTTTCCCACCGATATGACCTGATTTACCCATGCCAATCACTACGACTCGCCCCGTGCACTCCAGAAGATACTGACATGCTGTGGCAAAGGCATTATCAATACGCTGTGTTAAGCTCGCTACAGCGGCTGCTTCAATTTCAATAACAGCCTGGCCCAGATGACAAAATTTAGCTAAATGGTCATTTTGCATATATTTTTACTGATCGTTTTGAATAAGATGAATTCTATCATGAATAGAGCAGGGCATGAATAGAACAGGGATAGAATAATTTGATATGTTTAACCTATAGATAAAATACGATATTCCTAAGAGTTCTTTATGAATTGAAAGTATGGTAAAATAACATTTAAAGTAAGAATATTGAACTTAAATAGCCAGATTGTATTATGGTGAGTTTAATAATGGAAAGCGTAGGTTTTAGGGAGAGAGAAAAAACCATGACTGAGAAAAGTGACCCAAAGAGTAAAGCGCAACAATATCTTGATGCACGAAAAATGCAAAATGGTGCTGCTGTATCTAAGAAATCTGATAGTGATGATGATAGCAGTGGTGGTGGCAATGGAAAACAAATGCAAGGAAGCTATAAGCTAGAGAAGCTTGTAAATGTTTTAGCTAAAGGCAGATTGAAAGCGCAAAGCTTCTGGCGGTTTTTAAGTAAAGAAGGACTAGATAGTCACGAAACAAAAAAAACCACCCTTGGCAAACAAAAAGAACAGACTAGCAGCATTACTGAGAAACTAGAGAAAACTCAAGAAGTTAAGCAAAATCAAGAACGTGCTCAAGAACTCCAACAAGAACGACAATCAATAGAACAAGAACCATTTGTTACTGAAGAAGAGCAGCAAGTCGCAGATGCTAGTAAAGCTGAAGCGGTTTGGGAAAAAGCAAATCCAATTGATGATAGCGCGCGTCAACGATTTGGTTTTCAAGAAACAACACCGTCTTCTTTCGATGTAAAAAGTGTTGCCGAAGCTACACGCCGCAGTGTCATGGGTAATCATCTTCCAGGATCTATTATCAGTGGTACGACCAATCCTCTCGGATTTATTAAACAAACAGGTATTACTGATGCTACGGCTCAACATACTCAAGATAAATTTGGTAATCGTATAGCAGGAACAATTCACTCAAAAGAACCTGATCATACAGGTGCTGCTCAATCTAATCATACTGGTAAATCCGCAGAAGCATTTCTATATAGTAAAAACGGATCACAATTTCTGAGTAGCAAGAGTCAAACTACGTCTTCGACTGCTGAAACGACTACAGCTCCAACCAGCGTACCGTCAAAATCGATAAGATCCCGTGGTTGATGAGTATTTGCATTTTAAGGTTAAAAAAATTGATATGTCGATACGAAAAAACGTGATTTTAACTAGATTTCAAGTTAATATTTGCACACCTTATAAATACTGCGCATCATTCAATGCAATTTGAACAGCCTATCATTCAAGTCAATGACCTCGAGTTTAAATACAAAGATAATTATATTTTTGATGGTGTCAGTTTAAAAATAACTCAAGGTAAAATAACTGCCATTATGGGCCCGAGTGGTACAGGAAAAACAACCTTACTTAGATTGATTGGTGCCCAATTAAGGCCAACTGCTGGAAAGATCTTATTTAACAATGAAGATATTCATAAATTTAACCATAAAAAATTATTTCAAATACGTAAGCAAATTGGCTTACTTTTTCAAAGCGGCGCCTTATTTACTAACTTAACAGTTTTTGAAAATGTTGCATTTCCATTGCGTGAACATACAAAGCTATCAGAAGATATGATTCGTACGCTGGTATTAATGAAACTTGAAGTGGTTGGTTTGCGTGGAGCAAAAAATTTAATGCCCGCAGAATTATCAGGTGGAATGGCTCGACGAGTCGCTCTCGCGCGCGCGTTAGCGCTAGACCCAGCACTGATGATGTATGATGAACCATTTACCGGATTAGATCCAATTTCAAAAGCTGTAATTGTCCAGTTAATAAAAAAAATTAATCAAACATTAGGTACGACTAGTATTTTAGTTTCTCATGATGTATCTGAGGTTACTATGATTGCAGATTATATTTATTTACTTGCAGGTGGCAAAATAATTGGCGAAGGAACTCCTGAGCAATTGAATGAAACTTCCAACCTGGCAGTAAAACAATTCATGCACGGCCTAGCTGATGGAGCTGTACCTTTTCATTATCCGGCTCAAGAGTATTTGCAGGAGTTGTTAGAATGATAATAAAGCTTATTAATAATCTTGGAAAAACAGGTCTTAATTTTTGTGAACAATTAGGGCACTCAGGTATATTTTTAATTCGCGCCATACCAAGATTGCCAAGACCCGGTAAAACATGGAAATTGCTTAGCGAACAGATTTTTGCGGTTGGGTTTTTGTCCCTAATAATTATTGTAGTATCAGGATTATTCATTGGAATGGTATTGGGTTTACAAGGCGAACATACTCTTAGCAGTTTTGGTGCAACACAAGAATTAGGCCAACTTGTTGCGTTGAGTGTAGTACGTGAATTAGGGCCAGTAGTCACTGCACTTCTATTTGCGGGACGAGCAGGATCTTCATTAACTGCTGAAATTGGATTAATGAAAACAACAGATCAGCTGGCTAGCATGGAAATGATGGGGGTTGATCCTTTATCACAAGTAATTGCTCCACGATTTTGGGGTGGTTTAATTAGCATGCCGATATTGGCAATTATATTTAGCGCAGTTGCAATCTATGGTGGTTATTTAGTTGGAGTAAAGTGGTTAGATCTTGATGCCGGAACTTTTTGGAGCAACATGCAAGCCGGTGTAAGTTTTTATGATGACATAGTGAATGGAATTATTAAAAGTATTGTATTTGGCTTTGTGATAACTTGGATTGCCGTATTTCAAGGGTTTGCTAGCGAGCCTACGGCCGCAGGTATTGCAAAAGCTACTACAAAAACAGTGGTATATAGTTCATTGGCTGTATTGGGATTAGATTTTATATTAACGGCTGTAATGCTTGGAGGATGGTGATGCGTAACCAAAGTGTGGTGCAAACCATAGTTGGATTTTTTATGCTATTTGGCATAATCGCTTTATTATTTTTAGCACTGAAAGTGAGTGGCTTAACAAACACATTTAATAGTGGTGGTTATAATCTTATTGCAAACTTTCAAAATATTGGTAGTTTGAAAGTACAAGCTCCTGTCACTATTTCCGGCGTGCGTATTGGTTATGTGCAAAAAATAAAATTAGACCCCAATAGTTTTGATGCTAGGGTAGTGTTGCATATCAATAAAGCCTATAATGATTTGCCAATAGATACATCTGCAAGTATTTTTACAGAAGGATTGTTGGGTTCAAATTATATTAGTTTATCACCTGGGTATGAAACTCAAATACTAAAAAACGATAGTATAATTGAGAACACTCATCCAGCATTAATTTTAGAAAATTTAATTGGGCAGTTGATGTATAAAGTCGGAGGACAAACATGAAAAGACAAATTATAACTTTTTTTAGCTTAATATTTTTAACAATGTTTGCATTTGCTTATGCTGTGCCTTCTCCAGTTCCTATGTTAGAAAATACTGCGAATCAACTGATCAATCAATTACAAAAAAATAAGAATCAGCTAAAAACTAATCCGAAATTAATTTATAGTTTTGTAAAAACTATTGTGCTACCTCATATTGATGAGCAACAAATGGCTCGTTCAGTGGTAACCAAAACTACTTGGACCAACAGCACAACCGCTCAACAACAACAGTTTGTTAACCAATTTCGTGACTTGGTGATTAGGACTTATTCTTCTGCATTTGCAAACTATACAAGTGAAACTGTTAAATTCAGACCTTTACGACCAGTACAATTACATCAAAATTATCTGACTGTAAGTAGTGTTATATTGCGGTCTGGCGCTCCTTCAATCCCTGTCACTTATTCAATGAACTACAAAAATGGTCAATGGTTTGTGGTTGATTTTAGTGTTGATGGAGTAAGTATGGTAAATAGCTTTAAATCACAATTTGCAAGTTTAGAATCAAATAAAGGTTTAGCAGGATTGACTGCAATTTTGCAAAAGCATAATAATCCAAAATAATATATGCAAGCAGATATTATAAAGCTGGAAGATTCAAAATATGCATTTCAAGGTGATTTAAGCTTTAATACCGTTGCGACAATCACTAAAAAAGCATCAAAGTTACTTGCTTTTGCAAAAGAAGTAACTTTGGATTTTGAAAAACTAAAACACTGCGATAGTGCAGGCATTGCCTTAATTGTCCAATGGAAAAAATTGGCAAATTATAATGGATCACAACTAAAATTTGTTAATGTGACTCCACAAATGCAAAATTTGATTGATTTGATGGGATTAAGTAAAGCGCTGTAACACTGATTAAACGCTAAGGGTATCATAGTGAAAAATGAAGAATTAGCCGCCCTTATTGATAATGCTATAAATGATGCTAAAGTAAGTATTATTGGTGATGGATATCACTATAATGTAAAAGTGATTTCTGTAAAGTTTGCTGGTCTAACTAAAGTTAAGCGTCAACAAATGGTATATCAAATATTACATCCTTATATTATCTCTGGTGAGTTGCATGCAGTTTCTATCGAAACTTTTACACCAGAGGAAGCCATTAACTCTTGAGGTTACTCTTATGGAAAAACTAGTTATCAATGGTGGCCGACCATTATCCGGAGAAATAAAAATTTCTGGAGCAAAAAATGCTGTATTACCCATTATTGCTTCTACAATTTTGCTAAATGACACAGCTCGAATTTCTAATGTTCCTAATTTACAAGATGTACGCAGTACCATTGAGTTATTAGGTGGTATGGGAGTGAAACTGACTGTTGAAGAAGATATGTCAGTCGAAGTTGACTCTCGCCATATGAATAGTTTTATCGCACCTTATGATTTAGTAAAAAAAATGCGTGCCTCTATTTTAGTCTTGGGACCTCTATTAGCTAAACATCATCATGCCGAGGTCTCTTTTCCTGGCGGATGTGCTATCGGTGCGAGACCCGTAGGTGCTCACTTGCACGGTATGCAAGCATTAGGAGCAGAAATTCGAATTGAAGAAGGTTACATAAAAGCAACTGCAAAAAAAGGTTTACGTGGTGCAAAAATAGTCATGGATACTGTTTCTGTGACAGGAACAGAAAATATCTTAATGGCTGCTATCTTAGCAAAAGGCACAACTGTCATTCGTAATGCAGCAAAAGAACCCGAAGTATTAGATTTAGCAAATTTTTTAACCCAATGCGGTGCAAGAATTTCAGGTGCAGGGACTGATACTATTGAAATTGAAGGGGTAGATGAATTAAAGGGTTGTAAATACTCTGTGATGTCAGACCGAATTGAAGCAGGAACATTTTTAGTCGCGGCGGCATGTACACGTGGACAAATTAAAATTTCTGATATTGATTCTCATATTTTAGAAACAGTGCTATTAAAACTTGAAGCTGCCGGTGCGGATATTAACACTGGCAAAAATTGGATTGAGTTGAACATGCATGAACAACGTCCTAAAGCTGTTGATATTAATACTGCACCTTATCCAGGATTTCCCACTGATATGCAAGCTCAGATGATGGCTTTAAATGCAGTAGCTGCAGGAACAAGCACAATAGTTGAAACTATTTTTGAAAACCGCTTTATGCATGTACCTGAAATGCAACGGATGGGTGCAAACATAAAATTATCTGGAAGTACAGCAGTTATTATTGGTGTTGAAGAACTAAAAGGAGCTCCGGTCATGGCAACTGATTTACGAGCATCTGCAAGTTTAGTATTAGCTGCTCTAGTAGCAACCGGAACCACTATTATCGATCGTATTTATCATATTGATCGAGGTTATGAACGCATTGAGGAAAAGTTACGGTTATTAGGTGCAGATATTCATCGAGTGAAATATTAGGATCTGTTTACATTTTTAATTTTCTGATAATCGATACAAATGAATTGATAACTTGCTGCAAGAGTTGTTCATCGCTTTTATTGATTAAATATCCATCGCTCGTAAACTTTTCATGCGCAGTGGATAAAGCAAATTGATCTGGAATAACTATACTACCAATATTGACTAAAATGCTTCGTACTGTCACTAATCCTCGTAATCCTCCAAGCTGACCTGGTGAAGCACTCAAAAGAGCAATCACTTTATTTTTAAAACAAACTAACGGAGGTTCATTAATTCGCGGTCTTGAACACCAATCAATAGTATTTTTTAAAACACCACTGATAGATGAATTGTATTCAGGGGCAGAAATAATAAAACCATCGTGACTTTGTAAAATTTGTCGCAATTTCAATCCATTTTCTGGGCAAACTATTTCTTCTTCAAGATCACCATCATATATAGGCAAAGGATAAAACTTTAAATCAATATAGGTCGTATCTAAACCAGCGTCACTACATAAATTAGCTGCGATTCTTACTAATTTTTTATTAAATGAATCATTTCGAGTACTACCCGCAAAGGCAACGACTTTTATTATTCTTTCAGACATTTTATTATTCTCGTTATGTAACTATCCAATTTGTAGCCTAGAGAAGTGGAGTGTGTTCAGCATCCTTGTTTTTTAGTATAGCAGTAATTTATGATTATAATCCTAAATTGTACAGTAAAGAACTATTTGAGATACGGCCAAAGAATTTTAGATAAAGAATTGTTTCTTGCTTAAAAATCAGATAGAATTTTAGAGTACGAAAAGAGAACAAAATGCAAGAGCTATTAACCCTTCGAAAAATTATCCACATAGATATGGATTGTTTTTATGCCGCCATTGAGATGCGAGATAATCCTAAACTCAAAAAACAGCCGTTAGCAATCGGTGGTGATTCTGATAGACGCGGAGTTTTATGTACTTGTAATTATGTTGCACGTAAGTTTGGGGTGAGAGCTGCAATGCCAACAGCAAAAGCCTATCAATTATGTCCAGATTTATTAGTCATTCCACCACAGATAGAAAAATATAAAGTAGTTTCAAATGAAATTCGTGAAATTTTTGCAGTCCATACTTCTAAAGTTGAACCATTATCTTTGGATGAAGCATATTTAGATGTTACAGGCACTGACGAATGTTTTGGCAGTGCAACTTGGTTAGCAGAAAAAATTCGTCATGAAATTTTTAAAGAAACTGATTTAACTGCTTCAGCGGGTATTGCTCCTAACAAGTTTTTAGCAAAAGTTGCGAGTGATTGGAATAAACCGAATGGACAATATGTAATTCCTCCCGAAGCAATAGAGCAGTTTATGCCGAATTTATTAGTGGAAAAAATCTTTGGTGTAGGTAAAGTTATGTTAGCTAAGTTAAATGGTATGGGCATAAAAAACTGTGCGGATTTACAAAAGTATGATTTGATTTTTTTGACTGAGCGCTTTGGTATTATGGGTAAACGGTTCTATGATTTATGTCGTGGTATTGATCATCGTGAAGTGGAAACGAGTAGGGAGCGAAAATCAATCAGTGTGGAACATACCTATGCAGAAGATTTGGCTGATCTAGCTATATGTTTAGAAAAATTACCAAACTTAATCGACTATTTACTACAACGTTGTAGTAACAAATTGAGCAGCGGAATCAAAAGTATTTTTGTAAAGATCAAATTTAATGATTTTAGTCAGACAACTGTTGATTGTAGTTTTGATAAAATAGATTTTCATAAATATATTGCGTTGTTAACAGAAGCGTACTTACGTAAAAGAAAACCTGTTCGATTGATTGGAATTGGTTTACGATTAAACCATCCATCTCAACCGCAAATGAATTTGGAAATTTAATGATCGAAATCGAAAAACTAATTGACTATACTAATGATTTATTACAAATTGAGTTATTCAAAGACTACTGTCCAAATGGGTTACAAGTGCAGGGCAAGTCATTAATCAAAAAAATAGTCTCAGGCGTGAGTGCCTGTCAAGCCTTAATCGATGCTACGATTGCAGCTAAAGCAGATCTTTTATTAGTACATCATGGTTTTTTTTGGAAAGGTGAAGCAGAACCCATTGTTGGCATGAAAGCTAAACGGATTGGCGCATTAATGCGGAATAATATTAATTTATTAAGCTATCATTTACCTTTGGATGGTCATCTCACTCTTGGAAATAATTCACAATTAGGCAAATTATTAAATATTCCAAATCCACAAGCTATGAAAATAGAATCTATTCCAAATTTATTTTGGATGGGTGAATACCCTAAACACTATTCGCTGGCACAATTTATTGGTCTTCTTGAAAAGCAATTAAATCGTAAACCATTAGTTGAGGCGATTAATAAAACAATAAAAAAAGTCGGCTGGTGTACCGGTGGGGCACAAGATTATATTCATTATGCGATAACATATGGTTGTGATACATTTTTGACTGGTGAAGTGTCGGAAAGAACTATTCACATTGCTCGCGAAAATAATATAAATTTTATCAGCGCTGGACATCATGCCACCGAACGTTACGGTGTTAACGCGCTTGCAAATCATTTAGCGGAGAAATTTCAATTAGAGCATCAATTTATTGAAATCGAGAATCCTGCGTGAGTAATTAAATGATATATCCTTAGTTCCATTTAACATTCTGTGATATCAATTAATTGATATCACAGAATCTCGTTTTTTCAAATAACAACGGTTCTAAAACACCGAAGAATTACCGAATTACTAAAAACAATGCACCCGTACCGCGTAACACGTTAAGCAATAAATTTTTATGTGCGGAAGTTGCTTGATTAGCAATTGTTTGTAATTGCGCAACATCAGTAACAGTTTGACCATTGGCAGCAATGATTACATCTCCAGGTCTTAAACCAACAGGCATTGCTTGTGCTGCTGGACTATCTTGCACCAGAGCAACAACTTGAACTCCACGAACTGCTCCATGAATTGCATTTAACTGTGCAAAATCACGTAAATTAATGCCAAAAAAGAAAGGGTTTTCTTGGCGACTGAGCGCTTGATATTCTTTACTTGTAGCTGTTTTCACGGTGATATCAACAGGTTTATTATCACGCAACAAAGTTAAAGTGATATCAGATCCTACTCGTGTTAAACCAACAATATTAGTGATTTGTGCAGCATCTCTAACATTTGATCCATTTACTTTTTCAATAATATCGCCAACTTTTACTCCGGCTTTTGCGGCAGGAGAAAAAGGAGTAACCATAGTTACAACAGCACCTTGTGAATTTGGCAAATTGAAAGCAGTAGCAAGCGTAGGAGTAATACTTTGTACCATGATGCCCATTAAGCCACGATGCACTGAACCATACTTAATTAATTGCGTAACTACACTTTTTACCATGTCAGACGGAATGGCAAAACCAATGCCAATATTAGCGCCATCCGGTGCTAAGATTGCTGTATTAATTCCAACTAATTGCCCATTAAAGTTCACTAAGGCACCGCCAGAATTACCTGGGTTAATGGGTGCATCCGTTTGAATGAAGTCTTCATAGCCTTCGATGCCAAGACCTGTGCGTTGCAAAGCACTCACAATTCCTGAAGTGACAGATTGATTTAAACCAAAGGGATTGCCAATTGCTATAACAAAGTCACCAACCTGTACATTATTTGAGTTTGCAAAAGTGAGGGCCTGTAGTTCGGGGGCTTTAATTTGAAGAACTGCAACATCAGAAGCTGGATCTGATCCAATGACTTTAGCTTTATATTGTTGGCCATTTTTAAGTGTGACAGTGATTGTTTTTGCATCTTTAATCACATGAGCATTCGTGACGATATATCCTTTTTGTGCATCAATGATGACGCCTGAGCCTAAAGCAGCAAACTCTCTTGGGCCTTTTGATAGTTTAGGATTGCTATCATCTTCATCGGCAAAAGGATTTTGCACCGCTGGAATTTCACCCAGCACAGAGACATTCACAATAGTAGGCATCACTGTTTTAAGCATAGGCGCAATACTGGTAACTGTTTTCCCATCAATTACTGGGGGAATTTCAGCCCAAGCACTGGATACTAAAACTAAAGATAATGCACCAAACAAAAGAGAATAAAGCCTATTTTGACTGATTTTCATTGAATGTTACTCATTGTGAATAGATTAAGTCGCATATTCTACCTAATATGTGCAATTCTGCATAGTAAAATGGAGAAATTTAGTTCAATACTCTTGCTTTTGGATGATAGTTACTACACTATACTCGTTTAAATATAATCAAGTTTAAGCTTTCACGTGTATTGGAGTACAAATATGTATGATATAACAACTCAACCAGTCAAATCTAAAACAGAGCGAGAGCAAGCAGCAATAAACTTTTATTATGAGAGATTGACTGATTTCAACGAAAAAACTAACTTTGTTAAAAACTTGATTGAAAAATTTCCAAACACTAAAAAATTCAATGTAATCAGTATTGGCTTTGGTAAATATCCTATAGAATTTCAAGCGCTAAAAAAGCTTTTTAACGAGCATGGCTTAGATATTAATTTCAATGGTTATGAAGTTAATGAAAATAAGTTGAACTATGCAAGAAAGCAGTATGCTTCGGAAGAAAATATTAAATTACATCTGATTGACGGCACTGACTATAGTGCCATAGGTAAAACATTAGGAAATGATCCTGTTCATATTATGGTATTACGGCATCCAGTATTGAATCCAAAACGACGTGATGTTAATGCCCCATTTCGTTCTATTTTTACTGAAACGGTTCCTTTTCTGCTTGCTGAAGATGGCTGTCTTTTAACTTCGATTTATACTGATCCAGAAGCAGAAAAGGTTCGTGAATTAATGAAAACAATTGATTGTCCAAATTTTAAGGAGTTAAAACCCGCTCAAACGGTATTTTGGAAAGCGGAAAAATCGACAGTTCAATGGGGTTATAGTGGAATAACAAGCCAATCAACTGATTTATGGGCAGAAAAATATTTTTTTGGCGTAAGTGAATTTAAGCCTAGTCATTTCTTTGCATTAGAAAAAAATAAAATTGAATTTAATCAGGAAAAATCAAACAAATTATTTGGGGTGTTGGATAGTCTTATTAACTCGGTGCAGAATGAATATTATTTACCAGTACAGAAATCAGCTCGTGTTAATTTTATATTTTCAAAATTACTTAACATCATGGCGCAAAAGCCTGCTGACTTTTCAAAGATTGATGAAATGCTTAAAAACGAGTTACAAAATAAAATGCCTAAAGATTTTGAAGCACTTGTAGATCAACAACTAAAGGACGTCACATGGTCATATTCAGCTTGGGATGATCATCCTGAGAATCAAAGAATATTATTACAGCGGATATGCGATGCTTTTACATTGCTATCGGGATCTGCTGATTTAAATACACAAACAGCTAGTGAACGCCAACTTCATTTCTTACATGCATTAAAAGTTGTTGCTGAAAGACCAGTGCCAAGTGAGTTAAATAAGCATAAAGTTGTTCCGGATACAAAGTTGCCTGAGGAACATCGATATAGCACACCCATGTATTGGTAAGATAAGGGATTTTTATTCTTTAAAAATAAATCAGAGCGGCCATCCGCCCAGTTTGTCCATCGCGTCGATATGAAAAGAATTTATCTTTCTCAGTGATTGTACAATGTTGGCCGCCAAAGATTTGCGTCACCCCTAGTTGGTTTAGTTGAAAAGTTGCGACAGCATAGATGTCCATTAACCAACGGCCTTTAGGGGAAGGAACAAATGCTTCGGTCAATTGCTGATTGAGTTTTAAAAATTGAGCCCGAACTTCTTCACCAACTTCAAAAACTTTTGGACCAATGGCTGGCCCAAGCCAAACTACTATTTCTTGAGTAGGGCAGTTAAACAAGGCTATACCTTTTGGAATAATTTCAGCTGCTAAACTGCGCCAGCCCCCATGCAAAGCCATCACTTGTGTACCTGCATGATTACACAATAAAATGGGCAAGCAATCAGCAGTCATCACCACACAAACTTGATCAGGAACCACAGAAAAACTGCCATCAGCAATAATTTCAGGCTGCCATTCTGTGACATTAATAATTTGATTTCCATGCACTTGCTGCAGCCATTTAGGATCGCTTACTAAATTTAAATCTGTTTTTAATTTATTTCGATTCAACGTAACATTTTCAATTAAATCTTCAACGTGGTCACCTAAATTAAAAGAATCATAGGGTGCAAGACTACAACCACCCTGACGAGTTGAGAAAAAAGCTTTAACATTTTTTGGAACAGGCCATTCAGGAATCAAATAAGAACTCATGATTTTTCTCCTAAAATTTCTAACAATTGCTGCATATCTTCGGGCAAAGGAACTGACCAACTACATTCTTCACCACTACGTGGATGCTTCAAACTCAATTGCTTTGCATGCAAAGCCTGTCGTGGAAATTGTCGTAACTCATTTTTTAAATTTTCATTCAGGCCTTTTGGAAAAGCCAATCGTCCCCCATAGGTTTTATCACCCACTAAGGGAAAATGTTTATGCGCAAAATGCACGCGAATTTGATGAGTACGACCTGTTTCTAAATTTATTTTCAAATAGGTGTGAAACGCAAACTTTTTTAAAATACGAAAATGTGTCACTGCATGGCGCCCAGAATTTATAACAGCCATTTTTTTACGCTGTGTTGGGTGTCTACCGATAGGCTCATCAATGGTTCCTCCGGAAGTTAACACTCCTTGTACAATTGCTTCATACTCCCGACTTACTAATCGTTTTTGTAATTGATTGACTAAAAAAGTGTGGGCATTCAGTGTTTTTGCTACCATAAGAATGCCGGTAGTGTCTTTATCTAACCGATGCACTATGCCTCCACGAGGAACATGGGCTAACTGAGGATGGTGATGTAATAATGCATTCACTAAAGTGCCATCATAGTTACCAGCGGCAGGGTGGACAACTAAGCCTGCCGGTTTATTAATAATTAAAAGATCTTCATCTTCATACACAATATTCAGCTCAATTGCTTCTGCCGACCATGAAACTTCCTTAGGCAGAAACGCAGCAATAAGAATTTTTTCGCCGCCCATTACCTTGTCTTTAGTTTTAGCTGCTTTACCATTGATGGTCAATTGCCCTTGTTTTATCCAAATTTGAATACGGGCACGTGAATACTCTGGAAATAAGCCTGCAACGGCTTGGTCCAGTCGTAATCCTCTGCTTGCAAAAGGAATTTCGCCTTGAAGGTTTAAAGGAAGATTTATTGAATCAGGAGTATTCATCATTAAAAAAATAGCATAAAATATACGCCTATTATACACAATCTAATAAAAGAATAACGATGAGATATTATAAGTTACCTTTAATAATTTTAGCCATAGTTTTAAGCTTAAGTTTGACAGCATGCTCAAAATCAACTTTTACTCAGGATCCTGCTCAAAAATATCAAAACTATACTGCGGAACAATTATATATTGAAGGTAGAAGAATGTTGGCAAAGCGAAATTATAGTCGCGCAGTTACGATGTATGAAGCTTTGCAATCATTGTATCCTTTTGGTGGATATGCTGAAAAAGGACAATTAAATTTAATTTATGCTTATTATATGGCAGGGCAATATGCTTCCGCAGTAGCTGCAGCTGAGCAATATATCCAAGTTTATCCGCGCAGTAAAAATGTGGATTATGCGTATTACATGAAAGGATTGTCAGATTATAATTCTGGCCGCACATGGGTACAGCGGGCTCTACCCATTAATATGGCGGAGAGAGATTTAACTTCAGCAAAGCAAGCATTTTATGATTTTCGTCAGTTAGTACAATTGTTCCCAGAGAGTAAATATGCTGCTGATGCACAGCAACGCATGATTGCGCTTAGAGATATGTTTGCGCAACATGAGCTCGATATTGCGCAATATTATTTTAAACGCAAAGCATATGTAGCCTCTGCAAATCGTGCAAGCTATTTGATTCGTCATTATCAATCAACGCCTCAGGTGAAACCAGCCTTGATTATCTTAGTGCAGTCGAATCAAAAGTTAGGTTTAACCAAAGCTGCAAATGACGCATTACGGGTATTACAATTAAATTATCCTGGAACAAAAGTATAGATCATTATAGTTAGGGCTTACGAAAAATATCTGGTACGATTTTACTAATCGTACTAGTATTTACTCTTTCCCAAAACCATTCGTAATTGGATAACGCCGGTCTCGGCCAAAAGCACGCGTCGTAATTTTTACTCCAGGAGGTGCTTGACGGCGTTTATATTCATTGCGATCCACTAAGCGAATCACTTTCTTAACGGTGGTTGGATCAAAACCCGCAGCAGTAATTTCTGTAATGCTTTGATCGCGTTCAACATATCGCTCTAAAATTTTATCCAGAATTTCATAAGGGGGGAGACTATCTTGATCTAATTGACCTTCCGCTAATTCAGCTGTCGGTGGTCGTTCGATGACTCGTTTAGGAATAACTTGACTGATGCTATTACGATACTCTGCGAGATTATAAACTAAGGTTTTATACACATCTTTTAATACTGCAAAGCCGCCTGCCATATCACCATAAAGAGTAGCATAGCCTACTGCCATTTCACTCTTATTGCCAGTAACCAACACTAATTTACCAAACTTATTTGACAAGGCCATTAATAAAGTACCACGAATGCGCGCTTGAATATTTTCTTCTGCCACATTGGGTTTTACCCCCGCAAATTCATTAGCCAGTGTTCCTAACATGATATCAACAATGGGCTCAATTTGAATTTCGCTGTATTGAATCCCAAAAATTTTTGCCATTTGCCGTGAATCATCAATACTCATTTGTGCAGTGAAACGTGAAGGCAACATCACAGCATGAACTCTATTGGCGCCTATTGCATCAACAGCAATCGCTAGAGTTAAGGCAGAATCGAGGCCGCCAGAAAGGCCTAATAAGGCACCAGGAAAGTCATTTTTTTCAATATAATCCCGAGTTGCAGTCACTAACGCCTTATAGACTTTTTCCTCAATAGAAATTTGTTCATAAGGATTTGAAGAAATAATTTTAGGTTTGTTATCCGTTAATTCTAAATCAACAGGTATCAATTGTTCTTCAAATACTGGACCGAAATGGCAAATTTTTTTATTTTCATCAATGACGATGGAACGTCCATCAAATACAACTTCATCTTGTCCACCCACATTATGAACATAAATAATAGCAGTGTTCGCTTCTTCTACTCGTTGTGTTAAAACTTTTTCACGTTTTTTTACTTTATGGATATCGAACGGTGAAGCATTAATACTGACAATAATTTTTGCGCCCGCTAATACAGATTGCTTAATAGGTTCTGGAAACCACACATCTTCACAAATGGTCAGACCAATCGGCAATCCTTTCACATTAAATACGCAAGGATTAGATCCTCGTCTAAAATAGCGTTTTTCATCAAATACCCCATAATTTGGTAATTTTTGTTTATGATAATTTGCGATAATTTCACCACCACGGATAACGCAGGCAGAATTATATAGATTATCAACAATTAATTCGGGGTAGCCAAGCACCACATCAATACCCTCAATAGATTCTTTGATGTAATCCAGTACTTGTCGAATTTGCTGATGAAAGTCTTTGCGTAATAGTAAGTCTTCTGGCGGATAGCCAGTCAGTGCTAATTCTGGGAAAACAATTAAGTCTGCTTTCATTTCATCGCGCGCTTTTTTACTCATTTTAATAATTTTGCGCGCATTTCCCTTAATATCGCCAACAAAAAGATTAATTTGGGCGATGACGATCCGAAGTTTGTTTGACATGTGATTCTCTAAAAATATTTGGAATATTTTAAACTCAGATGGAGTAATGGCAAGTAAAATTTTGTAATATGCTTGTCATTCCGAACGTAATTTGTCATCCCGAACGAAGTGAGGGATCATTAAAAATCAGTAGCACCCTGCTGGAGATCCTGCGCTACGCTCAGGATGACAGGCTATGTAGTCATCTTGAACGCAATACTTGTCAACCCGAACGCAACACTTGTCATCCCGAACGGAGTGAGGGATCATTAAAATCAGTAGCTGTCTGCTGAGATCCTTCGCTACGCTCAGGATGACAGGCTATGTAGTCATTTTGAACGCAACACTTGTCATCCCGAACGAAGTCAAGGATCTTAGAAAGTGTACTTTTTTTAGATAGTTTTTGTGTGCTTTTTTTGCTAATATTACAAAGTTAGATTGTTGAGGGAAAAACATGGCTGAAAAAGGCATTGAAATACTAACTTGGGATCAAGTTCGTAACGAAGTACATAAAGTTAATCCTGGTCTTGCAGAACAAATCGATCAAATTAGCCCAGGTAAAGAACTAAAGCTGTTTAAGGCGCGTTATCCGTTTGGCTGTAGCATCTTGCAATACGGTGTCTTGCAATTACCAAATGATCAAGGAAAAATTGTCAGTATGTATGATGACAGCATTGATAAAACTATTCGTAATCAATTATCATACGTATCTAATATGCCAGTTGGCATTGTATTAAATAAAACTATAGAGCTCTATTATCCTGCAAAAAAAGCAATAATACCTTATTTTTTAATGCGTCCAGGACGGATTTTTGCCCTTTGGGGATTATTACAAGAACGTCAAACCTCTGTCCATAATGCTGGAGTTTGGATTATAACTTCTGGCTGTCGTTCATTAACGCTGTTGCCAAAAATATCAGATGCTTTAGGCTTTAAACGGTTAAAAAAAGAATTTGGTCTAACTGCAGCAATGCCAGCAGGTTTATCAGATCAATGGGACACCTTAAAGCAAATCACTGAAGCTGAACAATTTAATTCACCTTGGGAAGCCGAGCTACTGTTTTTCCCTGAATCATGGTACAAAAAAATTCGCGATGGTTCCTGGAAAAATTTGGAGTACTATTTGCTAAAAGGGGCTTGGGAAGATACCGCATTTCTCAGAAATGAAAATGTATTCAACCTTGTTTTTTCTCGAGCATTAGAGGAGAAAAATTTAAAACCTAATCCATTTTTATACGACACAGTTAAGCATATTTATAATATTACAAAAATGGGTGCACCTGGTTTTCGCGTTGCAATAGATGATAGTTCAGCACCAATCAAACGGCTAGAACAAATTTTTGCAGAAGTTTATCAACTTAGATTTGCACCGACTTTTGTACATTCAGGTTATTTTGATCCTAGCAATCCATTAAATCCCGTTTATTATTCCTTGGAAATTCCTACACTCACTGAGTTTTCGCCCAAATCACGTAAAGCAGCCAATAAAATGAATGATATTCGTGAAATTAAACACATACAATCTGTTATTGAAAAGTTCATTCGAGAAGATAGTATGAGATTAAAAGATACTCCAATATACGAAGTTGCTACTAATGTCAGTTATGAATATTATCATAGCGATAAAGATATGCTTAATGAATTAGAAAGTACTGATAAGTTGAGTTTAAAAGACGAAGCTATGAAAGAAAACGCATTACAATATAAGAAGCCAATATGTACTACTAGCCCTTTTTTACGCGGTTGTGTAAGAATTGGAGTAAAATCTGGTTTTCAAATTAAATAAAATGGAAAAAAATAATGGATTTATTGTATAATGCTAAGGATAATATTTTAAGAAGAGGATTATAATGCGCGGTTTTCATTATTCAGATCATACTATTTGCGAAACTTTTTATTGCAATGAAACATATAATATAGGATTAGTAACTGTAATAACTTCTATTCCTGAATTATCTGCATCCGCTGAAATGTTCGTTTAAATCAAACGTTTTATAAATTCAATTCAAGGCCATAAAAAAGCAGATGTAATGGTTTAGCTCATGTTGTAAAATAAACTAAACGCTTATCTAAATTTTACCTCATGCCAACCAAACAACACATAGACGACTGGTACTTACAAACGATGGGTATTCAGACTTATAGTGATAAGCTAGGTTACAATACCGCAGAAATTGATATTCCTAAGTCAGATTTTTCTCAGACTTGGGAATCCCTCAGACAACGGGTTGCCAATTGTACTACCTGTCCATTGCATCAAACACGAACTCAAACGGTATTTGGAGTTGGATCGACGCAAGCGAAATTAGTATTTGTCGGCGAAGCGCCTGGTCAGCAAGAAGATTTGAAAGGTGAACCTTTTGTTGGAAGAGCAGGGCAATTATTAGATCAAATGTTGTTGGCAATCGGATTAAAACGTGAAGATATTTATATTGCTAACATTTTAAAATGTCGACCACCCAATAATCGAGATCCTAAACCAGAAGAGCAGCAATGCTGTACACCCTTTTTATTAGAACAACTAAAATTGTTAAATCCTAAATTGATTATTTCGTTAGGTCGAATTTCTGCGCAATATTTACTGCAAAGTAATTTACCATTAGGTCGATTGCGAATGCAGCAGCATGTTTATAGCAGCTATCATATTCCATTATTAGTGACTTATCATCCAGCATATTTATTAAGATCTCCCGCTGATAAAGCCAAAGCTTGGGAAGATTTGTTGAAAATAAAACGCTTTATTGCTTAGAGAGTATTTTCAAATACATTCATAGTGCGATCCCGAAATGTAGGCAAGCCAATTAAATACATCAAAAAGATAATATTTGCAACAATTTGTTGCTTTTCACAATAAACAGTTATATATTTATTATGAAAGAAGAACTTTGGAGGTTTATCATGAGTTCGGTTAATCTAGATAATAATTTAGTAAATATAGCACGTAGTTACTCAGGTGCACAAAGCCGCTCTGTTCCTAAACAAATTGAACATTGGGCAAAAATCGGGCGTATTGCTGAGGAAAATCCTGACCTTAGTTATAATGCTATTAAAGAGATTTTGTTAGGACTTGAAGATGTAAAGTTAGGAAACATACAGGAATATGATTCAGACTCTTTATGAAAATTGTTCAAACGAATGCTTTCATACATGCAATTAAGAAATTGCACCGTAATCAAATTCTTCCGCTTAAAGAAGCGATTGAAACCATTAAGCAAAACCCATCTCTTGGCGAATTAAAAAAAGGGGATTTAGCGGGTATTCGAGTTTATAAGTTTCGCCTTATCCATCAATTAATATTGCTCGCCTATCTTTACGAAGAAAGAACCGACGAATTAACTTTAGTTTCATTTGCGCCTCATGAGAATTTTTATGATAATCTTAAAAAACATTTGAAAGATTAAATAGAAGACATCTTCTCATAACAATCCTAATTCTTTAAATCGTTCCTCACAATAACTTTTCCGTGTGTGTCGTTTAGAAAGAACAACTTGATCGCAGGGATGTAAAAACAAAGGCATGGATAGTCGAGCTTGTTTCGCTTTTTCTCCTTTTGGATTAATAACACGATGGGTTGTTGTGCGATAATAACCCTCTGTGCATTCATGCAACATATCACCCGTATTAATAATAATCGTATCGGCATGACAAGGAATATCTAACCATTGATTATTTTTTGTTAATACTTGCAGGCCTTCAGCAGTAGCTGCAGGTAATAATGTAATTAAATTAATATCTTCATGGGCCGCAGCACGAATTGCACCTTCTTGTTCATTACCAGTGAGTGGCGGATAATGAATAATTCGAAATAAACTATTAGGACTATTCTCGATCATTTTTGATAAGGGCATCGAAAAGTTTTTTGAAATTGTCGTTGGAGTATTCTCTTCAATCCATCGCAATAATTCTGCCGCAAGAGAAATCAGTTGGGTGTAAAGAGAATGCGTTACTTCTTGTAAATAAGAAGGACATCGACCCCAAAAATAATAATGATAAAACTCTTTGATATCTTTGATGTTATAACCTTTAGCCGTTTCAGATAATTCTAAAGGAATATGACCATCATGTGTTTTTTTATCAAATAAAAACTCTTGCTGTTCTTTGCCATCGAGTAAGAAATAGTGATGCCAATCGCGATAAGCTTGTTCTATTAATTGTTGATTTATAGGATGATTCTTAACAATTCCAAATCCAGTTTCTACTAACGATTGCGTAAACAAAGCAGGGGAGTTTGCTGAGTGATAATCGACTGTTTGTACTTGCATTAGGTTTCTCCGCATGATTTTGACGATAGGTTCTAAGGCGCTAATCGATATATTTTCCAATTATTTTCAACTTTTTCATAACAAATTCGATCATGTAATCGGTGAGGACCACCTTGCCAGAATTCAATTTTCATCGGTTTTATTTGATAACCACCCCAGTGCTCAGGTCTAGGAATTTCATTTGTATTTGTATATACAGCTTGCAATTGCGAGAACTGCTTGTCTAATACCTCACGATTAGCGATGACCTGACTTTGATTTGAAACATGCGCGCCAATTTTAGATTCTTTGCTACGAGTTTGGAAATAGTCTGAAGATACATCTACAGAAGTTTTTTCGGCTATGCCTTGAACACGAACTTGTCGCTCAGTTGCAGGCCACCAGAAGGTTAGCGCTAATCGGCTATTTGTTGCAATCTCTTGACCCTTGGCACTGTCGTAATTGGTAAAAAATACAAATCCTTCTGGACCTACATCTTTCAATAAAAGAATTCGTGCTGAAGGGAAACCCTGTTTATCAACGGTTGCTACAGTCATTGCATTGGGTTCATAGGGTTCATGTTGCATTGCATCATTCAGCCATTCTGTAAATAAATTGATCGGATCAGATGGACATGAAGCTTCGGTTAAGTTTTTTTTGCCGTAATTGCGAATTGTGGTTTTTAGTTTGTTCATAGTTAAGTTTTATAAATATTGTTACCTTTGAGCACATTGATACACACTATAATTATTCTCCTTTAAAAAATAAAATCAAGAGATTCCGCTAACATGACAAATCTGATAAGCTATCATACTTTTCAAATTAAACGATAAGCTTCAGTGATGGGAATTCAAACAATCAAACAAAATTTAGTGTATATTGGCATTGCTGTAATCGTATTTATATTACTTTCACTGGTTAGACCCGCACATTCTTTTAAGGCCACAGGGATTATTTTACCGACAACAAAAACAGTATTATCACCGTCTTCTAATCCTATTCAGCTTTTTCAAACTATGCCTATCGTATCTATTCCATTGGCATATATCAATGTAGAAGGTCATATCATGAAGCCATCACCAGAACAAGAAATTGAGATGATC
>JBGSLN010000238.1:0-8369 GCA_041740675.1 Gammaproteobacteria bacterium | reverse complement strand
ATTTTCCACTTGCAACATTAGCTATAGTATTTTTAACTACATTAAATCTTTTAGCTAAAGGTGTAACTCCATATTGTCTGTCATACGCTTTATAGTTTTCTCTTATAAAAATCACATATCAAGATGATCGAATAATTAACCGAAACCATAATCAAGTTAATGCAGAAATTTATAAAGCTGAAAGAGCGTTTACATTTAAAGAATTAGAAAAAATTCTTTTAGAAGCACAATCTGGTTCAATTTCAATTGATGAATTAAAACAAAAATTAACACTGTTTTTGGCTAAACGCTGGCAACGAATAAAAGCTGATCCTGATCTTTCCTATATTAATAATTCGCAAGCGTTAAGTAATCAATTATGTATTGCTATCGCGCAACTAATTGACCCTGAAATAAAAAATCAATTATTGATCCCTGATCTTAAAGATGCTGAAGATAGCAATGGTATTAATGTCAATCATTTAGAACTTGGTCAATTTATTCTTACCAGTGATGGTTCACAGTTTATTGCGTTGCCTGCTCTTTTTGAAAATGCATATAAGCGTATTCAACTAGGTGAAAAAAGTTATTATAAGATTGCTGTTAAAAGCCCTAATGGTGATGCAACAATAACTCGATCGCTAAATGATATTGAGTTAAAGAGAATACAAGCAATACCTGGTGTTAAACAGTTTGAAACTCAGGCTAAGGAAATGCTTGACTCAGCAGCACAGACGATGTTGGGTGTATTACAAGCTTTACGCCAAGCTTTGCGAAGAGCTGATACTAGCGATGGAAAAACAGATTTTGAATATGAAGAAGGGGTTGATGCTGACAGAGCATTAATAGCTTTTGGTCAGCTATATTTTAATTTACCAAAAAGCGTAAAAAAACAACTGGATGCCATCTCAATGGCAGGAAATAATAGAATAGAGGCAACATCTACACCTACGTTAGGATCTTTCATTAATAACAGATTATTATTAAGAAATGTTGCTAAAAAGAATGATAATAACCATCAAATAGATGCATTTTACTGTTTACATCTAAATGGCGCAGATTTAAATAAAACCATAGAAGTACACCATGTAGTATTAGGTTCACTTCCAGTTGGTGCTAATACCAGTGCTCAAATTTTCCTTGATGAATTAACAGCAGCGTATGATACAGTGAATAAAAATTTAAATCAGTCACAATTCCGTATTACTGTTAATGCAAATGATAACGTATTATTAGGTTATATCAACCAAGCTACCATTAATGACTTTATAGAAAGTATCTTGAATAATACTTTTAAAACTGACTCTTCTTGTTTTATCTATTTGTGCGAATTACGCAGTTTCTTTTCTGAGCTAAATATACAAGAGTTTCAAAACAGTTTGGATCCCATGTTAGATGCTTTATTAAAGCAACAAATTACGAGTGCTACTGTTAAAAAGCAAATTAAACAATTATTTTGGACAATAACAAGCTCAGAACTAAATTCTAAGTTCGATATAACTCCAATATATACAGGACATAAAAATTATGTAATTAATCATCAATATATATCAGAGTTAATTAAGCAATTAGCAAAACTTAAAAAAACTGATATTAGTATTGCTCAACTAAAGGTTAATGTTCCGTTAATAGCCTTGCTTAAACTGCTTAATACTGATTTTAGTCATAAATCAATCGAATATCTTAATCTAGCGCTAGAAGAGCAAAAAGATCTTTCTAATGAAGATAAACAATGGGTCAGCTATATTGCTACTGAGTTGTTGTCAAATATTTGGAATCCAAACGATCCAACTTCAGTTATTGAAAGAAGTTTAGTTTCAGTACCTTTAACAATAGTTAGAAAATGTCTTTTAGATACTGTTGATAAGGCAAAATTTAACGACCTTTTTAGTTTTCTAGTGAGAATACAATTAACTCAACAACAATTAAGTGAAGTTCTTCAGGATGAATTTCAATACCCTAATCTTAGGCATTACTGCAACGCTGAGAGTAAAAAACTTTTATTAGGGATTACCAATGGTTCACTTAAACTAGAACAAACCAAGGAAATAGATAACGCAGTACTAGCAATAAAAGATAAATATTTGGCAGTAGAGCAATTAAGAAGTATCTTAAATGAGGTGAAGAGTATCTTAAGTGAAAATTTCAAATTTGATATTCTACAACAGAAATTGAAGGAACTTAAAACTCATATAGGTGCGATGCAACAACAGTATACTGATATTGATGTTATTCTTGAAAATGAATCAAACTATTTTTCATCTCAAGATAGTATTTTGAAAAAAGAAAATATTTTTATTAAAAATGCAACAACTTCAGAATTTGAAATTTCTAATCAATTGATAAACTATATTTTCTGTAAGCGTAAAATTGAGGCGATAATACAAAGTGTATTAAGTAACTCTAAAAATACAGACACCAGCCAAGCTTATGAAAATGAATTAAAAGAGCTATGTAGTCAAAGTTTTCAGCAAGAGTCTCTTAAAAAAATCGCTACAGAAGTTTTAGCAACTATACCTGCTGCTGACGAAATTAAAACAGATCTTGCTGGTTTAATTGCGATAGTTGGATCAGTTAATCAATATACTACTGATGCGAGATTTGAAACAATACGCTCAAGACATATAGAACACGAGCAATTGCGAGCTACGGTTGTGCGTTTTATAGGTTTAAATATTAAAGGGCTTGAAAAACTCAAACCTACAACTACTTTTAATCATGATGAAGCTCAGCCAACTGCAAGTAGCTATACAGCTAATAAAGAAGAGGATTATATAGCAAAACAAAGGAAAGTTTTTGAAAGTGTGATTGGTACATCACGAAAAATAACTTTGGAACAAGGTATTAGCACTTCTATTGAAACATTGTATGATTTAAAAGCTAGTTTGGCAGATGGCACAATAAAACTAAATAATATTAGTCAAACATTTGAAACTATTGTAACTAAAAAATTAATCCAACCTTTAGAACACTTAGAAAAAAGTACTAGCCTTGCATTAAAAGTCAAACATTGGTGGAACAATATAGTAAACACGTTTCGATCAAAAGCTGTTGATATGCAAGAAACCACAAAAAGCGTATATCAAACCGGAGTTACTTTTTTTAGTGCGGCAACTACTAAATATTCAACTGTGACCAAAACAGTTGAGACAAACGTTCAAAATGCGATTCCGTCGCAAACAAGGGTTGCGTCGCAAATTTTTTAATAAGTTAAATTTTCGAACTCAAGGCCGAGGTTTTATTAACATTAATAGGTTCATTAAAAGTCCTCAAACACAGATTGTAAGTTATGCAAATTTCTATTTTTCAATAGTTTATGTTTCAGTATTAATAAAGATTTGTTCAACTTGAGAATTTTCAAACCTCAATAACACATTAGTTGAAGAATTACAATTCTTGTTAGTTCTCATTATGTACTCTATAATGCGTTCGTTGTGTTGTTGTATCGAGGTGTATTATGCAACCGTTGTTTCTAACCGCTGTTCAAGCGGGTTTTCCTTCTCCTGCTGACGATTATATCGAAAAGAGTTTAAGCTTAGATGAGTATTTAGTCACCCATCCTGCTGCTACCTTTTTTGTGCGGGTTATAGGTGCTTCAATGCAAGATGCTGGAATTTACGAAGGCGATATTGTTGTGGTCAATCGTTCCTTAATGCCACGCAATGGCGACATTGTGATTGCTGTGGTCGATGGTGAGTTTTTGATTAAAACACTTTTGGTTCAAGAGCAACAATCTTGGTTAGTACCTGCAAACCCTAAATTTCCCAAAATTTGCTTAAATGAAAACCAAGGTGATTTTATTTGGGGTGTCGTGTCTGGTGTTGTCAGACGGTATGTATAACTATGTTTGCACTCATCGATTGCAATAATTTTTATGTGTCGTGCGAACGGGTATTTCAACCGAAATTATTTGGAAAGCCGGTGATTGTATTATCAAATAATGATGGAAATATTATTTCCCGCTCAGACGAAGCTAAACAGCTGGGTATCAAAATGGGCGCGCCTTACTTTAAAATTAAAGCATTATGCAAACGGCAACACGTCTATGTTTTCTCCTCAAATTACACTTTATATGGTGATATGTCGAAACGTGTCGTGGCATTAATTAAGGAACATGAAACCAATGTAGAAATTTATTCGATTGATGAAGTGTTTGTGCTATTGCAAGGCATCACCCATATTCATCTTAAACAATATTTATTGAATTTAAGAAATACCATTTTACGAGCGTCGGGCATCCCTGTCTCCATTGGTGTTGGCACCACTAAAACCCTGGCAAAAATTGCAAGCTTCCAAGCTAAACGAATTTTAAAACGACCCGTCTGTATTTTAGGACAGTGTATGAGTGAAACTGTGGCATTGAATACAACGCCGGTTGCTGAGATTTGGGGCATTGGTCATAGCTGGGCAAAACAATTGGAAGCAATCAATATTGTGACGGCGCAGGATTTAAGCTTAATCAGTGCAAATGTGATTCGTCGCCACTATAATTCTGTTCTAGCCGATACGGTACGTGAACTACAAGGTCAATCTTGTTTGAAACTTGAAATGTTTGCTGAACCTAAAAAAAACATTATGTCTTCTAAATCGTTTGGCAATCCCATTCGTGAGTATCAATCCATCGCAGAAGCATTAAGTCAATATGCTGCACGTGCTGCAGAAAAATTACGAATGCAATATTCATTAGCGACCGAACTGAGGGTATTTCTAGAAACAAATCGTTTTAAAGAAGGATCTGCTTATTACCATCGTTCTGTTCGTCTAACATTACCTATCGCAACCAATGATACAGGTCTTATAATTCAAACCGCTAAATTAGGCTTACGGCAAATTTATAAACCGGATTTGCAATATCATCGGACGGGTATTTTACTCGGTGGATTATTACCGGATACTTCCCCTCAACAATTGGAATTATTTCAAACGGAGATTGAGGAACACCAGCAGCAAAAGAAATCTATCAGTGCTGCGGCTAAACTCATGGATACTATCAATCATCGTTTTGGCAAAAATACAGTGTTTATCGCCAGTCAAAAAACTCATGCACCTGAAGCTTGGCATTTTCGTTCACAGTTTAAAAGTCTCTGTTATACTACGTGTTGGAATGACATCATTCGAGCAAAAAGTTAAATATAATCAAGTTATATGATTTTGAATTTTTAATTGTTTTAATTACCATTACATACCTTTTATTACCGAAATAAATTTAAAGTGTTAGGTAACATAAACAATTTTTTGTTACTGCTACAAAATGGATTATTATGAAACAATCTTATTTATTTGAAGCTGATCATTTTGGATTTAGGCCAGTGGTAGAAAATGATTTGAACTATCTTTTAATGCTGGATGCTGATCCAGAAACGATGAGTTTTTTTTCTAGTGGCGTTAGAACACCTTGTCTCTCTTAGAAGCAGCAGTGAAGACGAGAAGGATCCATATTATTAAAACTGATAATGGTATCGCAACTCAATCCAATGTAGAGTTAAGAAGCATTGCCTATAGCAAACATAATTTCATTTCGCCGCAAGAATGGTAATGTCCATGGAGGATTATAGAATGCATAAATTTCAGGACCAATAGCATTAATATTATTTTCAATAATATACTTTTTTAATTGTTCAAGATGCTTTTGCAGCGAAGCTTCAGTAATAATTCCAGAAAACTGAATTACAATAAATTGCTGTACTGGTTGCTGAAAGATTTTGATATTAGTATTCTTTGGTTTTGGTAATGTCAGAAACGTATACTCAGAAGGCATAATAAATTGTATTTTCCAAGTATTATCTGCTTGAGCTTGCTGCATTACAGGCGCAGTCATGGCAATCTTTGTGGAGTACTGCATAACTGGACTTGTCATATTGATTTTAGAGTTATTAATATTATCTCCAAAAATAAATTTCGCTAATAAACGAAAGCCATCATTTATTGCCTGATCACGATCACCGGTTATATTAACTTCAGCTAGTAATAATTGAGAATATTGTCGAACTTGAATTGACCCTACTGTTTTAACAACTTTATAACTTGGAGTTTTGATATCACGCATAGAAAAATAATAAAATCCAATGTAGCTTATAATTAAACAAAAAAGAATTATACAACTCAGTATTAAAAACTTCATTAGATTCCTTATCCACATGCCATAAAAAAGTTTTCTTTTAAATAAGTGTAGTATATTTATAGATTGTAGGCAATTCATTTAGTATGTCGTAGTTTTCTAAGCAGTGTTTGATAGAAGTCTGACAAGTAGTTTGCAATATTCTATAGTCTCTTTACGTTAAAGATTCAAAAACATAACAAATCACATGAAAATATTGGATAAATTGATTTGTCTCGTATTGTTGAAATTAAACAGAACTAAATTTTGACAGAACCTTTCATATTGATATCGTCTTATAATAGAATAGATCTCAATAGGGAATTTCAACACCATCCCATGCGAAAATTTTTCCAGTAGACTCAAGTGTTAGTTTATTCATAACATCGAGTAGTTTTATTGCAGCATATTCAGCGGTAAAAATTTTTTCTCGGGAAATCGGCGTTTGAAATGGTTTTGAAAGTGGGCTATCAACAGTACCTGGGTGTAAGCCAATAATAATGGCATGCTTATTTTGTCGACGCAGCTCTATGCTTGCTGTTTTTATAATCATATTTAAAGCTGCTTTAGATGCACGATAAGCGTACCAACCTCCCAATCTATTATCATTAATGCTACCAATCCTGGCGGACATAACGGCAAAAATGCTTTTTCTGTTTTTTGCGAGTAATGGTAAAAAATATTTCATCACTAATGCTGGGCCAATGGTATTGATTGCAAAAAGTTTATGAAAATTCTTTGCTGAAATGTCTCTTAAAGCTTTTTCAGGAAAAATTTCGTCTGTATGAAGTATTCCAGTAGCAATAATTATTAAATCAAAACCATTAAAACATATCGCATTGTTTGCTGCAGTTTTTATCGAATTTTCATCTTCTAAATTAATAAAAAAAGATTTAACATTAAAATGTTCATATACTTTTTGACTACGCGAAAAAGCATAAATAACTTCTGTCCATTTATTAAGGCACAGTTGATGGACTAAGGCTTTGCCTATAGCACCGCTGGCGCCTATGATGGCTATATTCATTAATTACCACGAGTTTGTTTATTTTTAAATAATCATTAATTAAATATAATTTAAAATCAATTTATTAATGTTGATTATAAAAAAAAGCTCTGATCAGATAATCAAAGCTTAGTTAGAGTCCTAAGAATACCAATTCATTGAAATAAAAAAGCCTAGCGTATATAACTAGGCTTTTAAAATATTTATTATTTTTTTGTTGGTAACAATACGGCATTAATCACATGAATGACCCCATTTGCAGCTTTTATATCAGCGGTCGTAACAAGTGCATTATTCACATAAACCTTATCATGCTTTACTGAAATATCAATATCAGAACCTTCCAAGGTCTTTACTAAACCTGGTTTAATGTCACTCGACATTACTTTACCTTCAACGACATGATACAGCAAAATGGCTTTTAGCTTTGTTGGATCTTGTAAAAGTGCTGTTAAAGTACCTTTAGGTAAAGCGGCAAAAGCAGCATTAGTAGGAGCAAATACAGTATATTCACCAGGTTTATTCAATACATCAGCAAGACCAGCGACTTTAAGTGCTTTTACTAGTGTTGAAAAGTTAGGATTTGCAACGGCGATTGCAGTAATAGTCTGATTGCTTGTGTCTTTTCCATGATCATACGAACTTGCAAAAGCCACCATGGATAATACCAGACCAAAAAATAGGATAAGAGATTGCTTAATTAGTTTCATTGTTTTCTCCCTGTTAGTAAACCATTTTAAACGTTACAAGTATATCATATCCAAAGGTTTAGACAAGGCTGGTTCGGATTTACTTTCCCTCGTACTAGCTAAATTATGTAATACTTCATCTTGTGATGGAGCCCAAATTAATACTTTAATATTTCAACTATCGAAGATTCAATTCTGTTTAGCATGGTTCCCATATTGAGATGATCCTCGGTATCACCAAATGGCGCTTCAAGATTATATGCAATTTCTTCTAACCCAAGTATTAGGTAAGCAGCTAAAATTGAGAAAATAACAATAAAATAGCCAAATGTATGCACAAAAACCCAAGGTAGTATCAAAATAAACATCAAAATCATTTGTCTTGAAAAAACACGGAATGAGACAGAAATAAGTGTGGTTTTAACTTTTTCACAACTTGCAGCAATGATCATAAAATTTCTCAAGTCTTGATCAATAATCATGCTCACCGGAGATAACCGAATTACAGCATCAGTAATTGCCGACGAAGCCGGCGTTGACGACTTCATAGCCGAAGCAACTCCAGAGGACAAAATCGAAGTAATTCGCAAGCAACAAG
>JBGSLN010000237.1:0-9181 GCA_041740675.1 Gammaproteobacteria bacterium | reverse complement strand
CCTAATCCTGTTCCTGCAGTACGCATCGAATCATAATCCATGGTCATTTCTAAAATTTGCGCAGCAGGCAAAATAGGCATAGATGATCCACCAGGAATGACTGCTTTCAATTTCTTACCATTACGCATTCCACCCGCAAGTTCTAATAAATCTTTAAAAGGAATACCGAGTGACACTTCAAAATTACCCGGTTTATTTACATGACCACTTACGCTAAAAATTTTAGTGCCACCATTATTTGGCTTACCTAACTCTAGAAACCATTTGCCGCCCTTTTCTAAAATAACAGGTACGGATGCAAATGTTTCCGTGTTATTCACCGTAGTTGGTTTGCCATAAACACCATAATTAGCTGGAAATGGTGGTTTAAATCGGGGCTGGCCTTTTTTACCTTCAATTGAGTTCATCAATGCAGTTTCTTCACCACAAATATATGCTCCAGCACCTAATAAATTATGTAATTCAAAATCAACTTCGGATCCCAAAATATTTTTACCTAGATAGCCTGCTTTTCGAGCTTCTAAGACAGCTTGCTCAACGTATTGATAAGGCTCCCAAAATTCTCCTCGAAGATAATTATAACCAATCGTTGCGCCCATCACATAACCACCAATGATCATCCCCTCAATTAATTGATGTGGGTTATAACGCAAAATATCACGATCCTTACAAGTACCTGGTTCGCCTTCATCAGAATTACAAACCACATATTTTTGCCCAGGTTTGTTACGCTGAATAAAACTCCATTTTAAACCAGATGGAAATCCAGCACCCCCACGACCGCGTAATGAAGACAGTTTAAGTTCTTCAATAATAACTTCTGGAGGGGTTTTTTCTTTTAAGATTTTTTCTAAAGCAGAATACCCACCAATACTGCGATAAGTTTCTAATGTATGTGGATTATTTAAATGAAGTGTTCGGTAACAAACTTGGTTTAATTCCATAGCCCACCTATTCAAGTTTAGCTAGAATTTTATCAATCTTAGCTTCTGTCAAATTTTCATGATAAGTTTTATCAATTTGCATTGCTGGTGCATTTCGACATGCGGCTAAACACTCAACTGCTTTTAAGCTAAATCTACCATCTGCTGTTGTTTCTCCGCTTTTTATGTTTAATTTATTTTGCAAATAGTCTAAAACTGTTTCGCTGCCACATAACATACAAGAAATGCTACTGCACACATTAATTTGGTGACATCCTACAGGCTGCAAGTTATACATATTATAAAATGTCGCGACTTCATAGACAGAAACAGCGGGCATTCCTAAATAATCTGCCACTGCATTCATCATCGCTTCAGTCAACCAACCACCATTTTCTTCTTGGATAATACGCAATGCATACAATACACCCGACTGTTTTTGATCAGCTGGAAACTTTGTAAGCCAGCGATCAACTTCCGCTTTAATCGCATCAGATAATATAAATTTTTTTTCTTCAGTCATAATCATCTTCTTTAATATACAACCCAAATGCAAAGAGTATTTATACTCACAGCATTTTATCGATCAACTTCGCCAAACACTACATCAATACTTGATAAAATTGCTACCACATCTCCCAACATATGTCCTTTGCATAATTCATCCATTGCTGCAATGTTTACAAAACTAGGTGGACGAATTTTTAATCTATAAGGTTTATTAGCACCATCAGAAATTAGATAAATACCAAATTCTCCTTTTGGCCCTTCTACAGTGGCGTAGATTTCACCTTCTGGCACACAGTAGCTTTCAGTAAATAATTTAAAATGATGAATTAATGCTTCCATATCATTTTTCATTTCTTCTCGGGTGGGTGGCGTAACTTTGTGTTCCGCTAACATCACAGGTCCATGATTATTACGTAACCAATCTATACATTGTTTGATAATGCGATTTGATTGACGCATTTCTTCCATCCGTACTAAATAACGGTCATAACAATCACCATTGACTCCAATTGGAATATCAAATTCCACTTGATCATATGCAGCATACGGCTGTTTTTTTCTAAGATCCCAAGCAACGCCTGAACCTCGTAAATTGGGCCCAGTGAAACCAAGTTGCAATGCACGTTCAGGAGAAACCACACCGATACCTACTGTGCGTTGTTTCCAAATTCGATTGTCTGTTAATAAACCTTCATATTCATCCAATCTTTTTAGAAATTTGTTAGTAAACGAAGCTATATAATCTAATAATGAGCCTTCTCGATCTGCATTTAATTTATCAACTGCTCTCTTTGAGTGCCAAGGAGATGGTTTGTATTTTGGCATCTCATTCGGTAAATCACGGTAAACACCGCCAGGTCGATAATAAGTTGCATGCATTCGTGAACCAGAAACAGCTTCGTAACAATCAATTAATTCTTCTCGATCACGAAATGCATATAAAAATACAGTCATTGCACCGATATCTAGTGAATGTCCACCTAACCATAATAGATGGTTCAGAATGCGAGTAATTTCATCAAACATTGTACGAATATAACGGGCGCGTATTGGTGCTTCTACACCTAATAATTTTTCTATTGCTAATACATAAGCATGTTCATTACACATCATCGATACATAATCAAGTCGATCCATATAACCTATGCTTTGATTAAATGGTTTTGATTCAGCTAATTTTTCTGTGGCTCGATGTAATAAACCAATATGCGGATCAGCACGTTCAATCACTTCTCCATCCATTTCCAACACTAACCGTAATACACCATGTGCAGCCGGATGTTGTGGCCCAAAATTCAAAGTATAATTGCGAATTTCATTCATAGTTTATTCCGGTTTTGTTTGGCCACGTTCATGGCCTAAATAACGGTTATCTTTACGAATCACTCGTGGCACTAACACTCTTGGTTGGATATCAACAGGTTCATAAACAACACGTTGCAATGTAGCATCGTATCTCGGTTCGACATAGCCCGACAACGGAAAATCTTTACGAAAAGGATGGCCAATAAAACCATAATCAGTTAGTACCCGACGCAAATCAGGGTGCCCATTAAATAAAATACCGTACATATCAAACGCTTCACGTTCAAAAAAATTTGCCACATTCCAAATATTGATGACTGAATCAATTAGCAAATCATTTTCTTCGACAAATGCTTTAAGACGAAGGCGATGATTATGTCTCAATGAGAGTAAATGATAAACGACTGCAAATCTTGGTTTTTCCCATTTCACTGATACACTTCGCATGCCAGGAGTAGCAGAACTTTTATCTTCTACAGAATTTTCAACAGCACGACTGAATCCAGTGAATGTTGCATCCTCAGTAACCCACTCTGTTTTTCCATAGGTTGAATAATCCACCCCACAGAGATCCATTAATTGCTCAAAATGAAAATCAGCCATATCCCGTAAAGCTAAACAAATTTCATGTATATGCTTTTTTGGAACTTCAACTGTTAGTTCGTCTAAATTAATCTTTGTGGTCATTCCAAAAGATGAAAATTTTTCTTCAACTAAGGCTTTTAAAGTTTCAACGGTTGCCATTAAATCACCTTCATCTATCTATGGTTTGTGTTTTCTTAATTTTATTTTGTAATTGCAAAATACCATACAGCAAGGCTTCTGCCGTCGGTGGACAACCTGGTACATAAACATCTACGGGAACTATCCGATCACATCCTCGAGTCACAGAATAAGAATAATGATAATAACCACCACCATTAGCACAAGATCCCATGGAAATCACCCATCTAGGTTCTGACATTTGGTCATATACTCTTCGTAATGCTGGGGCCATTTTATTGCATAAAGTTCCTGCCACAATCATTACATCTGATTGGCGTGGGCTCGGACGATAAATAATACCAAAGCGATCTAAATCATAGCGTGAAGCAGCGCAATGCATCATTTCCACTGCACAACATGCTAAACCAAAACTCATGGGCCAGATTGAACCACCACGAGCCCAACCAACTACTTCTTCTAATGTGGTAGTAATAAAACCTTTATTTGCTTTTTGAGCAGTTGCTGTAGCCATTACTCCCATTCCAACGCCCCTTTTTTCCATTCAAAAATAAAACCAATTACCAACAAACCGAGAAATATTAACATTGATACCAAGCCAAAAGTACCAATATGGCGTAACACAACTGCCCATGGAAAGAAAAAAGCAGTTTCTAAATCAAATAGGATGAATAAAATAGCCACTAAATAATATCGAACATCAAAAGGTATGCGAGCGCTTTCAAAAGCTTCAAACCCACATTCATAAGCAGATTGTTTTCGTTTATCAGGACGATGAACTGATATAAGCGCCCCTAAAACAATGATGAGTATTCCTAGGCCAACCCCCACCCCCATAAAAATCAAAATTGGCAGATAGTTTTCTAACATTGATACCTCATAGAATTTTTTTGGTGCCGAAGTCCTGACTCGAACCGGCATAGCTTTCGCCACTACCCCCTCAAGATAGCGTGTCTACCAATTTCACCACTTCGGCTAATTTTTTACTTACAAAAAGTCTTTTTTTCGGTCATTTGGAGCAAAACAGTCTAATGCAATATTAGACTGCTCTATTCACAACGGGATAAAGTTACTTTTTGTAAGCCCTTATTACTTACTGATTCTGTTTTTCGTTTCCTTGATCTACCACAGGTGCCGTTGAATTTGAGGTTGTACTCGATGCAGGCGTGGTATTCGTTACATCATTTGGAATTACGACCGTACTAGGTTTGCCAATGGGTAATTGGAATTGGTTAGCTTGAGTCATATGTGCATCTAAATAACCTAAGACTACACTAGTAATAAAAAAAACTACTGCTAAAGCTGCTGTCACTTTCATTAAAAAGGAACCAGAACCTGTGCTTCCAAAAACAGTATTTGAAGCACCCGCACCGAAGGCCGCACCAATATCAGCACCTTTCCCATGTTGCATTAACACTAAAGAAATTAAGCTTAAACAAACTAAAACATGTAACAACAAAATTATGAATTGCATTGACAAATTTCCGTAAAATCATCGGGCTGTAAAGAGGCCCCACCCACTAATGCACCATCGATATCTATCATTTCAAATAAACCCTTTGCGCTGTTAGGCTTTACGCTACCGCCGTATAAAATAGGCAAATTCAAAGCAGTTTTTGTATCCTGCTCTGCGATGGTGGCCCGTATAAATTGGTGAACTTCTTGAGCTTGTTCTGGACTAGCTGTTTTGCCAGTTCCAATCGCCCAAATTGGTTCATACGCCAGGATGGCATTTTGCAACAAATCACGCCAATTTTCCAGTGTTAAGATGGCATTTATTTGTTTTTTTATCACATTAAAGGTATTGCCTGCTTCTCGTTGTTCTAAAGTCTCACCCACACAAAGAATAAACGTCAATTGATATCGAGCTGCTATTAGACATTTTTGCGCAATGTCATCATCAGTTTCATGGTAATATTGGCGGCGCTCCGAGTGCCCTATCAATACATAACCACAAGCAAAATCACGTAACATGGCTGCTGAAATTTCACCAGTATATGCACCTTGCTCGGCGAGTGCCAAATTTTGTCCACCCCATTGAATATGCGAATCTTCTAATATTGTTTGGGTTTGAGGTAAATAAATATAAGGTGGGAAAACAATAACTTCAGTATTCAAATTTTTTGTGCTTTTTTTCAATGTATTAAGCAATTCTTCGACCATCGTCTTTGAGCCGTGCATCTTCCAATTTCCTGCAACTATTTTAGGACGCATTGTTTCCCTCATTTTCGTAAATAATTATAATGCACAATCTGTTGGCATCACTACTAAATCCCTAATACAAATAGATTGTGGGAGTTGCCAACAAAACATAATAATATCGGCTAATTCTTCGGGTTGGATAAAGGTTGGATTACCTAATCTTTCACAATATTCTTCAAATGAAATGCCCATATTTGCATGTATATTTGTTTTGATTAAACCAGGAGCAATATTCATGATTCTGACATTATTTTTTGCTTCTGCCATTTGCAAGCATTCTGCCATAGAACGCACTGCATGTTTGCTCGCATGATAAATAACGGCTTGTGGATATGGCTTTCGATCCCCGATAGAACTAATATTAATGATTGTTCCTGATTTTCTTTCCGACATATCAGAAAGCACAGCTTTCATGCCATTCAATACGCCTTTAACCAATACGTCAAATTCATACTGGCTTTTTTCGATTGGAATATCACGAAATTCACCTACATTTAAAAATCCCGCATTATTTACTAAACATTCGGTTTTTCCATAAATTGCCTCCGCTTTACTAATTGCTGTCTGTAAAGCTCTATAATCAATAACATCCACTTGTTCATACATCACATCTCTATCCGCTAGTTCCTTTATCGGTTTAATATTTCGAGATAATAATAAGCAAGGATTTCCAGCATTAGAAAATTTTATAGCAAGTGCTTTTCCTATTCCATGACTCGCGCCAGTAATAACTACTAATGATTTATTTTTTTGCATGTTTTCCTCGTTAGTGTCTTAAGAAGATTTTTTAAACTCTATGTTCCAGTACTTCCACAATACTCTGTACAATTTGAGAAACCTCTAATTCATTTTCTCCTTCAGCCATCACTCGAATTACAGGCTCAGTTCCTGATTCTCTTACTAAAATTCGTCCTCTTTTCCCTAATTTTTTTTCAGCTGTTACAATCAATGTTTGGATTTCAGGTAGTTGCAATAAATTCGTTTTATTTGTTAACTTCACATTCTTCATGATTTGTGGGAATTTTGTATATTCATTTGAAAGTTCGAGAATAGATTTCTCTGTTTTACATAACGCACGTAGTACTTGTAATGCTGAAACAATACCATCACCAGTGGTATTTAAATCTAAATTAATAATATGTCCCGAAGCTTCCCCTCCCAATATCCATCTTTTAGTTAATAACTCCGATAAAACATAACGATCGCCCACATTAGTTCTTTTAAATTCTAAGCCTAAACCTCTTAAAGCAATTTCAAGACCAAGATTTGTCATCAAAGTTCCAACCACACCGCCTAAAATATTTTTTTCAGCTACACGTTCTTTCGCAATAATATAAACTAAATCATCACCATTAATAATTTTTCCACAACTCGATACCATCATTACGCGGTCACCATCACCGTCAAAGGCAATACCAAGATCAGCTTTTTCTGCTAAAACTTTTTCTTGTAAATTTTCTAAATAAGTAGAACCATAGTTTGCATTAATATTGAAACCGTCAGGCTCCGCTCCAATGACAATAACATCCGCACCTAATTCATTTAATACTAAGGGTGCAATGTGATAAGTTGCACCATGTGCACAATCAACTACTATTTTCAATCCATCAAGTTTAACATCTGTGCCAATAGTACTTTTACAAAATTCAATATAACGACCAGGCGCATCATCAATTCGTTTTGCTTTACCTAAATCACGCGAGCTTACTGTATCCATGGGTTCATCCAATTGAGATTCAATTTCAAACTCAATGGAATCAGGTAATTTAAAACCATCGCCTGAAAAGAATTTAATTCCATTATCTTCATATGGATTATGTGATGCACTAATCACAATGCCCGCTTGCGCTCTAAATGTGCGAGTTAAATAAGCAATTGCAGGTGTTGGCATAGGGCCTAATAAACGCGAATCTACTCCCGCTGCAGATAAACCCGCTTCTAAGGCTGCTTCAAACATATATCCTGATACGCGGGTATCTTTACCAATTAAAATTTTGGCTTGCTGATTACGAGAAAATACTTTTCCAACAGCCCAACCCAATTTTAATACAAATTCAGCATTAATCGGATAAGTACCCACGCGACCGCGAATACCATCTGTTCCAAAAAAACGTTTTTCAACTCGCATTTCGTATCTCCATCGCAATTTTCACTGCATCTACTGTTTCTTTCACATCATGGGTTCTTATGATTGATGCTCCATTATACACTGCTAATGTCGCAACAGCTAAACTGCCCATTAGCCGTTCAGAAACTGGTTTTTTTAAGATATCACCAATAAAGGTTTTTCTTGAAGCCCCAATTAAAATCGGTAAATTTAAAGTTTTGAGTTGATCAAGATGTTTTAGTATCTTTAAATTATCATGGGTATTTTTTCCAAAACTGCCATAGCCGATTCCGGGATCTATAATAATTCTTTCTCTTTTTAACCCTGCTGCTTCACATGCCTTTATTCTTTCACTTAGAAAATTTCTCACTACCGTCATCACATCTGGGACAAAATCTTCATGACTCACTGCTGTAGGTTTTCCTTGAGGGTAAGACATATGCATTAAACATAGCATTACTTTAGCTTTTTCTACTACAGCTAAAGTACCTTCATTTCTAAATGCTCTTATATCATTGATGATACTCACACCCTGTTTGATCGCTTCTCGCATCACTTCAGGCTTACTAGTATCAATAGAGATTGGGATAGAAATTTCTTGTTTTAATCGTTCTAAAACAGGCAATAAACGATCTAACTCTTCTTGTAATGAAAGACATGGATGCAGGCTGGGATTGGTGGGTTCAGCGCCAATATCGATAATATCAGCGCCTTCTGCAATTAATCTCTTTGCATGATTTAAAATAAGTTCAGAGTTTTGAAGACGTCCTACTTCTGAAAATGAGTCGGGCGTTACATTGATAATGCCCATAATATTTGGTTTGTTAAAATCTAACATATACTCCTCGAATTTCAAGTTGCAATGTTGTTGCAAAACTCACATGAGTATATACTTAATGGGCATCGCTAGCAGGATTACCTATATTATTTTTTGGATCATTCGATTTCTGGCCTGCGGCATCTTGCACAGCATTTTCTTGTTTAGGAGAACCCGCCATGGGTTCATGATCATCCCACCCTTTCGGCGGAGAAGGATCTTTTCCAGCCATAATTTCTTTGATTTGGTTTAGATCAATCGTTTCATATTTGATTAATGCTTCGGCCATAACATGTAATTGCGGCAAATGCTCGGTAAGAATTTTACGAGTACGATCATAATTTCGATCAATGATGCTTCGAATTTCTTCATCGATTTGCCGAGCAATATATTCTGATACTTCTTTGGTTTTAGTGACAGAGTGACCTAAGAAAACTTCACCGTCATCTTCGCCATAAGCAAGTGGCCCCATTCTGTCAGACAGCCCCCACTTAGTCACCATATTTCGAGCAATTTCAGTAGCACGCTCAATATCATTAGAAGCACCCGTAGTTACTCGCTCTTTTCCAAAAATAATTTCTTCAGCTAAACGAC
>JBGSLN010000236.1:0-2187 GCA_041740675.1 Gammaproteobacteria bacterium | reverse complement strand
TAAATGTTTGACTTTTCCATTAACAAATTTAAAAATCCAACAATATTCATTGTTATAATCTTTTTCATTTCTTGTCTTCACTTCCCCGCGCATTTCAACGATCAAACTATCATTATCAACATAATGATTTAAAATATACATCTTCCAACCAGGCAATAAACATTTATTTAAACGATTAATGACTTTTTCAAAAAAATCTTCTTTATCAGTATAAATACCAGATAAAATACTTGTTCCTTTGATTGTCCAAAGAAAGTTTTCAGCAAAATAAGTATCACATAACTTTCGAAACTCACATTGTTCTAACATATGCAGAATATTTTGTCGAATTTCAGTAGAAATACTCATTGTTTACCTCGATTAAATAACAAAGTCACAATAATAAAAATTGCCCCCACCGTAATTGCAGAATCTGCTAAATTAAAATCCGGGAAATACCAATTTTTATAATGTACTTGAATAAAATCAATTACAAAACCATAATGCAATCGATCACATAAATTCCCGATCGCACCCCCCAATACTAAACTTAACCCTATTTTAGTTAAATAATCTCTTTTTGCTGCATACATTAACCAAAATAAAATATATATAGATACAAATATGGCAATCGCTGTAAATAACCAACGCTGCCAACCATCTGCTGAGCTTAAAAAATTAAATGCCGCTCCAGGATTATTAGTCAGAGTTAAATTAAACATTGGTAAAATAACCCAAGGCTCTCCATAGGTTAAGTTAGTAATCATCCAATGCTTACTAAGCTGATCGAGAATAATGATCAATAATGATAATATTAACCATAAAAGATTTTTTTTGTTTAAAACCACTATAGTCTCCTACTGCGCTAATACATAACTTAGTGTCTGTTGACATTTCGCTAGGCAAACAATCGTTCTTCGCCTTGCCCATCAACATTTTTTACACATCGTCCACATAATTCCGGGTGCTTATCGTTAGATCCCACATCTGCACAACGATGCCAACAGCGAACACATTTTGGATGTTCAGAAATATTGATAACTAACTTTAATTCATCGAATTCAGTATTCAACACCTCCGCTGGCATATTACTTAATGGCTTTACTATCGCGGCAGAAGTAATCAAAATGAATTTTAATTCATCACCTAATTGGTTTAAAGCAACCGCTAATTGATCACTGCAATATAAAATTACTTCTGCTTCTAATGGTGCGCCAATTTTACCTAAGTTGCGTTGCTGCTCTAATGCTTTATTAACTTCATCACGCACTGCCATCACCGTTAGCCAAAATTCAGCATCCAATCCATTTTTCATGATTGGCTCAGGATATGCATCAAACCACTCTACTAAAAATACTGATTTTTCACGATTTCCAGGCATATTTTGCCAAATTTCTTCAGCAGTAAAACTTAAAATTGGTGCTAACCAGCGCACTAATCCTTCTAAAATCATCAACATTGCTGTTTGAGCGGAACGGCGCGCCAAGCTATCTTTTTGTGTTGTATATTGACGATCCTTGATGATATCTAAATAAAATGATCCCATTTCTATCGAACAAAAATTATGAACACGCTGATAAATGACATGGAATTGAAAATCTTCATAGGCTGCTAAAATTTCCTTTTGTAATAAACGTGCTTGATTAACAGCCCAACGATCTAATTCTAACATCGCACAATGAGGAACTACATGTTGTTCAGGATCGAAATCATCCAGGTTTGCCAATAAATAACGAGCTGTATTTCGCAAACGTCGATAAGTATCTGCTGTACGTTTGAAAATTTCATCTGACACTGTCATTTCATTACTATAATCTGTTGATGCTATCCATAAGCGTAAAATGTCAGCACCTAACGACTTTATTACTTGTTCAGGCTCAATAGTATTTCCCAAAGATTTCGACATTTTATGACCATTTGCATCTACTGTAAAACCATGAGTCAATACGATTTTAAATGGTGCTTCTTGTTGCATCGCAACAGCAGTTAATAAAGAAGATTGAAACCAGCCGCGATGTTGATCTGAACCTTCTAAATATACATCCGCCGGATATTGCAATTCATGTCTTTGTTTAATCACACATTCATGTGATACCCCCGAATCAAACCAAACGTCTAAAATATCAGTGTTTTTTCGATAATTTTCAGCATCTGTGCCTAAAATCATTTCTATATCTAAATCAAACCACGCTTCTACACCTTCTTTTT
>JBGSLN010000235.1:0-3180 GCA_041740675.1 Gammaproteobacteria bacterium | reverse complement strand
CTCCTTGATAAACTGGTTGAGCATTAAAACTTATAACATCTCCAGATCTCCTCGCTAAAGTAATCATTCCTTTATATCCAATTATAAAATTACATTCTTGTTTTTTTGTTTTACTATTATAAAATGGAGCTAAATAAGCTTGTCCTAAATGAGATCCAGGCTCTAACCCAAGTTGTGCGCAATTCATGATAGAACCAATAAAACTGTAAGGGCAGCATTCTAATATTTTTGGATTTTTTCTAACTTCTGTTAAAGCGATTCGTGATAAACGTTTTAAATCCATATGTTTCGGTAAAGCTAATGCTATTTGAGATGCATTTTGCGTTAATAAATCATTTACATCTTTATGATTTTTAAACTGCTTTACTATTACTTGATTTTTCATTTTAAATCTCCAGGATATAGTTAGGTAAAAACCGTCTGATTGTTTGCTCCTTTACAAATTGACGATACAAATCAGGGTTGCTTTGCTTAAATTGAGTTGTGTCAAATCGTTCACTAGTAACATTCTTCCAGCTAATTAATTTATTTCCTTCTCCGTCTTTCAATTCTGAGGCAACACCCATTGTTAGCATTAAATCGGTCTTAAGTTCATCTTCTAGTGCTTCAAGCTCTTTCTTCTTATTAATTAAACTTCTTAATTTCCCGAACTTCTTTTTTGTTTCGTTATCTGCAAACGCAGTTACTTCCTCAGCAAATTTATATGCCACTTTTGCTTGTGACACTTTAGTAATAGCAGGGGGGATTTGCGGTACTATGTGATTGTTCCAAAAGTGGCATTCTTTTTTTACTAGAGCAGTTTCTAGGTTTTCGTTTCTATCGTATTTATAGAGTTCATAACTTTCATTAAATTTAAAAAATACGATGATGTGAGCGGTTGGAACGTCAAGTACAGCACAATAGTGCGCAACTTGGCATAAATAATCGACTGGGATATCACATGTCCTAGCTTCGCCCCACCCATTACTATTTTTAGCTGTTTTAGCTTCTACGATGATATTTTTATCTGTTACTAAGCCGTCAACGGTTGCAAGCATGAATTTATTTTTCTTATTAAAAATAGTCTCATTATCTCGTTTTACATGATGGCCAGTGAGTGACTCATACTTATCTAAAATTATTGGCTCAAGCGCACTTCCAATTTTCATCGCTTCTGTAGTTTCTCGTGCTTCTGCCAAATTTAATTTATCTTGATACACTTCGAAAGGGGTTCCCCATCGAGATAATCCAGCTACTTTAGCTGCATCACTACCACCTATACCTTTTTTTCGTAATTCTAATTGTTCAGGTGTTAACATATTATTTTCCCTCAATAAATCCAATTTCTTTATCAGCTATTTTCTCAGCTAAATTAGTTACCATTAGTCGCAAGAAAATTATCATGTCAGTTTGTTGGTCTAAGTCAAAATTAGCGACTTTTAATGTTTCCCTTTTAGCAGCTGTAATATATTTATTTGCAAGCCAGTCTTTATTAACGTGCATCATTAGTTATTTCCTTATAAAATAATTGAAGTGGTACAGTCAGCTGCAATCCATCTACATAAAACAGAATTAATAGCTGCCTCTAAATGCTCATTTGATATTTGGTTTTTAGAAATAATTCCCATTTTATTTAACGCTTCTTTTTCAGCTGCTTGATAAATACGCGCTAAATGAAGCGGTGATTTTCTTTTAATCGTTACCATCGTATTAATACGTTCTGCCGCGGTTACAAAATCTTTGTTTATTAAGTTCATTGTTATTCTCCCTGTTATTGAATGGCTCTTAATTCTTCAAGTCGTGTTTCAGCTAAAATATTTGGAAAGTCGTCTGCTAGCTCATGCATGTTTTCGTCATGCGCCTCGTCAAACAATTCATTAAACAGCATTTCAAATTCTTGAGATACAAGTACAAACAAATTAACTTTAAAGTTCTCTTGCATCTCTTGTTTAGTAAAGAAGTAGTGAAGCAAGGTTGAGATATGTTCATTTTGTAAGACATCTAAAAATTTGTCTGATGGGTATTTAAAAAAGATTTCGTTAAGAAATGTTCCTACCGCTGAAAAGGTATCTGGTGGGTTTAGGTTTGTTATGCTTCGGCAGCCATCTGCGGAGAAACTTTTGATGAGTTTATAGGTTGCTGGGTATAGATCTTTTTGTTCCATTAACATTGTTTTATTCCATTTGTTATATTTGATAGATAAAATATAACAATAAGAATATTTAATGTCAATAACAATTGTTATATTTATTCTGTTTTTATTACAAATGGCGAATGTCTTACAAGAAATATAGAAAGTTGATAAATCAAGTATGGAAAATATGGAATGTAGGGTAATTGGGGTTATACAGCACGATTTACCCTATATTTAAGTTGATGATTTATTTAATTTTATTATTAATGTAGGGTAATCTAGTATTTTTGAAGTGATGTTTTTGTTTCTTACCGTGTGAGATATTTGCTATACTGCAAATAACAACAAATGTTGTAAGTGTTGTATATGATGGAGCAAAATTATGAACGCAAGTGTGAAAAGTTTTTTAAGAGGAATGGGCTCTGTGTTAGAGCTTTATCCTAATAAAATTAGGAGCACATCATCCATTGCCAGCAATAAAAGTAACGACAAATCTATTAAAAAATATTTTAATGCTGTGGAAAAAAGAATGAGAGAAATAGCTATTAATGAAGCCGAAGCATACAAAAAGTAATAATACAATTAAGAGCAACGCTCAAGAAAATATTCCACCTGTTATTCAGCAGCAACAAATTCAGCAATCTATTCAAGCGGTTTTGCCTCTTCATCACCCCGTTTTCTTAAAACAATTTTCAGAGGTGGATAATTCTTTTCCAGAACGAATTATACTTATGACAGAGAAAGAGCAGGCTCATGTACATCAAAAAGAGAATAGAGAAATTAAATTGAAAGAACGTGAATTATTTCATTCTATTTTGGCAGCTTATGTGGGGCTATTTGTAGCAGCAATAATTGCTTTAGCATTTTGTTATGGTGGAATACATGTGATTTTAGAGGGGTATCCTTATATAGGGCTATCTATATTAGGGGGCGTTATTGTCGCATTAGTAATCGCATTTATCCAAGGCAAAAAAACCTAACCACAATAAAAGTTAGTTTATCTTTTATATTCAATCATCATCTAAATCAAACTCGGTTGATTCGCCTAAATTTGATATTTCGTTTTG
>JBGSLN010000234.1:0-11392 GCA_041740675.1 Gammaproteobacteria bacterium | reverse complement strand
AGAATGTCAAAAAATTGCTAAAACAATTACCGAAGCCTTAGGTGGCTTTGGGATTTTCGGGGTTGAGTTATTAATTCAAGGTGATATGGTTTATTTTAGTGAGGTTTCACCACGGCCGCATGACACTGGCATGGTCACCTTATTATCACAAGATTTATCCGAATTTGCATTACATGTTCGCGCAATTTTAGGATTACCTATACCTGAAATTAAATTATATGGCGCCACTGCTTCATCTGCCCTATTATTTGAAGGAAAATCTGAATCCATGACTTTTAATAATCTTGAGACGGCATTAAAAATTCCAGGCACTGCTTTGCGTTTATTTGGTAAACCTTCCGTCAATGGTAAACGACGTTTAGGTGTTGGATTAGCACGAGGAGAAACAATAGCGGAAGCGATTGAGAAAGCAAAAGCTATTACCTCAGCCATTATTATTAATGAGTAAATGTTTATGACATCTATTAGCAATTTATTAAAACAAAAATGGCAACATTCTATATTAAAGAATTTACTGCATATTGAAATTCCATTAATTCAATCTCCTATGGCAGGTGGTCTAACTACACCTGAGTTAATTGCTGCAGTATCTAATGCTGGTGCCATGGGGTCATTAGGTGCTGGACTTTTGGATCCTAACGAATTACAGATAGCCATCAAAGCAATTCGACAACATACGCAACGCCCTTTCGCAGTCAATTTATTTGTACCAGGAAATTATCAAACTTCATTGCCACAACAGCAACAAATGGTTGATAAACTTAATCAAGTTTGTCAACCACTCAATATAAGCATTATTCCAATAGATCCACCATTTGCTCCCGTATTTGATGAACAAATGGAGATCATTATTAAAGAAAAAATTTCAACTTTTAGTTTTACCTTTGGAATTCCTTCTTCGTATTGGATCGAAAAATTAAAGCACAATGGCACAATTATTATTGGCACAGCAACTTCACTCGTAGAAGCTACAGCATTAGAATCCGCAGGTGTTGATCTGATCGTTGCGCAGTCCATTGAAGCAGGTGGTCATCGAGGTACTTTTATCGGCGAAGTTCAAGATTCATTGATTGGTGCATTTTCGCTAATCCCATTATTAGTTGATAAAATAAATTTACCGATTATTGCTGCGGGCGGAATTATGGATGCACGTGCAATTACCGCGGCACTTTCGCTAGGTGCAAGTGGAGTACAAATGGGCACTGCATTTTTGAGCTGCGCAGAAGCAGGAACTCATCCCGTATATAAAAATAAATTAATAAATGCGACAAACGATGAAACAATACTCACTAAAGCATTCTCTGGTAAATATGCACGAGCTATTCACAATCAATTCATTGATGAACTAAGCCAATTAACCGTGGAATTTCTTGATTATCCCGTACAAAATACTTTAACAAAAAAGATTCGAAAATCTGCTGCAGTACAAAATAATCCGGAATTTATGTCACTTTTTGCTGGGCAATCGACTTTTTTAAGCACTGAATTAGCTGCTGCAGATTTAGTTGATAAAATTAAAAAAGCGATGATTCACTTGATTGGATAAATTGTTTTTAGATAGTTTTTACCCTACAAATTAAGTTGTTAATAAGTTTTAATGTGCTTGATAAATAATTTTTTTTTGGATATCAAATGAGTCAATTTACTAAACAACAACGGCGTGATGATTTTGCTTTACAAATAGTCCCCGATGCATATCGACAATGGAGTTGGATTTCATTATTCAGTGTGATGCTGGGTGTTGCCTCTGCTATGTTTTATTTAGCATGGGGCGGTGACTTAATGCAAATGTATGGCGCTAGAGATCTGATCATAGGCATGGTTATTACTACTGTGATTATTGGTAGCGTAGGTTTTTTATTAACAACTATTGCCTGTAAAACAGGTCTTGATATGGATTTGATCACTTCTGGAGCTGGCTTTGGTTATAAAGGCGCAGGATTTACTTCCTTCATTTATGCAATTAGCTTTCTAATTTTTTTCGCAATCGAAGGTTCCATTATTGCTACTGCTATTCACACGCAATTTCCAATCATTCCAATCTGGATTTTATATATAGCGGTTGGTGCAATTTTTATTCCGCTAACTTGGTATGGCATCACTGCATTAAATTATATTATGTGGTTTACGTTACCTATTTATTTAATCCTATTAATTTGGAGTATAATTCTAACGTTACATACTCATAATCAGGTACATTTTTTTTCATATACTCCTACTCATCTGCTTAATCATGCTGGAGGACCGGCTTTATTGCAACTCTTAGCAACAACAATCCCTATATTTGCAAATGCAACAGCAGCAACTGATGTCGCCCGTTTTATTCCAAAACGAAGAATACTCATTTCAACAATTGCAATTAGTTATGTTCTTAATGGTATTGTTTTCCTTGGGGCAACATTATTAGGCGCCTGGTTTGGCCTGAAACTTAAACAAACAAACCCTGGAATTTATTTTCCAGATTTATTAGGAATTTGGGGCGTTCTGTTTGTAATTCTCACGCAAATTCGGATTAATGTTATTAATACCTATAGCGGTTCACTAGCATTAACCACTTTTTTTTCGAGAATTTTTGGATTTTCTCCTGGACGACATTGGTGGATCATTTTAATGGTCTTGCTTTCTACAATATTAATGTTTGGTGGAATTTTAACTCATTTACTGCAAGTATTAACTTTTCAAGCAGTATTTATTATTGCATGGGTGATGACAGTTATTTCATATCTTTTATTTAATAAAAAGATATTTAAAATTTCTCCAGAAAATTTCCCTTTTCAAAAAGGTACCATTCCAAATTTTAATCCTATAGGTATTAGTGCGTTAGTACTTGCGTTATTAATCGCTGTGCCGATGGCATTTGGTCTCTTTGGCGCTTATGGAAAAACGCTAGCGCCATTTGTTGCTGCTATTATCAGTTTTATGGTAGTGCCTATAGCTTCTTTCTACACAAAAACGCGCGCACTTAATTAAAGAGTAGTCCACGCATTATCAACAATTAAATTTAAGCCATGAATTGCATTAGCATCATCTGATGCTAGAAAAACAGCAGCTCCCGCAATATCTTTAGGCTGCATAGGCATACCACTAGCAGTCCTTGCTGCAATTCCTTTTAAAAATTCAGGATCAGTTAAAAAAGTTTGATTGCCTGGCGTATCGACTGTTCCAGGTGAAATGGAATTAACATTTATATTATAACGCGATAATTCAACTACCATAGATTTTGCCATCGCTAACATTCCTCCTTTAGTAGCACTATAAGGCGCAATTGTAGCAAAGCCAACCGTAGCAGCAATTGATGCAATAAAAATAATTTTTCCATGTTTTTGCTGTTTCATGAAAGGTACAACCGCCCGTGACATTAAAAATGCGCTTTTAAGATTAGTGTCCATCACAAAATTCCAGTCATCTAAAGTTTGATCTTCAAAATTTTTAAAAACTGCTAGCCCTGCATTATTCACTAAAATATCTATGTGCTGGTATTTTTGCAATACTTGATGTACCAAAGAATTTACAGCTATTTCATTCGTAATATCACATTGGATAGCCTCAGCTTGGTAACCCGTTTGTTGAATTTCTTTTGCAACTGCTATACCCGTGGCTGGATCATGTTTATTGACAACAATTACAACTGCCCCTTCTTTCGCATACGCTTCACAAATGGCAGTACCAATGCCTTTTGATCCCCCAGTAACAATTGCAACTTTGTTTTTTAATTTCATAATCATACCTTTAATGTAATTCAGAATATTCAAATGGAGTTGTTAATTAATGTCAACATAATTTCATTTATTAATTCTAGTGCATATTTTCAATCACTAAAAACATTTTATGATAATGAAAAAAGTCGAACCTAAAAAATGAGCGGATTTATGAGTAGTAGAACATAAAAATAATTTTTTTATAGGGTAGAAAATACCTAAGATGCTGACATAAATAGTTCCATTAAGATTGAAAAAAATCTCATCTGAGGGTAACCTAAGTACACTATATTGTAGAAGATTAATATGATGCTTGATTTAGAAAAAGTTTCTTTAATGATTCCAAGTCTCATGTTATGGAAAAAAGATTTAAATTCAAATTTTACAGATTCTTGTTCCAGATGGGCAAAGACTCATGGATTTAAATCAAGAATCTCTGTATCGGGAAAATCTCTCTATGAAATGCCATGTAAAATTGTTGAATTTGCGGATCAGTTTAAAAACGAGAATCTAACGGTTTTGAAAACGAAAAAACGACATGACTTTTTGACTATTGGAAAATTTAATGACGATTATTTAAAAATTTTCCTTGCGACAAAAATGCCGCTTTATGACAAGAAAAAAAATTTAATCGGTACTCATGGTTATGCATATGACTTAACTCATTTTTCAGAAAAGATCATTTCACTTATTACCTCTACAAATTCTTCAGCTTTGCCTTTATTCGGCGAATATACTCTAACCAAGCCGGTTGATAAAATTGAACTAACGCCTAGCGAAAATAAATGTTTGTTTTATTTGATTCGTGGAAAAACTGCGAAACAAACAGCAGCACTTGTCAAACTTTCTTTTCGGACAGTGGAACATTATATTGAATCACTGCGGCTGAAATTTAATTGTCTTACAAAATCAGATTTGATTACTAAAGCAATTATTCTTGGTTATTTGCAATATATTCCAGCAGAACTTATAGGCTCAGAAGGCTGCTATCCATTGTAATTTCAATAAATTGTAGAGAAAAAAATGAATAGAGTAAAAAATAAAGTGGTTGTAGTGACGGGAGGCGCATCGGGTATTGGGCAAACAGCATGTCGTCTATTAGCTGAAGAAGGTGCTAAAGTTGCTGTTACTGATATCAATGAAAATGCTGGCCAAGAAACTGTAGCACAGATCCAAACAAATGGGGGTATTGCAGAATTTTGGCAGATGGATACCACCAATGAAGAAAACGTAAAACAAAGTATGAAATCAATTGCTGAAACTTTTGTCTCTATCAATGTATTAGTTAATAATGCTGGAATTGCTGGAACTAATAAGCTTACTCATGAAATTACTGTTGAAGAGTGGGATCATGTGATGGATGTTAATGTTAAAGGAGTTTTCTTTTGCACTAAACATGCTATACCCAATCTTAAACAAGCTAAGGGTGGAAGTATTATTAATATTTCTTCTATTTATGGTTTATTGGGTACGCCTGATTTTCCACCCTATCATGCCGCAAAAGGTGCAGTGCGACTGATGAGCAAAACTGATGCTATGCTCTATATAAAAGATAATATCCGAGTCAATTCAATTCATCCTGGTTTTATTTGGACAGCATTGGTCGAAGCATTAGCACAAGAATCTGAAGAAGGTTATGAAATATTCCGCCAAAAACGCGATCAATTATCACCTATTGGACATGTGGGTGAACCTAAAGACATTGCATATGGTATCCTCTATTTAGCATCTGATGAATCAAAATATATAACTGCAAGTGAATTAGTTATTGATGGTGGCTTTAGCGGTGGTAAGTTATTAAATTGAAATATTTTGAACGCTTTGCAAGTATTATCGAAGATAAATATCACAATTTACAATGATTCTATTAGACACTATTTAGCCATCTGCGCAATAATCATCTGCACTATTTCTGGATTGGTTAATGTTGAGAGATCTCCAAGACTCTCTATTTCTCCATTGACAATTTTCCGTAGAATACGTCGCATGATTTTTCCAGAACGAGTTTTTGGTAGATCAGTAGTCCAATGAATTTTATCTGGTGTTGCGATCGCACTAATTTTCTTTCGTACTAATTGAATAATTTCAAATTCTAATCTGGCATCAGGAATAACATTGGCTTTAGGCGTAACAAACACAAAAATTCCCTGCCCTTTGACTTCATGTGGAAAACCAACTACGGCTGCTTCAGCTATTTTAGGATGTGCAACAATAGCACTTTCAATTTCGGCGGTATCGAGTCGATGCCCTGAAATATTTAATACATCATCTATACGTCCTGTAATCCAATAGTAACCATCCGCATCTCGATATGCACCATCTCCAGTTAAATAATATCCTGGGTAGGTAGTAAAATATCCATGTTTGAAACGTTCAGGATTGCCATAGATTGTTTGTAATTGTCCTGGCCAAGGCTTTTTTATCACTAAATTTCCAGTGGCTTCACCTTCTAATATTTTTCCATGTTTATCAACAATAGCTAAATCAATTCCAAATAATGGTAAACTTGCCGCACCTGGTTTCAATGGCACCGCGGCAGGTAAAGCAGTAATCATCATACCGCCGGTTTCAGTTTGCCACCATGTGTCGATCACAGGGCATCGTTTTTCACCAACAATTTCGTAATACCACAACCACACGTTTGGGTTAATCGGTTCACCCACAGAACCCAATAGTCTCAAACTAGTTCTTTTAGAATTTTTTACCCACGCATCACCTTCACGCATTAAAGTACGAATTACAGTTGGTGCAGTATAAAAAATATTTACTTGATGTTTGTCAATTATTTCCCAATAGCGTGTAGTTGTTGGGTAGGTTGGTATCCCAGCAAACATTAACGTTGTCGCTGCATTTGCTAATGGACCATATATCAAATATGTATGACCCGTAATCCAGCCAATATCTGCAGTACACCAAAAAATTTCATTTTCGAGATAATTAAATACCAGTTTAAAAGTCATAGCGGCTTGTAGTAAATATCCACCTTGTCCATGCAAAATGCCTTTAGGCTTTCCAGTTGATCCTGATGTATATAAAATAAATAATGGATCAGTTGCGCTCATGCTTACTGGTGAGCAATCTAAAGATTGATGTGATACTAACTCATGATAATCAATGTCATGTGGATTTTTAATAATGGATTGATTTAAATAATTCACAACCACTACATGTTTAACTGAGTCACAATCTGAAATAATCTCATCTAAATTTGTTTTTAAAGGGAGAATTTTTCCACCGCGTTGATTAGCATCCGCTGTGATTACGATTGAACAATGTGCATCTTGGATCCGATCTTTTAAAGCTTCTGCAGAAAATCCAGCAAAGACTACGGAATGAATAGCACCTATACGTGCGCATGCAAGCATGGCAATAGCAGCTTCTGGGATCATGGGTAAATAGATGGCTACCCGATCTCCTTGCTTCACGCCTAAAGATTTTAAGCCATTAGCAAAGCGGCAAACTTGTTGATAGAGTTCTTGATAAGTCAAAGTTCTTGCTTGATTAGGTTCATCTCCTTCCCAAATAATTGCTATTTTATCCTTAGCATGCGGTAGATGTCGGTCAATGCAGTTATAACATACATTTAGCTTTGCTCCAGTAAACCATTCCACATCTGCATTTAAAAAGCTTCCCGTCAAAACGTTATCCCACTTCCGATCCCAGTGTAAATATTTTTCAGCTTGTGTTGCCCAAAAAGTTTCTGGATCAGTAATTGATTGTTGGTACAATTGATCATAGTTTTCTTTAGTCATTAAAGCATGATCAAAATTTAGATGTTTGGTAATAAGCATAAAGTTTTTGGATGAGTATGGAGCAATAATTGATTTTATTCTATTTTAAAAATAAAATACAAAGCTTTCTACTACTGAACTATTTCATTGCATTCACTCGGTTGAATAAAGGATACGACAACATTTCCAAATAACTGTATAATCAAAATTAAATTCTACTATTAATTAATTAATGTTTAAACGCTATTTAAATCTCATCTTATTATTCTTCCTTGTCATGTTTTGGGGTGGTTCTTTTATAGCAATTAAATTTGCAATCTTAGCATGGCCTCCTTTTTTTGCCGCTGGATTACGTGTATTAACCTCATTAATCACCATGATTATTTTTATCTTAGCATTGAATAAAAGAATCCATATTGCTTTTCATTTGCGTTGGCGTGTTTGGATTTTAGGTATTTTTGCATTAGGCATTCCTTTTACATCCTTATTTTGGGGGGAACGATTTATAGCGCCGGGACTAGCAGGTATTTTAAATGCCACCACACTAATTTGGACATTTTTATTAAGTTTACTGCTTTTTTCTAGAGACAAAAATTTGCAACCCAAAAAGATCTTCGGCGTTATTCTTGGTTTCGTTGGGATATTAATTATATTTTGGCCAATGCTAAGTTTCGGAGAAACTAAGTGGGAGTTTTTTGGTGGAATCGCAGTGTTGATTATGGCAATTTCTTACGCAATTGCAGGTGTATTGGCACAATGGTTTTTTGCAAAATACGGTAAACTAGATTTATATACAAACCTTTATCATCAATGTTGGGCCGCATTCATTTTTATTATGTTATTTTCAACGATATTTGAAAAATGGCCAAGTTGGCACTCTCTTTCAATATCGTATTATGCAATATGGGGCACATTGTATTTAGGTGTTTTTTCAACAGCTGTTAGTTGGCTTATTTACTATCATTTAATTCGAGAATGGGGAGCAATACGCGCCAGCATAGCTTCTTATTTAATTCCAATTGCAGCACTATTCGATGATTACATTATTTTTCATAATGTGCCTCGGTTCACTGAAATCATTGGTATCTGTGTTATTCTATTTGCAATATTTATGATTAGTTCCTATCGGAAAACTTGAAAACATTCACTTATTTATAGCCACTAACTTAGTGCTCTGCTTTATGACATACTGCCTCAATATTATGCCCATCAGGATCTAACACAAATGCGCCATAATAATTAGGATGATAGATTTCACGGATGCCTGGTGCACCATTATCTTTACCACCCGCTTTTATTGCCGCAGCAAAAAAATCTCTCACTGCTTGCCGATTCTTTGCCACAAAAGCAATATGTGTTTTTTTTGAAGTTAATTCGCCTTGATGCAGCCAAAATGCCGCAATAGGCCCAGTTGCACTTTTTTCGCCAAATCCGGCAAATCCATGCACTTCCATCAGTAATTCATAACCTAACGGTGCTAAAATTTTTACATAAAAATCTCTTGCTGTCTGATAATTACTCACTTCAATACCAATATGATCAATCATATTTTTTCTCCAAATTTAATAACTATTCGGCTTCAGGTAAATACCCATCAGTCTGCATATTCCACAACATCGCAAAATGACCCCCCAATTCTAACAGACTTTTAATTGTACCTTCTTCAATAATTTTACCTTTATTAAAAACAATAATTCTATCCATATCTGCTAACGTTGACAATCGATGTGCAACAACAATAGTTGTTTTGCCTCGCATTAAATGTTGCAAACTGTCTTGAATTAATTTTTCTGTAACTGAATCTAGCGACGATGTTGCTTCATCTAAAATTAATATCGGTGCATTTTTCAAAACTGCGCGTGCAATAGCAATCCGTTGTCGTTGTCCACCCGATAACTTTATACCACGTTCACCCACTAAGGATTCATAACCAGCATCCAACTTTTCTATAAATTCATGGCAATGCGCTAATTTAGATGCCGCTATTACTTCTTCTTCTGTCGCATCTAAACGTCCATAGCGAATATTATCCAATAAACTACGATGAAATAATGCGGGATCTTGTGGGATCATCGCAATTTGTGCACGTAATGACTCCTGGGTAACATCAGCGATATTTACCCCATCAATAAAAATTTTGCCGGATTGTATATCGTAGAAACGTAGAATTAAATTCACAAAGGTTGATTTTCCTGAACCCGAAAATCCAACCAATCCAACTTTTTGTCCCGCATCAATTGTTACACTTAAATCTTTAAAAACCGAGATATTTTCTTGATAAGAAAAATTAACTTGATCAAAGTGAACTTCACCGTATTTGATAAGCAATGGTTTTGCATCTTTTTTATCAACTAAATCATGACTCTTCTTAATTAAATTTAATGCATTTTCAATCGTACCAATTTCACGGGCAAACATAGTCATTTGAAAACTTAAAAACCAAAGCCAACCTAATATCCAAAATGATTGCATCAATACTTGGGTAAAGTCACCTAAACTAACCCAATGATGCGTCCATCCATATAAAAGGGTCATAATCATCGCAAAAATTAAAAACAAGCCATTGATGCCCAAGCCAATCCGCATGAATTCAATAATCCACATGGATTTTTTAGCCTTTTCAATTTCATCTTTTTGATAGATTTGCAAATAATCTGCTTCAAAATGACTACGAGAAAATATTCTAACGTTCAACATATTAGTAAAAATATCTACGGCTTTACCACTTAATTCTGAAATTGCTTCTGAATGAATTTCAGCTAAAATATTTGTTTTCCGAAAAAAAATCGCGATTATGCTTAAATGAATGCAAAGCCAAATCATTAAGATAATCGCAAATAATGGATGAGTTGCCCACATCATTGCTAAAACGAGAATTGTTCCTGTACAAATTGTCACTAATTGAAAACATACTATTTCCATAATTGTTTGACAACTGGTCGGCAAATCACCTAATTTTTTTGCGATATTTCCGGCAAAATTATTAGAAAAATATTCATGTGAGTGTGATTTCACATGATCAAAAACTGCGGCACGAATATTGGCACGGAATTGTGGGAAAGTATAAATTTGTAAGATTCCTTGTAATCGCATGAACAATTCTGACACGCACCAAAATACCACTACCAGCAGCAATGAACCTCCCACAGCAGCATAAACTCCAGCAGGAACACCGTGATAGGTTTGCACCGTATTGACAATGCGTTTTAAAAAATAAGGAAAAATAGAATCATTAATCGCCCAGATCATAAATGCAAACATTAAAATTGCAAACTTAGTAGACTGCTGACGAGCAAAATAATATATGAAACGAAAAGTAGAAGTGGGTAAATTCATAAATACACCTGGCCATAAAAAATCGATAAACCTGAAGCCCAATCAATAAAGAAATTAATTAGTCCCATTGATACGATAAGTTAGCCAATTATTTTCATGATATCACCTAGTTGACACAAATTTTTCAAATTTAAACGGATACTAATGTATTTTAGCATAAAATTCAAGGATTCTCTTTAGTCAAGTCAAAAAATATTGTGTATATTTTATATAGTGTATATAATATAACCCATTCCAATAAGTAGTGTGCGGTTATTATGTATTATGTTGTATTTAATAAGTCAGAAAAAAAACAAGTAGAAAAAATATTAAAAGAGGGTTTGGAAGTAGATAGATTATCTAAAGATGATGTTTATAACGCAAAAGATTTTAAACAACTACTAAGTACTTTTACCACTACTGATGTTAAGAATATTATCGTTATTACAGCTGCAGTTACTGACATATTTAATCTCGATAGGGTTGGCTCTAAACATCTGAAAAAATACGCATTCGATAAACCAATTGAATTAAATTCTTCAGAGAATTCCGATTCAGAATCTGAATACTTTACTTTAGGGTCAGACTCTGAAAGTTCAGAATCTGGATACTTCACTTTAGGATCAGACTCTGAAAGTTCAGAACCTG
>JBGSLN010000233.1:0-2997 GCA_041740675.1 Gammaproteobacteria bacterium | reverse complement strand
ATATCAGTGCAACCCATATCAGTGAATTAATTGCCTTTGCTAAGGCCCATTCGATTACTTTGACAATTGTGGGTCCTGAAGCACCATTAGCTCTTGGCATCGTTGATGCATTTACTCAAGAAAATTTAGCCTGTTTTGGCCCATCTAAAGCCGCCGCGCGATTGGAATCATCAAAAGAATTTGCCAAAGACTTTATGGCTAAACATTGTATACCCACGGCTGCATATCAAAGTTTTTCTGATGTTGTTTCTGCAAAAAATTATGTGCGACAACATACTTTACCGATCGTAATTAAGGCCGATGGACTTGCTGCAGGCAAAGGTGTAGTGATTGCGACAACCTTGCAACAAGCAGATCAAACTATTGATGCAATGCTCTCCGGCAATCAATTTGGTGAAGCAGGTCATCGCATTGTAATCGAAGAATTTTTACAAGGCGAAGAAGCCAGTTTTATTGTTATTTGTGATGGTAAAAATGTGATCCCTTTGGTAAGTTCTCAAGATCATAAAGCACGTGACAATGGTGACCAAGGTCCTAATACTGGAGGAATGGGGGCTTACTCACCCGCTCCAGTCGTATCCACAGAAATTGAAAAACAAGTATTAGATAAAGTTATTCAACCTGTGATCAAAGGCATGACAACTGCGGGTTCTCCTTTTATAGGCTTTTTATATGCAGGACTCATGATCAATAACAAAGGTGAAGCTAAAGTTTTAGAGTTTAATTGTCGCTTAGGTGACCCAGAAGCAGAAGTGTTACTCATGCGTCTGCAATCTGATTTAGTCCAACTTTGTTTAGCAGCAGTGCAGCAACAATTAACAAATTTTTCTATTGAATGGGATACTCGCCCTGCTTTAGGAGTCGTTTTAGCATCGGGTGGTTATCCTGAAAACTATGAAACAGGCTTTGTCATCAAAGGGTTAGAAAATACTTTACCAAACTGTAAAATTTTTCATTCTGGCACCGCATTGCAAAACAATCAGATAATCAATCAAGGCGGTCGAGTCTTGTGTGTTTGTGCCATGGCCGCCAACCTTGCTGACACACAAAAACTTGCTTATCAACAAGCAGAAAAAATACATTGGGAAAAGATGTTTTATAGAACTGATATAGGCTATCGAGCTATCAATCGATATTTATGAAATTGATAAGGACAATTTTATAAATTCCGGGTAAAATAAGCCCATGAACGATACATTAAGCAAAAGCACTGTTATAGATACTTTTACTCAACAAATGGCTGCGAATGAATCTCCTTCAGGAGTTATTAACAGTACGCCTATTGCTGGAACTCGCTCGCATTTTCGCTCCCGTACTTTCACCAGCTATATTGGCTGCAATCCCTTAATTTCTGCGGCAAGTGTATTATTAGCATTCAATGAGCAATTAAAAGAATTGTCCGAGCATGAGAGTTTGGAACAATTACATGAAGACTTAGTCCATGAAATAAAAGCTTTTGAAAGCAATGCTCAAGAACGTGGTTATATTGCTGAAACAATTTTAATTGCCCGTTATATCCTTTGTGCGGCGCTAGATGAAACTATCATTTATAGCTCATTAGCCAATAGCAGCTTATGGCAACGCTTTAAATTAATTAATACCTTTCAAAATGAGCAAAGTGCTGATGAACGATTTTTCTTAATTGTGGATCGTTTACTCAACGCGCCAACTGTTCACATTGAACTTTTAGAGCTTATTTATACCTGTTTGAGCCTAGGTTTTGAAGGTAAATACCGTTATGAAGATAAAGGACACCTTCAATTAAGTGAACTTAAAGATAGTTTGTTTCATCAAATCCGTAATGTTAGACACGACCCACCCAAGTTATTTAAGACAAATGACACGCTGAATAAAAAATCCTCCCGTGTTTCTCTCTGGCTTGTGGCGTTACAAGCGAGTATCGCTACGCTCATTCTGATTGGCTTAATTTACGGCAGTTTTGCCTTTGTATTTAATAAAGTAAGTGCTCCAATAGTTGAGCAACTTAAAACCCTGCTAAATTCACAATAAAATTAGGTTGAGTATGCAAAAACAAGCAACGCAAATTTTAGCGCTTCTTGCCATAATTTTAATTATTTGGTTTGTTATTCCACTTATTTCATTCAATCATTTTCAATTATTGCCAACAATTCTTGATAGACTACTATTTATTTTTACTATCGTTATTTTTTGGATCGCATTTTTAGCGATTAAATTAACTTTATCCAATACAGAAAATGAAAAATTCTCGTTAAAAGATTTAAAAATTTTACCCTTGCTTAAATTCAGTGTTGCTAAAGTTAACTCTTGGTGGTCTAAAATAAGAAAAGATACTATTGAAACTCACGGTATTGTTGATCAAGGACCTTATGCCGAAGCTACTTCAATTTTGGCTAAACACTTTCAATTAGTTAGAGATTACTACCGTCAGCAGAGTAAAAAAAAGAAATTCCCAGTATATTTATTAGTAGGCAATAAATATGCAGGTAAAAGTTCTTTGTTAAAAAAATCCGAACTTGCTTTCAAAACTATTCCTATTATTCACTCCACAGAGAAATTGCCGGCTTATTATCAAGATGAAGAACATGAAAATAAAATAGAAAATCAAAATTGTTTTTGGAACATTCATGAGAATTGCATCTTTATTGATACCCCAGGAGACTATGCTAACAGTGAAATCAATGAAAATGTTTTAACGCCTTGGAGAAGTTTAATTACACTTTTGTTACGTAAATACCAAAAATTTCCAATAAAAGCTTTGATATTAACGATCAGCATTCACGATCTGACTTCTGAAAGTCAACAAAAGAATAAATTACATTTACATCTGTTAAAACAAAGAATTATCGATATAAAGAAATATTATGGGGAAAAAATTCCACTCTATATTATTTTCACTCAATGGGATGTGATCCCTGGATTTACTGAGTTTTTTGATAACCTTTCTGTCGATGAGCGACAACAACCCTTCAGTATTAGATTCAATAAAAACCTTTCTGAAGAAACTGCTGTTTCACA
>JBGSLN010000232.1:0-2654 GCA_041740675.1 Gammaproteobacteria bacterium | reverse complement strand
TCATCATGGGTAAATTCAAGAATGACTTTACCCATTGTGGCAGATACATCTGTTAATAAAAATAACGGCTTAATGTTTTCAACTTTTTTAGTTTGGCTTGGCATAGGAATATTAATCCATTAATAAATTAACAATTAAGCGAATCAACATGTCTTTTTGTTTGGGGTCACTTTCAGCAATTAATAAAGCCAATGCCACCAGTCCATTTTCATTCAGTTTGATAACCCTATTTTGGATTTTTAGATACAGCAGAAACATTAAACAGGCAATGCGCTTGTTGCCGTCGGTAAAAGGATGATCTTTGATAATAAAGTAAAGCAAGTGAGAAGCACGTTCTTCAGCCGTTTGATACAGCAATTCATCAGCAAAGCTTTGTTCAATATTGCCTAAAATACTATCTAAACCGTGCTCTCGCTCTTTACCAAACAATGCCGAGGCTTCGTCCCGCGCAGACAAATCAGATTTAAGTGAAGCGATGGCTTTAATAGCGGTTTGATAATCTAGTGGCAACAATGTTTGTTTACTTTTTTCGGGTAACGTCAATTTATCTTCATCATATGCCAACAGTAAATGCCAGGTTTTTGCATAACTCATGATTAACTGGATAGTCTGAGCTCCGATATCATTCACCAAATCATGATGCACCAATGTCTTATGGAGCAGCACAACCGTTTGCTGCAGTTCTTTTATACCACGTTCAGCTAAACGTTTTTCATAAGTGGTGTATCCTCGAATGAGGTGGTCTTTTAACACTTGTGTTGCCCAAATTCTAAATTGGGTAGCCTGAGTAGAATTAACCCGATACCCAACAGATATAACTGCATCCAGAGAATAAAATTTAGTTTTATAAGTTTTACCATCTATTGCAGTACGTTCCAAAATGGAACATACTGAATCTTCATTAAGTTCTTTAGAAATAAAGATGTTTTTTAGATGCTTAGTGATGGCCTGGCGTTTCGTCCCAAATAAGTCGGCCATTTGCTGTTGTGATAACCACAGTGTTTCATGGGCAAGATTAACATCTAGCTCGATATGGCCATCTTTAGCTTTGTAAATAACGATTTCAGGCATTGTGTTTATTCCAAATGTTCCATTTGCAAGTACCCTATCCTACCATAATATCTATATACGGTTAATAAGGATACTCGGAAATATTTAATTTGGGAAGACCATGCTGTTACTACTCTAGTCTTGCCCTACACTAAAAATAAAGGTTAACAGAACTATAGCTTTGCTTGTTCTATGCTGGTCATGGGCTGGAAATTCTAATACATAATTAATAACTTCCGCTTCAACCATTTCATCAACACGATTTTTTGTATTAGGTTTGCGACAGTTTTTATCAATCAGTGCATCAATTCCACCTTCATCAACGGCTGTTTTATAACGGTAGAATGTATCTCGAGACAGTCCCATCACTTTACAAGCCTTTGAGACGTTGCCTAATTCTTCTGCAAGGTTTAATAATCCAACTTTATGTTTTATAATTTTATCGTTAGTATGTAACATGGAGGTCACCCTTTTTGTTTAGACTTAATGAGGCACAGACATTTGGGTAGATTCACCCATAACTGTATCATTTCTAAAATACCGCCTTTTTCTGCAAACGATAATTCGTGCATTTCTTTATGCACAACACCTGATGCAACTGTCATCCATTGCACACATCTCGTACTCCAATTATGCCATGATTTCCAGCAGAATCTCGATGCTGTATTTTTCCTTGATAGACAATAGTCACTGTTTCAAATCCCCTGTGAGGATGTTCACCAAAACCATGTGGTTGATCTGAAGGAGGAAAATCTGTTGGGCCAGCGTAATCTAGTAAAAGAAAAGGACTGATTTGTCGATCTAAATCATTTGAAGGAAAAAAATTTCTCACCGGAAAACCATCACCTACCCAGTGATTACTGCCACTTAAATATATCTTGACTACTTTTTTAATGGTTAGATTCATGAGAGGGTAAATCCTCCATCCACTACTATACATTGACCAGTAACATAGGCTGCTGCTTGCATAGAAAGAAATCCTATTACCGCTGCGATTTCATCAGGATTTGCCATTCGTTTAAGCGGTATGTTGTTAATATACGGTAAAAGCTGGTCTTTTTTGTATATTGTCTCATTCTCTCTGTATTGGCAAAATCAGGGGCAACCGTATTCACTCGAATTTCATATTGTGCCCATTCTACAGCTAAGCTTTTTGTCAAGCTATCGATAGCGGGACGCATCATTCTATCCAATACTTTATTAGGCGTAGCTTGGAAGGCATTAATTGAACTAATATTAATAATGCTTGCTCCGCTTGCATTTTTCAGCAATGGTAAAAATGATTGGCACATTTGAAAATTTGATCCTAAATTAGTTTGCATATTTTCCGTTAAAGTTCCACTGGTTATTCATATCATGCTTTCCTTTGTTAAATAGGAGTGTTAATTAAAATTACTTGTGGCAGCAAGCCACGGGTAATAAATTTTAAAAGTTTTTCCGCATCAATTGTGATTGATTTAGCATCAAATTTTTAATGCTAAATTTTAAATATTATATTATTTTATTGCATAAATTTATACAATATAACATGATTACATAGTAAAAATAACTTAGAAAATAAAATGGAGCTGTAACAATGAAAATTGAGGAATATATTAAATTTG
>JBGSLN010000231.1:0-7520 GCA_041740675.1 Gammaproteobacteria bacterium | reverse complement strand
TTAATAAATTATTGATATGCGTTTTTAAAAATGGACTGATTAAACCCCATGCATCAAAGCATTCTTTGGCGATATCTAAGGCATTTGCTAATGCCAGTAAGCCTGCTGTTTCATTCATCAATAATGCTTTTTCAGCTAGGTGAGTACTTTCAGCCATTTTGGCGTCAATAAATTCCGCCGTCGATTTGTCAGTTAACCACAGTTGCTTAACAGTATTAACGCATTCACGTGTTGGGCAGATTTTTTCGGCAAATGATAAATAGAGATAGGGCTGCCAATTTAGTTTGATAGGTTTTAATTCGCCATTCATCCGAAAAATTAACGCAGTGTTAGCCATAGCGCCAGCGATATCAACACCGCTGCTTTTACCATGAAACATATCTTCTAAACTACGAGCGAAATTAAATAATGCCTGCTCATTTAGCCAACCTTTCCAAATCAACCATTGGGTCACTATGACGCACAGTGCGGCAGAAAATCCCATACCAGCGCCCATAGGAATTGTATTTTTTAATATAAATTTACCATCGCACTCCGCAAAATCTTTACCTAAAAGTTTCATCGCTTGGGCCAGAGTATGATTAAAGAACATCAATAGTGTTTTCTCATCAGAGACATCAAAATCAATTTTTTGAAAGTCACCTTCTTCACCATAAAATAACATTAAATCTTTATAATTTATTGGAAAAACAATAGCAGGATGGTTACGTAGTACTGCATGTTCACCAGTTAATATGCATTTAGCGTGAGATGTGGTTCTAAAATTGCTCATACATTAAATCCCTTTTTTTATTTAAATATAGTGCATATTAAAAAATATGCACAAACTTCCCATAGTGAGTTTTAAAGCTATACTAGTTAAATAAAATAGGACTTATGAAAAACCTTTGGTATGTCATTACGAGCGAACAACGTGAGCGTGGCAAGCTGATAACACGCGGGGTCTTCATGAATGTACAACTGTCATCTCAAATGCAACACTTGTCATCCCGAACGTAGTGAGGGCATGCAGCCTGAGGGAGATCCTTAGCTGCGCTCAGGATGACAGGGGGTTGTTCGGACTAACGCTTCGGCTTTCAGTTTCACAATGACAATGGTTTGTTGTAAGTCCTATAAAAGATCCTCTCATTAATGTACGAGGGAGAAAGTAATATATGTGTACAATAAAAAACGGCTTATTTGACGGTTTTTCAAAATTAAGTCATTCAGAACGAATCAATAAATTATTAGCAGCAGGTATATTAAATTACAATGATATCTCTTTATTATCAGGCAAAAATCCATCGCTTTCCTTGGCTGAAAAATTAATTGAAAATGCCATCAGTTATTATCCTATGCCATTAGGTGTAGCAGTTAATTTTAATATCGATGGTCAAGATTATGTAATTCCGATGGCAATTGAAGAAACATCGGTCATTGCGGCTGCCAGTAAAACAGCAAAATGGATCAATAAGCATGGCAGAATTGTTACAGAAAATAGAGGTTATCTTGCTATTGGCCAAATCCAATCAGCAAAAATTAAAAATTTCAAAGCATTTAAAACAAAAATAGAAAAGCACAAAGAGCAGTTAATTGCAGACGCCAATGAAAAAGTTGCAGCCAGTATGGTTAAGCGAGGCGGTGGGATCAAGGATATTATTTTGCGTTGCATAGCACGCAATGATGGTTACTCAATGGCAGTCATTCATGTCATGGTGGAAACCTGTGATGCGATGGGAGCAAATATTATTAATCAGATTTGCGAATACTTTAAGCGTCCCATTGAAAAGTTAACCAAAGAAACCGTTAATCTATGTATTTTATCCAATTTAACTGACAATAAATTAACACGCGCAGTCGTTACTCTCAAGAACATCGATGTTGAATTAGTAAAAGCCATTACTGAAGCAGCGTTATTTGCACATTTAGATCCTTATCGCGCAGCGACCAATAATAAGGGTATTTTGAATGGCATCGATGCAGTGGTATTGGCAACTGGCAACGATTGGCGAGCGGTGGAGGCGGGCATACATGCTTATGCGGCGCGTAGCGGACAGTATCGACCTATTTGTCAGTGGGAAGCAATTGGCGATAGTTTAGTAGGAGTTTTGGAAGCCCCCATTAATGTGGGCATTGTTGGCGGGGTTACTGGTGTGCATCCGACGGCGAAGTTGGCATTAAGCATGTTAGGTGTGACCAGTGCTGCACAGCTATCACGAGTGATCGCTGCAGTGGGATTAGTGCAAAATTTAGCTGCATTACGAGCATTAACAACCGAAGGCATTGTCCAGGGGCATATGAAATTGCACATCGACAATTTATGTCTGGCAGCAGGAGCAGGGGAGATGGAATTGCCTTTATTAAAAAGTCGGTTGAAAGCACTGTTAGCTGCGAATGAACGGATTACCGTCAGCGATGCAACAAAAGCATTAGCAGAAATTCATCAACAAAGAAAAGCAGAATATTAATACTAACAATCAAAGTGCCTAGAAAATTATTTTAAATGGGCGAGCAGATGGAGAATAAAAATGGAAGTAAACGAAAATAAGGCTTATGTTGAAATAGCGGCAACAGCTGCAAAATATATTCAGGATTCGGTTAGAAAGTGTTTAACCGATTCAGCACAAAAAGATTTTATGTTATGGATACTTGCTGATCATAATCCATTTAAAGATGATTATTTAAAAATGCTCGGCGTTGCAAGTTCTATAAAACTTGAAATAGCTATGCTTAATAATATTGTGGATGATAGCGTTACCTTTCAAAAGTTATCGCCGTATTTAGGTTTTTTAAATGCTTATTTCGCATTTGAAACAATCCAAGATAATATTGCTATTGGTTTAGCGGCATGGTTCCCTGTTAATAATCCCACGCGGGTATTACAATATGAAATCATAAAAAATTTTAATCCCATCATGATTAAAAAGTTACAAGGCGATGTTACACCTACTGAGAAATTATTGGCGCCTTACGTTACTATGGCACAAGAAATATCTGCTTATGAAAGATGTTTGTCACCCTCTAAAATGTATAAATTTGCCAGTGAATTCGAGCAGTATTGTAATAATCCATCGTTATTATTTGAATTAGAACATTGTTTTTATCCGATCTTAATACTTAATGTCGCAACCTGTCTTGCTTTACAACACTCTCTGCACCAAAACAAAATGTATAGTTTCTTACAAGAGACACTTATCGCTCGGTATGCATCTGTTGATAAATTATTAATGTCAGCTAAAACAGCAACGGCAATGGAGTTGGCTGATCTTGGAGCAAAAACAATCCTTGTGCTTCCTACATTAGTGTATTGTATCGGAGCGCTGGATGTAGTTTCTCCAAATCCTTTTTTGTGTAAAGCGATACAAGATCACTCATTAATGAAAAGTATTTATAGCTGTGCTTTATTGGTACGTTTATTAAATGACATAGGCACTAATTTATTAACCCTTAAAGAGACTGAACGCAATAATTTTTTTAAGGATTTAAAGTTATTTGCTCAAAGACAGAAATTTAATTCACTACTTGAATTTTTATTAGCCGTTAGTGATTCTAGTGAACTTGGTACTATGATGATTCGAATTCGTAAAGATGTTAAATATGGAGAGTTTAATGTTTGCATCGATAATTTAACAGACATTAATGATTTTCAACAAGCGTTAAATGAATTCTGTGAAAAAATTATATTTTATTCAAAACTATATCAGCAATACTCCACCACGTTAACCGAAACCTGCGATCATTTAACAAAAATTTTGGGCGATACGAAAATAAGCAAATTTATCTTTAATATGTTTAAGTTTCACGAAAAAATGTATAGCCTGAAATTCGAAAGCAGGTCTGGAGATTATGCTGTTTTAGGTGAGGAGGGGTAAAAAATGAAGAGTGTCACCACCCATAATCAAGATGTTTTAAAGGTTCAGCGACAAATAAAAGAATATATTACAAAACACAATCAGACTAAATTGTCCCTAAAACGCTCTAGAACGGAATATCATTGTAATCATTCATTAAATTATAAAAATGAGTCAGATCTAATTGATATTTCAACACTGAATGATATTGTCACCATTGATAACGAACAATCCATTGCATTAATTGAACCGCTAATTACCATGAAATCTTGTTGCATAAAACTGCTGCAGCAAGGTCTTACTTTACCGGTTGTGCCTGAATTACCTGGAATTACCTTGGGCGGTGCTATTATCGGATTAGGTGGGGAATCTTCCAGTCATCGATATGGTGCAGTCCATGATTGTTGTGTTGCTTATGAAGTATTGTTAGGTGATGGTACTTTATTAACGGTGGATGCGGAAAACGAGTTTAGCGATTTATTTTATGCACTACCTGGTTCCTATGGGAGTATCGCATTGTTAGTTGGTGTGTGGATTAAAATTATTCCTGCAAAACCTTATGTGCTGCTCACGGTTAAACGTGATACCGACACAACGAGCTACATAAATTGCTTGCAAAGCAGTATTGAAAAATTTGAATTTTTGGAAGGAATCACTTATTCAAATAATTTTTCAGCAACCATTTGCGGAGATCTTGTTGCTAAAAAACCTTTAAATATTCCTTTCTATTCGATGCAGTATTATTGGTGCCCCTGGTATTATCGGTATGTCGAAAAATCAATAAAAGATAAAGAAAATGTTCAATTTTCTATGCGTTTAATTGATTATTATTTTAGACACAATAAAAGTGTTTTTTGGTTATTGCGCTATAAAACTTCTGATCATCTATTAACACGCTATCTTGCCGGTTGGTTTTATGATTTAGATATTGTTCGTCGCCAATCTGTTAAAAAATCGGTGGATGAAAAAGAGCAGGTGCGGATCATCCAAGATGTAGTAGTGCCGTTTTCAAATTTAGCTACGATGTTGCATGAAATTTCTCGTAGTGTGAATGTTTACCCACTTTGGTTTATGCCTATCGTCAACAGGCGTAAGCCTTATTTATTTTGGAGTAATGCGGTAGCTGATGAAGAATATTTTTGCGATATTGGCATTTATGGTAGGTATGGTATCGCAAACATTAATCCTATCGAAGCTAATCGAGAAATTGAACGTAAAACTCAAGCCTGCAAAGGCATTAAAATTTTATTTGCGCGTTGCTACTATACTGAAGATCAACTATGGTCAATCTTTAATAAAGATCATTATAATAAAATCAGAAATAAATATGTTGCTGATAAATATTTCCATGATATTTATAAAAAAATTTCCAGTTAACATCAAGTAGCCTGGAGCAATGCAGCGAGCTCAGGATATTTGCTTTTGCTATTACTATTGCTATGCTCCAGCGAACTACTCAATTAAAAAAAATTAGCTTGTATCTATGTTATTACAAGAAATTTATATTTTAAATGATGTTACATTTTCTTTCAGTATATTGCTCTTTAGTGTCTATGAGCATTGTTTGTGAATCTGATTTTACTTTAATGTGTCTTTTCTTTTTGCCGGATCCCCCATCTGTAAGAAAGCGACAAAAATGAGGGTCTAGCTTTTTGAAACCAGATTCAGCGGCTTCATTTTGTGGTTCTATTTTTTTCATCATAGGGTCAACGAATTCACGAAGTGTTTTGTCTGAAATTAATTTTTTACTCTTAACAATTTCAAAAAATTCATAGCTTTCAGTTAATACTGCATGTTGTATTAAATTTCTATATTGACCCCGACTATCTTGATTAATAAATTTTAATGGCTGAATAAAAAGGTTATTAATATCTATATTTAACCGTTCAAGATCTTGAATCACTATATCTATCGGATAGCCTTGTTCTAACATGCTTGCAATAGCTACCAAGAAAAATTTTAAGTCTGTTCTAAGTCGTTCATCTGACTGTTTAATGACCGAATCGTAAATACCATTCTTTTCTATTTCAACCCAACTTGGTTTAGATTCTTTTGATTCTTCTGACCTTAATTCCATCACTATAGTCTCTAAAGTCTGTACCGGCTGCGCATTTTTTTTAGATTCATTTGATTTTTTGGTTTTTACTACTTCTGCTATCAAATAACATTTACCATCTAATTCCAAAATGTCTTTTATAAAAATATCTTTTGCAAAAGGAATATAAAGATCTTTTAGAGAGTTAGGTATGGTTGATATTTTTATAGGGGGCTTTATTCTAAAGCTTAATAACAGATTGTAGTGAGCTTTAGCAATTTTATCTATTTTTTCTCCCTTAATCTCTTCAACAGGTGTTTCTTTTACTGATTTAGGTTTGTTCTCAATTGCTTGAGGGGTATTTTCTGTAGTTTGTTGATTTTGACTTAAAGTTTGGCTTGGGCTTAACTTGACCATGCCTTTCATAAGATTTTCAATGTGCACTAAATTACCTGCAAGCGCCTCATAAAGAATTCTATAAGATAGATATTTTAGACCGTATGCATTTTTATTTGCATTCGCAAACTCCATCTGTTCTTGTTTAGTTCTAGGTGATGCTCCATCCAAACTCATGGGTAAAAACGATGCATTATTAAGCATTGCTTTCGCAATTATTTCTCGCAATACAGATATTAGCTGATCACAAAACATCTCTAGAGCCGCTGCTGAATGAAAAAATTCAGAATATTTTTTCTTAAAATGATCAATCACGTAGTTTGGTATGATGACTGTGGAATTAGCTATTAAGCTTGTAAAATTTATTAACGAATTATAAACAGGATTGGGTAATATTTTGTTATCTTCTTCAACCGCCGGATAAGTAAATCCATTGGGGCAATTTTTCTGCAACTCTGAGATTTGAGTTTTATTTTCATCTATATTTTTTGTAATTTGCTTTTTCAATTCCTCTATTTCTTCAGGAGTTTTGTTCTCTTGGTTGATGTTCTCCCTATCGCTCTCTAGTTCTTTGTTTTTTATTTCCAATTGGCATTTCAAATTATAACTCTGTTTTCGCGCACTGTATATTTTAGAAATTTTTTCTTCTGTCACTCGATCCGTTACTTCTAAACGCACACCTATTTTTTTACTATCGTCACGTGTGAGTTTTATGATGAGATCTTTAGTTGCAACTATGGTTGGAACCGTAATAATAAAATAAAAATTGGTAACGTCTATTCCATTTGTTTTTTCAGAAACTTCTATAATATCGGTGACATCATGTTTCTCAATAGCTTTTTTCAATTCGTCAAGTGCTTGTTTAAACTCCTTATATCCTTCTTTTTTATAGACTTCTTTATAGTCTTTTTTTAGCATCTTAAAACTACTTATGAACTCTTTAAATAATTCATCTTCAATTTGTAACAATCTTCTTGAAGTTTTGTTATTTTTTAGATCGGTTACATCTGTGATCAACATAAGTTTACGTTTTTTTGTGCCAGTTTGAATATTTGTGACTTCGGCAATAAAATAACGATTATTACCAAAGGGAAGACGGCCTTCACTTAGTTTAATCAGTTGTTCTACTTCAGTAAGAGTGAATTGTTTGTGAGTATTACCTGCCATCTTTTCATCGATTAATTTTTGGAATTTTATAATATTAACTTCAACTTTTGTAGGCTTACCTGATTTAATGTAATAAAGTTCCTGTGTCTTTT
>JBGSLN010000230.1:0-20100 GCA_041740675.1 Gammaproteobacteria bacterium | reverse complement strand
TGCTGGTAAGGCTGTTGCTGGTAAGGCTGTTGCTGGTAAGGCTGTTGCTGGTAAGGCTGTTGCTGGTAAGGCTGTTGCTGGTAAGGCTGTTGCTGGTAAGGCTGTTGCTGGTAAGGCTGTTGCTGGTAAGGTTGTTGCTGGTAAGGTTGTTGCTGGTAAGGTTGTTGCTGATTAGTGGGATATTGATTATAACCCTGTTGAGTTTGCAAGATTTGTTGTGTTTGTGTTGGAGAAGTATAAATCGCCATTGGATTAGAATTTTGTTGAGATGTATTTGAGCTTCCTTGTTGCGCCGTTTGCTGAGATTGTGCTTGTGGATTTTGTGCATTATTACCACTAAAAGGGCTTTGCAATTGTTGCTGTGAGGTTGTAGCGGCAGCCACATATTGTTGATTAATCATTGTATCAGCAAAAGCAATATTTCCCAATACTAATAAAAGAGGAAATAGTTTTTTCATAGAAATACCATAACGATTTTTAGCAATTTTCAGATAAGATTAATTATACGCTTTCTTAATAGTTGATGCACTATCGCAAGGCAAATAACACAAATGACGATGGCAATTAAAGAATCCAAATGCCAATTTTCTAAGATTAAACCAACTGAAAGGCCAATGGCAGGAGGGTGTTCGATATTAAAAATAACCATGAGTAGTTGGGTGATAATAACCACAATACCGCCAAAAATAAATGCCGTATGGTTTAAAGGTAAACTTGGCACAAAATACTGTAATGAAATTGCTGAATAAAAACAAAGAAGACCAACACAAATTCCTATTGTATAGCCGCCAATTAAATTACGGTTCCTGGCCATAGGCACATGTGGTGCCATTAAAATCAGGCCAGTACTAGCGCAAAGTGAGGTTGCTCCCACGGCCCCTAGAATATTTAGATCTAAGAATAGACCAAAAGCAAATAAGAATATCAATGCAAGTATACCACTTATAATACATTGAAATGCATATTGCTTTTTATTACCGAAAAATTTGGGGTTTAGAAAGGCCATTATTTTCTTTCTCCATTCAACATAATACCAATAAATGTTTTTCTTACAAATAAAGCATAACTTAAGCCCATGATTATTACAGAAATTAAATAAACATAAAGCAGTTTAAACACAAGGGGTAAGTAGAAAAACGTGAAATAAGTTTGCAAAATTAACACAATAGGAACCTGAATCAAATATAGCCAATAAGATGCATCAGCCACGTAGCGTAGTATTTGTGAATAGCCAGTCATCCAGCGGTAATAAACACCTAGCATTCCTAAAGTGATAACCCATGCGGAAAGTAGATAACTAAACATCATTAAATACTTTAGTACTAAATCACTTTGTAATAATCTTTGTTTTTGCGAGAACCAAATAAAACTTGGAAACACAATTAAAAAGCCAATCAATAACATTAACCATCCAATTCGGCCTAATATCTCCACATTATTTTTATCAGTAGAATAAATCCAGCCAAATAAAAAGAAATTTAAATACACACAGAAAGTCGCTAAATCGATGCTTAAATTAAAAGGGGGAGTCATTAGTGGGTTTGGATGAAGAAGTAGGATTAAAAAATCAAAAATAAAAAATAACAGAATTATTAACCATGGATAGTTACAAACAAATTCTTTAAAAATTCTTTTATAAACAACATGGCAAATTAAAGTAATTGCATAAAAGAATAGTAAGTAATAAAGAAACCAAAGTGGCCCAATAAAACTAAAATAAGCATAAACATTAGACCAATTTAACTGCATCCCACCTTTGTAATGCGCTATGAATGAGCCTGTGTTATAGAGACTTAATAAGAAAAAGCTAATGAAAAAAGGCAATGCGATTCTAAATAAGCGGTGTTTTATAAACCCCCAATAAGTGCGTTTTGAAAAAATACGGTAAGAAAAGTAACCTGCCAGAAAATAAAAGAGTGGCATATACCAAACATGGATAAATAACATTAAAAAATAAAAGACTTTCCCTGTAATTGGATTGCGAATTGGCCACTGTTGAAATAGTGAAAACGGTATTAAAAAAATCGTGCTATGCAACAAGATACCTGATAGCACCAATGTCGCACGAAGATTATCCATGTAATATTCACGGTTCATAATTTCCATATACAAGTTTATTGATGGTTTACCAAAAGCCGAAATTTTTTGTAAGTCTTGAATAGAATCATTTGAGAATATTCTGAATCAATTTAAATCCTTTTTCAGCTTTATTAATATTTTCTGTTTGCAAAGCCAGTGTAGTTTGTAAAGTAGAGCCATATTCTAATAAGTTTTTTATTTGGCCATGCAATAATTCTAATTCAATTTCATGGATGGGAATAAATTCAGCAGAGTTAGAGCAATAAATTTTTCCTTGATCTAAGCTTAACTCAATAGTTGAATCCTGGTAGTCAATAATCCAACTGCTTCGATCAAATTCAGTGACAAATAATGGAATCAAATTTAAGTTTTTTAAGTATCCTTGTTCCGGAAAACACTCTAAGTTTGGCTGGATTGAATTCACTGGCCATTCCCATTCAGGTCGTTGATGCAACCCCTGTTCAACTTTACCGGAACGTTTGACAGTTTGAATGTAGTTGTTGTCATCTTTTTTTCTAAGCCGTAGTACATAATCATTTTTCAGAAGGTAAAGATCAAACGTATCATAATAAATTGAATAAAGATGTTTAATACTAGGTTTTAAGTTTGATAATCCAGGTAGCAATAAGAATGTTTCAATTTTTTCAGGTTCAATGACATATTTCAATTCGATTTCATTAATCATATAACTTTTCCCTTCGAGTTGATAATGCGAAAGTTATTGGAGCTAAAATTAGATATTATTTCAGAATATCAACAGACCCTAATGTCATCATTGATTATTTATGACTTAAAAATCCTTCCAAACAGCAGAATCAATACTTTTCTTCACCGTGTTATCTCTCAAATAAGCAATTCGCTGGTGCTTTTGCTTCTCAGCAAGAGCAGTAGGATTCTCAGTGTGAGTGGCGTCAAATTTTTCGAGAAATTTATCAATTTCACTGACATAGTTATCAGTAGGGCGAGGATTTAAAAGTTTTTTTAACCATTTGCCGAGTTTCATTTAATTCACTGCCTAATAAAAATTAGAAGAACTATACTTATTATAATTCAAGTAACAGCCGAGCACTCACCCAACAATAACTTGAAATGTGCAAAGTATAGTACAATGATTGTTGATTAGCTGCAAGAGGCCTCTAAATATTCTAAAATATAACAATAGCCCTAACGCAATATTTTGTGGTTTTATAAATTTAAGGTACAATATAAACAATAAAATGGAAATATTTGAGCTCGACTTTGATAACATAAGTCATAAAGCCTGCATCAATTGGCAAGGAAGTGCAAACAATAGGGTTATAGTTTTTTGTTTACAAAGGAACATGATTTTGTACTTTGATATTTTATAGGGGCATTTATGGTAGAAAAAAAACAAATAAAAAAAGACAACAAACACAAGCAACAAGTGAAGCAAGAGTATTTACCCTGCTTGCACCAACGGATTGCAGCGCGCTTGATTAAAACTTATGAAACTGAAGAAAAAAAGAAAGAGCTGATTCAATTGGCGGCTAGTTAAATTTTTTTTCAATTTGAGCTAGACTGTTTTTCGAATCCATGTTAAATTATTAGTCATTCTAGTGGAGCTAGATATACAAATAGTATAGTAGTTTCTCAAAATCTTGATAATCAAAATCCTTGGTATATAAATCAACTATCATTTCTAAACGTAACTAAATTTACATCTCAAACCAACACATAGGTATATTATGAATCTATCTGAGTTAAAAAAACTAAGCATGAATGAATTAATGGATTTAGCGCAGCAATCCAATGTAGAAAATATTTCTCGAGCGCGTAAACAGGACTTAATTTTTTCAATTTTAAAAGCTCACTCAAAGAGTGGTGAAGATATTTTTGGTGGTGGTGTATTGGAAATTTTACAAGATGGCTTTGGATTTTTACGCTCAGCAGAAGGTTCCTATTTAGCGGGACCGGATGATATTTATGTTTCTCCCAGTCAAATACGCCGTTTCAATCTGCGTACTGGCGACACTATTAATGGCAAAATTCGTCCGCCTAAAGAACAAGAACGTTATTTTGCCTTGCTGGAAATTAGTGATATTAATTATGATCCACCTGAACAATCCCGAAATAAAATTTTATTTGAAAATCTTACTCCATTATTTGCGAATCAGCGTTTTACGATGGAATGTGGTAATGGTAGTACCGAAGATATCACGGCTCGAGTGATCGATTTGGTCGCTCCATTTGGCAAAGGTCAACGTGGTTTAATTGTATCTCCGCCTAAAGCCGGTAAAACCATCATGTTGCAAAATATCGCGCATTCAATTGCACAAAATAATCCGGAATGCATATTGATTGTCTTGTTAATTGATGAGCGTCCTGAAGAAGTGACGGAAATGCAGCGATTAGTACGGGGCGAAGTGGTTGCAAGTACGTTTGATGAACCACCACAGCGCCATGTTCAAGTAGCAGAAATGGTAATTGAAAAAGCCAAACGCTTAGTAGAACACAAACGCGACGTTGTTATTTTATTAGATTCTATTACTCGTTTAGCGCGTGCATATAACACTGTAGTACCAACCTCGGGTAAAGTTTTGACTGGGGGTGTTGATGCTAATGCATTGCAACGTCCAAAACGATTTTTTGGTGCTGCTCGTAACGTTGAAGAAGGTGGCAGCTTGACCATTATCGCAACTGCATTAGTTGACACCGGTTCAAAAATGGATGAAGTAATTTTTGAAGAATTCAAAGGCACTGGGAATATGGAATTGCGTTTAAGCAGACCTGTTTCTGAAAAACGTATCTTCCCAGCCATTGATATTAATCGCTCTGGCACACGTCGTGAAGAATTGTTAGTTTCGCCTGCTGAGCTTAATCGCGTTTGGATATTACGTAAGTTGTTGCATCCTATGGATGAAATTCAAGCGATGGAATTTTTATTAGATCGTTTACCTAATACCAAAACTAATAAAGAATTTTTTGAAGCAATGAAGGGCTAATGAAATACGCTGATTTACGCGATTTTATTAAACTATTAGAGCAAAAAAATCAGCTAAAGCGGATTCAATATCCTGTTGATCCTTACTTAGAAATCACTGAAATTTGTGATCGGGTCTTGCAGCAGCAAGGCCCTGCATTATTATTTGAATCCCCAAAGGATTCAAACATCCCAGTACTTGCCAATTTATTTGGAACTCCTGAGCGTGTTGCCTTAGGCATGGGACAAGAATCATTGCAAAGCTTACGTGAGCTTGGCGAGCTATTAGCTTTTTTAAAAGAACCAGAACCACCCAAAGGTTTAAAAGATGCTTGGGATAAATTGTCGATTTATAAGCAAATCTTCAATATGTCACCGAGAGAAGTCAAAAAAGGATTATGTCAACAACTTGTCATTGAAAAAGATGATGTTGATCTAAGTCGTATTCCGATTCAATATTGTTGGCCGGATGATATCGCACCACTCATCACTTGGGGTTTGGTGATTACCGAAGGGCCGTTGCAAAAACGTACTAATTTAGGTATTTATCGGCAACAAGTCATTGCAAAAAATAAAGTGATTATGCGTTGGTTAGCACATCGTGGCGGCGCATTAGATTATCAAGCCTGGCGTCAACAATATCCTAATAAACCTTTTCCAGTTGCTGTAGCCTTAGGTTGTGATCCTGCGACTATGTTGGCAGCGGTAACACCAATACCCGACACGTTATCAGAATACGCTTTTGCGGGATTATTGCGTGGAGGGAAAACCGAATTAGTTCAATGCAAAACCCATGAATTAAAAGTTCCTGCGACGGCAGAAATCATTTTAGAAGGCTATATTTATCCGGGTGAAATTGCTTTAGAAGGTCCTTACGGTGATCATACGGGTTATTACAATGAACAAGAAAATTTTCCAGTGTTTACTATCGAGCGCATCACCATGCGTGACAATCCTATTTATCACTCCACTTACACTGGACGTCCACCCGACGAACCTGCAATTTTAGGTTTGGCATTAAATGAAGTATTTATTCCCTTGCTACAAAAACAATTTCCTGAAATTATTGATTTTTATTTACCTCCAGAAGGATGTTCATATCGGTTAGCCATTGTCAGTATTCGCAAGCAATATGCGGGCCATGCTAAACGCGTTATGATGGGCATATGGTCTTTTTTAAGACAATTTATGTATACAAAATTTGTAATTGTCACGGATGAAGATGTGAATATCCGCAATTGGCAAGATGTGATTTGGGCAGTGACTACCCGAATGGATCCTGCTCGTGATACAGTACTCATGGAAAACACACCGATTGATTATTTAGATTTCGCTTCGCCGGTTGCAGGTCTAGGTTCAAAAATGGGCATGGATGCAACCAACAAATTTCCAGGAGAGACACACAGAGAATGGGGGCGCCCTATTCAAAAAGATAAAAATGTACAAGCTAGAATTGATGCATTATGGGATGAGTTAGGGATATAAAAATTTTTAACCACAGTAAATTTTATCAGAGTATTGAAAAAGAAAAGAGAGAAAGCAATGGTAGAAAAAAAACAATCACATCATACAGGTGTTCCTTTTATTAAATCACCCGTTATTGGTTCACGACTATTAAAAAGTTCGCTTTTAAATAAAGACACCGCTTTTACTTCAGAAGAACGAGAAAACTTGCATTTGGATGGGTTATTACCTCCTCATATCGAAACCATTGATGCTCAGGTAAAACGTTGTTATCAAGCATTGCAACGGAAACATGATGATATTGAAAAACATATTTATTTACGAAGCCTGCAAGATCGTAATGAAACATTATTTTATAAATTAGTCATTGATCACCTCACAGAAATCATGCCATTAATTTATACTCCAACAGTAGGTGAAGCTTGTCAGGAATTTAGTAACATATACCGGCAACCACGAGGATTATTTATTTCATATTCTCAAAAAGATAAAATATCTGCGATTTTAGATAATGCACCGATTGAAGATGTCAAAGTAATCGTAGTGACGGACGGTGAACGGATTTTAGGCTTGGGTGATCAAGGTGCAGGCGGAATGGGAATACCAATTGGTAAATTATCGCTTTACACCGCTTGTGGTGGAATTAATCCGGCCAATACTTTGCCTGTGATTTTAGATGTAGGAACTAATAATCCTGAACGACGCAGTGATCCAGGTTATATTGGTTGGCGCCATGAGCGAATTACGGGTGATGAATATTACACGTTTGTTGACGCTTTTGTGCAAGCAGTTAAGAAAAAATGGCCTGATGTTTTATTACAATTTGAAGATTTTGCACAACAGCATGCAAATCCGCTATTGCAAAAATACCGAGATCAATTGTGCACCTTCAATGACGATATTCAAGGCACGGCTGCTATAGCAGTGAGTGCACTTATTTCTGCAGTGAAATCAGCGGGCAGTGAAATGAAAGATCAACGAATTGCTGTATTTGGTGCAGGTTCCGCTGGGTGTGGTATCAGCGAGCAATTAGTTCGAGCATTAATGATCTATGGTTTATCAGAACAAGATGCGCGTTCACGTTTTTATTTAGTCGATCGCGTGGGTTTATTGCACTCTGGCATGACCGTGTTAGATTTTCAAAAAGGATTAGTGCAAGATAAAAAAAATATAGCGGATTGGAAATGTGACCAAAAAGACTTTATTGGATTAAAGGATGTGATTCGCAATGCAAAACCAACTATTCTTTTAGGTGTAAGCGGAGTCCCCAATCAGTTTACAAAAGAAATAGTACAGGAAATGGCGAAACATGTTAACCGTCCTATTATTTTCCCAATGTCAAATCCGACCTCTCGATGTGAGGGGATCCCCGCAGATATTTTAAATTGGACCCATGGTAAAGCATTAGTTGCAACCGGCAGTCCATTTGATGATGTTGAATTAAATGGGAAAACTTACAGCATCGCTCAAAGTAATAACTGCTATATTTTTCCTGGATTAGGTTTAGGTGTGTTAGCAGTCGCTGCTAAACGAATCACCGATGGCATGTTTATGGCGGCTACGCTGTCATTGAGTGAGCATGCGCCAGCATTGCATCAAGAAGGAGGAGCGCTATTACCTGATTTGGCAGACATTCGTGAAATCAGCAAAAATATTGCTATTGCTGTAGCCAAACAAGCACAGAAAGAAGGTTTAGCCAAGAAAACTTCAGAAGCTGAATTATTGAAAGCAATTGAAGAAACTATTTGGACTCCACAATATAGACCGATGTGTGTTTAAATTTGTTTTTCATTTAATAAGAAGTATTTTTGTGAAAAATAGCGAACTTGAAACAAAGAAAGAAGTGGCAGACATAAGCAAAAGATTAGGTGGATGAAATAAAAGCCTAGCCAAATGTAAACAGGCTCTACGTTATTTAGAGCTTGTTTTAGTCTCTCTTGAAAATCAAAATCTGATCGCCACGATTATTTATAAATGATTTTACTAATGCTAAATTTGATTGGGCTGCGACAGCTTTAGTCAAATTAATTTGCGATTTTTGTGTAACAATCATTGCATACTGATAATGATTTTGATTAATTAAGTTTATTTGTTGACTCAGTGAATAAGATACCCCAAATGGAAAATCATCCGGAAACTTTGTGCCCGCACGTTTAACATAAAATGTTAATCGAGGGTCACTCATAAAAACAGATGCATTCTTAGCTGTATTATGATTAACCCATTCAGCACTTTGTTGATAATATCGCTTGTCAACACCTAGTAACGTTATAGAAGAAGTGATAGAAATTATGGCACTTATGAGAATGAAAGTCGAAAAATAACCAGCCCAATGTTTAGGAGTCAGTTGAGTTGAATACTGCCTATAAAAATTTTCAATTGCAGGTGCGATAGGTAAAAATAATAAGATACAGAGTAACATCACATAACGTTCAGTCAGGAAAAAATGCTGAGAAGTAAACCCTGCCAAAATTAATAAATAAGTAAAAATATAGCAAATAAAAATCAACTTTTGATTTTTATTCAACACTAAACTTTTACTACCCCAACCATAAATTGATAAAAATAAATTAACGGGCAGCATACCTTTGATAATGGATATAATAATAATACCAATGATACCGCTTATTAGAATAATTCCAGCATTATTATAAGCAAAAATAGATAACAAATGGTCGTTCAGTATCTGTTTATTAGTGGCGTAATCGCTAGCAATATGTTGGAATACCCGCACAAAATCTGTAGAAATTAAACTATGAACTTGCAAATTTCGATAATGAACAGCAATAACAGAGAAGTAAAAAACCGATAACGCTGCAATGATAACAACATAAGTTCCTAAGGTTTTAATTAGCAGCCATTTTTTTTGACTCGATTGCCACAATAGAGTAAAAACAGGAACGGTAAATAAAAAAACGATTCCTTCAATACGGAATAATCCAGCTAATAGTGTAAAAACAATCCAGGCGATAAACCATTGGTAGGTTTCTTGCATTTCAAAACGTAAGATAGCATTAAATCCCAACAGCATGAAGCAATAGAAACCATAATCACGATAGAGTTGCGCTCGTTCATTCGCCAAAGTTGGAAAAAACAAAATAACAGCACAAGCGATAATTTGGCTAGTTAAAGATAACTGTAAGGTCTTAGAGATTGTAATAAAAGCGACGACAATTAAACCAAAAAAAAGCGTATTTAAAAGATTTGCAGCAGCAAATACACTTAAGCCTAAGAATTTACTACAAATACCGATAATGAGAGGATAAAACGGCCAGTTAAAATTATGAAATAAAGCGCCCATTCCAGAATTAACATAACTTTCAGCAAGTTGTAGATAAGTCATGCCATCGATATTGATTGGCTGTCCTTTGCTATACCATATTAAAGACAATAAAATACTTAAAATAAACCCCAATGGGCGAATGTCATCATTCGGTAAAGCTATTTTCTTTAAAAGTTGATAATATTTCATATAATAAATGCCGAATTAATCGAAATGTAATAAAGTACTACCGCTCGCTGTGCCAGCGAGTAGGGGCTTTGTGTGAAATTCTAACTAATAAATGACAAATATGAAACTCGCATTCTTAATTTTTAGATATTATCCGTATGGAGGCTTGCAAAGAGATTGTCTTCGCTTAGCAAACTATTGTGCCGAGCAAGGTCATGAAGCGCATATATTCACCATGCAATGGCAAGGTGAACAGCCGAAGCTGGTCAAGTTACATTTGTTACCTAGAAAGGGTTTTTCAAATCATCAGCGTGCCTTGAATTTTTCTAACACAGTACAACCATTATTGTTAGGGTTTGATAAGGTCATTGGCTTTGATCGAATGCAGGTTCTTGATTTTTACTTTGCGGGGGATTTATGTTTTGCAAAAACATCCAGAGAGAAACATAGTTTTTGGTTTCAGTTGACAGCCCGTTATCGTGGCTTTTGTAAGTTAGAACAACAAGTGTTTGGAAAGACTGCTAAAACAAAAATTTTTGTATTGACTGACCAAGTGAAGAAAACTTATCAAGATTATTATCAAACTCCAAATGAACGATTCATTTTAATTCCACCAGGCATTAAAAAACAGGATTACAAGTCTACTACTATTCTAGATATTAAGAGGGCTTGCAAACAACAATTGCAATTTAAACGAGAGTTTAATATTTTACAAGTAGGTTCTGATTTTAAACGTAAAGGAATTGATCGTTCAATCCGTGCAATCGGTGCTCTACCAGAAGAGTTAAAACAAAAAACACAGTTACATATTATTGGCAAAGGGGATATGACTGTTTATAGAACGTTGATTAAGCAATTACAGCTTACAAATAACATCAATTTTTTGGGTGCAAAAGATAATATTACTGACTATATGTTAGCTGCTGATTTCTTATTGCATCCAGCCTATTTTGAAACTGCGGGCATGGTAATCATTGAAGCATTGACTTACGGGTTGCCAGTCATCGTTACTGACAATTGTGGTTATGCGTTTCATGTTGAAAAAGCTGATGCTGGAACAATTATTTCAACTCCATTTTCAGAAGTGCAATTGAGCAAGGCATTGCTGGCAATGCTTACGCAAAATAAATTAGATCAATATGCAAAAAACGCATTAAACTATGCAGCAAATACAGATTTGTATTCAATGGATGAGCGCTGTTTGGCGGAGATTACACGATGAGTATTTTTTCAGAAACGTTTATGGATATTTAATACTTCGGCAACATCTCTTTCGGAATATCTTTTAAGAAAGGATATTTTGCATCTTTATCCGATAGGCTAGGATGTTCAATTGGCCATGCTATCGCTAACTCGGGATCATCAAAACGAATACCAATTTCATCCTCAGGATGATAATAGTCAGTGCACTTATAAGTGAAGTCTGCAACTTCAGAAAGCACACAAAAACCATGGGCAAAACCAGGTGGAATATAAAACTGTTGGTGGCTTTCGTCATCTAATATTACGCTGACAGATTGACCAAACGTAGGTGAACCATGACGTATATCAATGGCTACATCAAAGACTTTTCCACGAGTAACAGCAACTAACTTTCCTTGTGGATATTGTCGCTGACAATGTAATCCGCGCAACACTCCTTTTTGTGAATGAGAATGATTATCTTGGACAAAGGTGGCTTTAACACCATTTTGTTGATACCGTAATTCATTGTACGTTTCTAAGAAAAAGCCACGAGCATCACCAAAAACTCGAGGTTGAATGATGAGTAGGTCAGGAATTTTAGTTTCAATAATTTTCATCGAATATAACCCTCTAAAAATTAAATGGCAAATTTAATAAACGAGAAATGATGTGCAAGCAAAAAGCCATAATAGGCCATAAAATTTGACCAAGTACGCCTGTAGCCAAAAGAATCACTAATAAAATTAATCCAAACAGTTCATAACGAGAATAAAAATAGTCCCACTTATTAGGAATGAAACTGCTAACAATACGACTACCATCTAAAGGCGGAATAGGGATCAAATTCAATAGCATCAACACCAGGTTAATGATCATACCAGCCTGTCCCATGTAAATTAATACCCAATCTAATCCTGCTGTGGGATCACCATCACTTATAAGTATTCCAATTTTAGCGACAACAGCCCAGAAGATCGCCATCAATAAATTTGCAATTGGGCCGGCAATGGCAACGAAAGCCATGTCACGTTTAGGGTTACGTAAATTTGCTCGAGTGACTGGTACGGGCTTTGCCCAACCAAAGATAAAGCCACCAAGAAAAAACAATACAGTTGGAATGAGTACTGTACCTAGAGGATCAATATGTTTTAATGGATTTATGGTAAGTCGACCTAACATCAAAGCTGTTTTATCACCTAATTTTAAGGCAATCCAGCCATGGGCTACTTCATGCAGTGTTATTGCAAATAACACTGGGATTGCCCACAATACAAATTTTTGAATCACTAAGATATCCATAATCCTAATTTAATTATCTTTGACGAGTGACTAATATTACTCGGCAGGATTAGGGATTTCCAGTGGTATTTTGCTTTTTGCAAACCATGGCAGTGTCAGTCCTGACAGATAAACATTAATATGTTATGATTTCGACACATTTTGTAATTAGAAAACAATATAACTATGAAATTTATTTTACCTCCATTTGAAAATGCATGTGTATTAGTAGTCGGCGATGTGATGCTTGATAGATATTGGTATGGCACTACCGATCGTATTTCACCTGAAGCGCCTGTTCCAGTCGTACATGTATCTCGACAAGATGAGCGTCCTGGGGGTGCTGGCAATGTGGCACTCAATATTGCTGCTTTAGGAGCAAAAGCAAGCCTAGTCGGGATGGTAGGAGAGGACATTATAGCGGATATGTTGCAAAATAAGTTAGAATCAGTTGGAGTGAGCTGTTTTTTTAAAAGGGAACAGAACAAACCTACAATCGCAAAATTACGCGTATTAAGCCAAAATCAACAATTGATTCGCATGGATTTTGAAGAAATTTTTTATCAACACTCTGAAAAGAGCCCTTTATTAGAAAATTGTCTAGACTGTTTTCCAAAAATCAAACTCATTATCATGTCTGATTATGGAAAAGGATCGATGGGGAATCAACAAACTCTAATCCAAGCAGCCCGAAAGGCAAAACTTCCAATATTAGTCGATCCTAAAGGTCGTGATTTTTCCATCTATCGTGGCGCCACTTTATTAACTCCTAATTATAAAGAATTTGAGACGGTCGTTGGTAGTTGTAATAATGAAACAGAGATTATTCAAAAAGGGTTGCGTTTAATTAAGGAGAATGATTTTGAGGCATTATTAATTACTCGCGGTGCACAAGGGATGACTTTATTGAGAGAAGGGCAACCTGAATTGCATCTGCCAGCAAAGTCACGTGAAGTGTTTGATGTTACTGGAGCAGGTGATACTGTGATTGCAGTTATTGGAGCAGCATTAGCAGCAGGAGCTGATTTAACCATGGCAGTTGCATTAGCAAATCGAGCTGCGAGTATAGTGGTTGGTAAACTGGGTGCAGCTACTGTTAGTGTACCTGAGTTGCGACGTTCAGTATTAAAAGATAGTGATACAAGCAAAGGTGTAATGAGTGAAGAACAGTTATTAATTGCAGTTGAAGATGCAAAAGCACATGGTGAGGCCATCGTATTTACTAATGGATGTTTTGATATTTTGCATGCAGGTCATGTGGCTTATCTTGAGAGAGCGAAAACTTTAGGACATCGATTGATTGTTGCAGTTAATGATGATGCATCAGTACGGCAGTTAAAGGGACAAACTCGACCAATTAATCCGTTAGAAAGAAGAATGTCGGTGCTGGCTGGTTTGGCTTCCGTCGATTGGGTTGTTTCATTCAGCGAAGACACACCAGCGCGCTTGATTGGTGAAATACTGCCGGATGTATTAGTAAAAGGGGGTGATTGGAAACCTGAGGCTATTGTCGGTGGCGATACTGTTATTGCTAATGGTGGTGTAGTCAAGGTACTGCAATATGAAGACGGTTGTTCAACCACAAATATTATTAATAAGATAAATGAGAAGGCAAACGCATGATTATCGTAACAGGTGGTGCTGGATTCATTGGTAGTAATATTGTTAAGGCTTTAAATGATAAAGGTGAAGAAAATATTTTGGTAGTAGATGATTTAAGGGATGGTATTAAATTTAAAAATTTAGTGGACTGTAAAATTGCAGATTATCTTGATAAAAACGATTTTTTAAATCGAGTAAAGAGTAATTTCAAACTTGGCAATAATAAAATTAAAGCAATTTTTCATCAAGGAGCATGTTCTGATACTACTGAATGGAATGGCCAGTATATGTTGGAAAACAATTATGAGTATTCCAAAGTATTATTACATTATTGCTTACAGTACGAAATTTCATTTATTTATGCTTCTAGCGCCGCTGTTTATGGTAACGGTTCCGAATTTAAAGAAGAATTACAATTTGAAAAACCATTGAATGTTTATGGCTATTCAAAATTTTTATTTGATCAATATGTCAGAAAATTAATGCCAACACTGACTAGTCAAGTTGTAGGGACTCGCTATTTTAATGTGTATGGTCCAAATGAATTTCATAAAGGAGCAATGGCGAGCGTAGCATTGCATAATCACAATCAAATAAAAAATGAAGGTTTAGTAAAATTATTTGAAGGTTATGAAGGTTACGGTAATGGTGAGCAACGACGAGATTTTATTTATGTAGGAGATGTAGCCCAAGTTAATTTGTGGTTTATGGACAATGCTAATATTAAAGGAATATTTAATGTTGGAACGGGTCGCAGCCAAACCTTTAATGACGTAAGTAATGCCATAATACAGTGGCATAATAAAGGTAGAATAGAATATATATCTTTTCCAGAGCATCTGAAAGGTCGATACCAAAGTTTTACTGAAGCAAATATTTCAGCATTACGTGCAGTGGGTTATACAGAAAAATTCAAAACAGTAGAAGAAGGTGTAAAACTTTATCTAGATTGGTTGAAGAATAACTAGTGAAATGTCAATAAACCCTGATTTAAGATAAGTTACTTTAGCGCAAATTACACGGAAAATAAAACACCTCGTGAGTTATCACGAGGTGTTTTTTTTAAAAGCTAATGAGTTTCCTTATTGAGAAGAACTGCTTGAAGAAGAGCTGGTTGGAGTAGGACTGCTTGCAACAGAACCAGAAGATGATGAAGTTGGCGCTGGAGGGCAAGCATTATTGTTGCTAAATAACGAGTTACTACAAACAGCAGTTTCTGCTTGTTGAAGTTGAATTTGTTGTGAACCTAAATTTTGTAATTCTTGGGCTGCTAAAGTAGCTAAAATCCGTTCTTGTAACATGCGTTGTTGAAACATTTCATAGCGAATTTCAGCGAGTAAATAAACAGTTTCCCGTTGTAAAGTAGCAGGTGTGGCATTTTCCATTGAGGTTACCCAAGGAGGCGTTTTAGTATTGGGGTCATAGCTAGTTAAACGATGCGTTGCCATCCATTCTTGGATTGCCAAGGGACTGGCTTGTTTTTGTAATGCTTGTGGTAAAGTCGATTGAGTAATGGAATTAAATTGATTACCTAATAAAGCAGTTGTGTCTTGGGGCACTCTTTGATTATAGAGATAATACATATCACTCATACCCACAGAATAACCGGCAAGCATTTTTCGTAAAATGTATAGATATTGTTGGGCGGCTTGCGTTCCCAACGCTTGAGTCAAATTGTTCGTTGATATGATTTTAGTAAAATCGATTAAAGCAGTTGGGTTATATTGATTTGAAATATATTTAATAAAATTTGCTGCGTTGACATCAGTGTTATAGGTAGTGGTGTCATATTGCACTGGGGTAATCAGCGCATCAAGATTGAGCGAATTGACGCTACTTGTTGGTGCAGACGCATTACCTTTATTAGCGAATGGGTTGTTACTCGCAGGGTTGTTGTTACTAGTGCCATTAGCTTGTCCATTAGCAAAATTGTATAATGCAGTTGGATCTGATAAAGGAAAAAATTGCGTCATTGCGGCCGTTAAAGCGTCTGAAGCATTAGCAGTTGTTGCAGTCAGCAATGAATTCAAAGCAGAAGTAGTTAGTGTTGCGGGACTTAGTTGTGTGGAACTTGCACTCTGCAAATAATTATTAAAAAATAAATTAGTTGTAATGGTATCTGTCCAAGAAGGACTTTGAGTGAATAAATAGAAATTAGAATTAGGTGCATTCTGAGGAGGAGTTAAGAAATTTGCACCATAACCACCTATAAGATTATCCGCTCCCCCTCCACCAATGGGAGGAGTAGCATTAGCTTGATCTGCGTAACTGCTGTTAATAAACAGCGCTATGGCAGGAATGATTAATACAGCGATAATCTTTTTCAAAGAAAAGTTTTTCACGACTTTGTCTCCGTTGTAAATTTATTTATAAATGTTAATGGGATTGGAATTTTGTTTTTGGAGTTGTTGTGTTTGTTGTTGTCCTGAGTTATTTGGGCTTACATAAATAGTATTTGATGAATTTGTCGAAGTAGACGTTGGGCTGCTACTACTTGGGCTTGGAGAATATTGTTGGCCGGCATAAGGATTCTGCACGGTATTTTGCCAAGGATTGGGTTTAGACCAAGGATTATTTCCACCCGTGACTTTACTAGGTTGCGCTTGAAATGTGTTAGAGCCGGTAGGGAAGTGCTGGCTATTATGCATCATCGCTTTTTGTTGTAATTGAATAGTAGTCAATGATTGCATAATTTGCTGCTGTTGCTGATTTTGATAGGTTTGTTGATTTGCTTGATTAGCTATTGCTTGACTCTGAATTGCAGCGGCACTGGCACGGGTATCCGCTGTTGCTTGCTGCCAAAGATCTTGGGCTGATGGTTCATCAGCAAACGATATAGACACAAAAAATAAACTAAGTAAGATTAAGATGAAATTACTAACTTTAAACATGCTCTTCACCTTCTAATGCTTTTAAAACAATCTGCATCCTGTCTTTTGAAAAAACACGTCCTAATAAACGTAACCGTTCAAACACAATATTTCGACGTAAAAATAGTCCAGGCGAATCATCAGGGCTTTTGCTGTTTTCTTCAGCATAAATCAATAACTTAGAAGCTGAACCGGGATGGACTGTATCTATGGCTTGTAACATTCGCAACGCCCTTGCAGAACTTATAGCATTACAAATGTCAATGTAAGAAGGCTCATGGCCTAATTTCGTCATATCCAATTTACTGATGCCATCTAATTCTTGTCCAAGATTAATCATTTCAGCTTCGAGCGTTGGATCGCCATCAAGGATCCAATCTTCTACTCCTTCAAGAAATGAAACAACACGATAAATCATTTTATCTTGATATTGATGCCAAAATGCATGAGTACCTTTAGGGCTTAAATCGGGCATAAGAATCTATATAATTAAATAAAATCTGCTTGAAACAATTATAGCAGCTAATTTCAAAATCGCTAATAAAACATAAAAGTTGCGGAGCTCAGGCATTTTTTTATAACTGTGCTATAATCAAACTTTCAAATAATTTTTGAGGGGTTCCATTTATGGGGTTTTTTCGGGGCTTGGGGAAAATGGTGAAACCCCTAGTAAATGTTCCTAAATGGATGGATGCCAAACGAATTACAGCAGATGCAAGTTTTATTTCTCTACTCATCAAGCGAATATTAAAGCCACAGAAGGCGACGATTGAAGAAAATTTTGAAGAGTCTTTGGTACGTTTAAAATTAACGGAGAATGATTTAAAGGATCGTTATATTGAATTTAGACGACTCGCAACTATTTTTTTCATTGTTTCACTCTTGTTAATCGGTTATTTATTCTATCTTATATTTGATTCTACAGGCACGGTTTCTTGGCGAGCAATCGTACTTAGTTCAACTGTATTTCTAATCGCTTTCGTGCAGTTTTTGCGATTTCATTATTGGGTATTTCAAATTAAAAAGCGAAAATTAGGCTGCAGTTTTAAAGAATATTTTTTAAGTGGAATTTTAGGTATAAAATCATGAGACGTATATTTTTAATTATTCTTGGTTTGTGTTTACCTGTTTTTGCATTAGCAGATGCGAATAACTATACAGTTTTTGATCTTTTTAATCCCACAGCTATTTCTCAAGGAACTGATTTATCCATCAGTTACTTGGGTGATATGTTTGGCGTGGTTGACGGTGTACTGCATGGCAGTGGTTCCCAAATTATGGGCCAAATGTTCATGATTTTTAATGCCGGCGCTTTGATATTGGGCACGATTATTGTTATTTATACTTCACTGATTTCTTTAATGAATACAGCACATGAAGGAGAGTTTTTAGGTAAAAAATGGAATTCCATTTGGATTCCATTGCGCACGGTATTAGGTATTGCTTTATTAATTCCTAAGGCAACGGGTTACTGCGCAATTCAAATTTTTATGATGTGGGTCATCGTTCAAGGAGTTGGATTGGCCGATACTGTATGGAACCAAGTAACAAATTATTTAGTTGCGGGTGGTGTGATTGTACAGCAATCATTAGTACCTAATTCAAATATTAGCGGCAGCGCACAAAACTTTTTTCGTCAAACCGTTTGTTTAGCATCATTACAAGATCAATTTAATAATGCTTACCAGAAAGCTTCGCAAGCTAATGAAAATCCACCTGCTGTTCCTAATTTTTTATCATCGATAAATCCATTAGTTCCTGCGAATGGTATATGTTGTACAACCTCCCCCACCAATGGCACGCAAACGTGTGGCAACTGTTGTGGAAATAATCAATGTAATGTTCCTTTGCCTAATTTTGCACCGCTTCCAACCCCTATCCCAATCGGCTCATGGGATTGGTCTAAATTAAATGGTGCTTGCGGCACAATAAACTGGACTCAGATGTCAGGTACGAGTACGTATAATGCGTTAGGTAATCAACAATTAACTAATGCGTATGAAATGGCTATGCAAACGGGTGTACAGCAAATTTTATTAGATATGTCTGGACCTTCTCAATCAGTAATAAACTATACTATAGATCCTCCAAGTGGAGTAACTCCACAAACTGATTTAACGCAGTATTTGAATAATCGAATGTTTCTAGATGCCGCGGAAGACTATGAAGGTATTGTTTATCCTGCACAGCGGTTAATGATAAATGTTGTGCAAGAAGGAATCACAATGCTGTGGGCTAAATCAGCTAATTACTTTGGTTGGATTGATGCGGGCGCTTATTATCAATTAATGGCTAGCAATGATAGTGGTGCGGGCACAGCAATTTTCACTGTACCTAATGGAGTGACTAGTGGTGCTCTACAAAATGCTATTAGTTCAACAATTATAAGTAATAATGTTCCGAGCGTATTATGGTCCTCTGTTAATAGTTCAAAGAGCAACTTACTAACTCAATTAGATGATACTAGTAGCCTTAATTCATTTATTAAGGGTGCGCCAACAACAGATAATGAATATGGTGACACTGCTGGTGCTACAAGTGCGGTAGGTGGTGGCACCGTTAATGTCTTAGGAGGTCTGATATCTGGTGTTTCTGGTATTGGTGGCACTATTGCTAAAATTGCGGATCCTTTACTTTCTCCATTAATAGATGTGTTTCAAGCTTTTATTGGTTTAGTCACAGCACAATCAACCAATGCCAATCCAGTAGTGTTGATTGCCTTGATGGGAGTGGGGTTGATTGGTATTGTCGTCGAAGTTTGGATTATGGGGGCAATAACGATCGCAGTTGCAACAGGTGTATTAGCCGCTATTCCTTGTGTTGATGAAGGAACCACAATGGAAGCTGTTGTTGAATGGGTCGTACCTTTTATTTGGGGCATTTGTGGTATGATTTTTGTGGAAGGGGTTATTATGGCTTACTATGTGCCAATGATCCCTTATATTTTATTTTTATTTGGTGCAATAGGATGGCTAATTGCAACATTGGAAGCGATGGTTGCAGCGCCGTTGGTTGCGCTGGGTATTACTCACCCCGAAGGAGCTGAAGTATTAGGTAAAGCTGATCCGGCAGTTTTATTGCTAGTCAATGTATTCTTACGACCTAGTATGATGATTATTGGTTTTATTGGAGGTATTATTTTATCCTACGTCTCAGTTTGGCTATTAAATGTGGGGTTTTTTGGTGCATTTGTTACTGCGGTATTTCAGAATATTAGTTTGGTTAATTTT
>JBGSLN010000229.1:0-2182 GCA_041740675.1 Gammaproteobacteria bacterium | reverse complement strand
TGTTTGACAATCTCAGACAATATTATTTGCACAATATAAACCGATTCTGTGTAAAATTGAAGAGCGACAATGATAAAAAATGAAAAAATTCACGGGCTACACTGCATTTTTTTCATTGCTTACGGAAATGCAAAACTCGCTTTGAGGTGATCGGAAATTTAGCTGACAAAGTCATGGGGTTTTAGTAGCACCTGGATATGGAATAGTGAGCTTATCGTTTATAGGATTATCATCTGTTGATTTGTCAGAATGTGATAAAAAACGATAACGATTGGGTTCTATAGTACTAAAATCATTGGTTGAATTTGGCTTTGACTTTTTTATTAAAGGCTCTTGCGGTTTTGTTTGACCTACCTTCTTATAAATAAAATCTAAAATTTCGTTATATAATTCAGGCTCATGTTGTGCAAGCGTGCATTGATTATTTAACCAAAACTTAGGTTTTTGGCGGCTACTAAAAGAATCAATTGCGCCAATAATGTCAGAAGTGGGGATACCAAATACAGTTCGTTCATCAAAACTATTTGAGTTAACAATTCCTTCATAAATAACAGCAAAGTAGACCCATGTTGTAACTGCTTCATCAATCTGAGCTTCCTCAAGATTAGGTTCCCAGTTTGTGGCATCTTTAAATTGTTTTTCTCTTTGATCTTTATTACTAAAATTCCAATTGCAAACCATAGTGCTCCAAGGAGCTTGTGCATCGACGGGTGCTAGCCTACGACCGCTTAATACATTTACTGCTATCGTTTCCTGATACTCCATTAATGTATAAAAAGGATCAGGCAAAAACTGTGGTTGCACGCCACGGCGTCTAAAACCGTTTTTAGCTATAATTTCTGTCGCTTGCGTATCAACCCGCAATACTGGTATTGGCTTTGGAAATACTTGAAACTCAAGTTTATTTTGAGCCGGGAGTAAATTTATCCATTTTTTTGCGTTTTTTTCTGATTGAGTCCATGATTTAGTACGGCTTATAGACGTGAAATTTGCGAATTCGGCATTCACTGTAGCCAGCATTTTTGCTTGGTCGTCATTTAATTCATTAATTAAGAATTGAAAAATTATTAACTTAGGACGCGTAGGTAAATTTGAAAACATCATACAACAACACACTCAAATTTTTTAGAACAACAATGATTGATTTAAAGCTATTGCTTCACTTAGCCTAAATTATGCAGTAGAAACCTACATTGCGAAATTTAGATTTAAGTAGTATACAGAAAAATCTTGTCTAAATAAAGCTTAATCTATAGATGCGAATTGACTCATTAAAAGGTAACCGAAACATTTTAGAAATTGACTACTAAAGCTCTATCCATTGGCAGAAACACCGGAATTATGGGACGCGAAATCATTCTGAACTGGCAATCCAATGGTATAAGTGCATATTGGGAAATAAATTTCACTCACGAGAATCTGAATGACGAAAACAAGAATCCATCATCGGTTGCAGCGTCCTAAATAAAATGATTATTTAAAAAATCTAATATCATTATTAGAAGTACTAATTTGTTAGTTCAAAAAAATTCTTGTCTAATGAGAGTATCTTAAAAAAGATTCTATTGGGGATAGTATGCAAAGTTTTAACATTCGTGAAAAGTCTCTTGGAGAATCGTTTGATGAAAATAATAATAATGTTCAAAATAAACAAAGTTCACCACCTCATCAACAATCTACAACAGCGGCGCAGCAAGAAAGTATACTTAAGTTAAAAAACAGTAAAGTTTTTATTGATCTTATCGGTGATTTTTCTGACCAAGACTTGGAAAATTTTAAGGTATCTAATATATATGACTTCTTTATTAGAGGAATGAGTGATGTTGAGGCATGCATACTATTAGTTAATGGAAAAAATTTAACTATTGCGGTAAATAAATTATTTGAAGAGTGTAAAAACGAACTAGCACGTGTTGAAAATGATCCAAAAATCGAGTTAAGTGAGGAAAAAGCTAAAGCGATTGAAAGTATTAAGAGAGACAAAGTTGAAAAACTTAAAGTATATTTCATGGCTAATGGAATAACCGAAAAACATTTTGAAATTTTTTCGAAAAATTTAGTTCAAGGTGTAAATTCACTAGCACACGATACGTTAACCATGAAGATGGAAGAATATGGATTTATGCTAAAAATCGATGGTGATAGTAGTTCAAATACTTCTAAAAGAATATCAAGTACTACA
>JBGSLN010000228.1:0-5648 GCA_041740675.1 Gammaproteobacteria bacterium | reverse complement strand
GGATTTGCATTTTCATCAGCAATAATTAGTAATTCCGAAGGGCCAGCGGGCATATCAATACTAGCAGCAAGAGGATCATTTGCGACTTGCATTTTTGCTGATGTGACCCAAACATTCCCAGGTCCAAAAATCTTGTCAACTTTTGGAATAGTCGCTGTTCCATAAGCCATTGCTGCAATTGCTTGAGCACCGCCGATTTTATAAATGTTTGAAATATCACAACACGAAGCTGCAAATAATAAATGCGGATCAATTTTTCCTGCTATGTTAGCGGGTGTAGATAAAATTCTTAAAGAACAGCCAGCAATTTTTGCAGGTATAGCCAGCATTAATAATGTTGAAACCAGTGGCGCTGAACCACCTGGAACATAAAGTCCAACTTGCCCAATGGGTCTAGCTTGCTTCTCACAAATCACACCACTAATCGATTCTGTATAATAAGTTTTTGGATATTGTGAGAGATGAGTAATCTCAATTTGTTGCTTTGCGAAGATTATGGCTTGTTTTGCTTTTTCTGAGATGCAAGACTTAGCTGCGATTAATTCATTAGCAGATATTTCAATTTTATCTAGAGTGATATTATCAAATTCAGTCGCAAATTTTTTTATTGCAGCATCACCTTCTGCTTTAACTGTATTAATAATCGATAGGGTTTTTTCTTCGACAGCTGCCAAGTGATCGCTGATAGGTCGAGTTAATAGGTATTGTTGCTCACTAAGTGGTATTTCATTCCAAAAATAAACTTTCATTTTTAATCCTCTAATTGAGCATTTTTTCAATTGGTAACACTAATATAGAACTAGCACCAATTTGCTGTAACTTTTCTAACGTTCCCCAAAAGACACCTTCAGTAGAAACCACGTGTACTGCAATTTTATCGGTTGTGCCTTCAAGAGGCATGATGGTTGGAGTTTCACAACCAGGTAAAATGGTGCTGATGATAGGCAAAGAACTTCTAGGAGCATGAAACATAATATATTTGCTTTCTTGCGCTTTAATAACCCCATTAATGCGGCGTAGAATGAGTTCAAATATTTCTGCCTTTGAGTTTTGTACTGCTGAGAGTATATTGTTAGTGCCAATTAATACCGCTTGGCTCTGAAGAATGCAATCAACTTCTTTTAAATTATTTTCTTCTAAAGTTCTCCCGGTAGCAACCAGATCGCATATTGCATCAGCCATCCCTAGACGTGGAGCAATTTCTACAGAACCAGAAATAGTGGTAATTTTTGCAACAACTTTATGTTGTGATAAATAGTATGAAAGTGTTTGTGGATAGGTAGTAGCAATACGCAATCCATTTAATGAAAGTGGTCCGGTGAAGTCCGTTGCTATAGGAACTGCAATTGATAAACGACATTGACTAAATCCTAATTTTTTAATGACTTTTATCGAGTCCTCAAGTTCAGAGTATTTATTTGTCAGAGTTTTTTCAAATAAAATATTCTCACCCACTATACCACAATCACAAACCTCATCGATGATTAGATTTGGAATATCATCATCGCGTACAAATAGAATGTCTATCGGTAAATTTTCACAGTGACAGAACAGACTATTCTTTGAAAGATGAATTTTTATGCCACAACGTGATAATAAGTCCAAACAATCATTATTGAGTCTTCCGCTTTTTTGAATGGCTATTCTTAGTCGATTTTTTTTCATCAAAATTTTTCCCAACTCGCTCATAAATTAATTGATAACCACCAGAACCAAATTCAATCGATCTAGCTACTCGACCAACAGTAGTAACACTTACTCCTGTTTCATCGTAGATTTGCCGATAAGGTATGTGTTCTAGAATCCAGGGTACAATACGCCATCGATCAGCCATCGCCCTAATTTCCATAGGTGTACAGAGATCTTTTAAAAATAATTCTGCTTCTTCCACAGATTTTATTGCTGCGAGTGCTTGATAAAGTTTATGTTCAGGATCTTCAATATTCATTAGTGCATCATCGTATTTATGTAATAGCATGATAGTACATTAATGCATAATTAATGTCAATAGCTTGAGGGTTGTTAACATTCAAAAATCATTTTTGCGCTACCATCAGTTTGTTCTTCCTCTAATTTAACGTTAAATCCCCAAAGTAAACGTAAATATTTAAGAACTTCACTCGTATCAGCTGCAAGTGGACGTCTATTGTTTGGAATATAGCGAAGTGTAAGAGAACGGTTACCTCGATGATCCACATTAACTACCTGAATATTCGGTTCGATTAAACTTAAGTTATATTGTGCAGATAAAGTTTCACGAATTTTTTGATAACCATGTTCATTATGAATAGCAATAATTTCCATATCTGATTTTTCAGCATCATCGAGTAAAAAAAATAATTTCAAATCACGGATTAATTTTGGAGACAAATATTGTGAGATAAAACTTTCATCTTTAAAATTTTCCATTGCAAACTTTACGCTTTCTAACCAATCTTTCCCAACAAGTTCTGGAAACCATTCTTTATCTTCAGTAGTTGGGTTTTCACAGATACGTTTAATTTCCATAAACATATGAAAACCTAAAGTATATGGATTGATACCACTATAATTTGGCTCATTAAAGTTTAGTTGTTTAATGACATTAGTATGGTTTTGTAAAAATTCCAGCATAAATTTATCATTAACATAGCCACGATTATAAAGTTCATTTATCAATATATAATGCCAAAAGCACGCCCATCCTTCATTCATTATTTTAGTTTGTTTTTGAGGATAGAAGTACTGTGAAATCTTTCTGACTATTCGTACTACTTCTCTTTGCCATGGTTCTAAATTCGGTGCGTTTTTTTCGATAAAATACAATATATTTTCTTGTGGTTCTTCAGGAAGTTGAATTATTTTATCATCGTCTTTTTGATTTTTCCGTTTTGGTATAGTTTGCCAAAGTTCATTTACTTGTGTTTGTAAATATTCCTCACGTTTTTTTTGTCTGATTTGTTCTTCATGAAGAGAAAGTTTAGTCGGATGATGATAGCGATCTACACCATAGTTCATTAGTGCGTGACATGCGTCTAAAATTGATTCAACAGCATCTAATCCATATTTTTCCTCACATTTTGCAATGTAATTTTTTGAAAAAAGCAGATAGTCAATAATTGAGTTAGGATTTGTCCATGATTTAAATAAATAGTTATTTTTGAAAAAAGAATTATGCCCATAGCATGCATGAGCAATCACAATGGCTTGCATGGTTGAAGTATTTTCTTCCATCAGATAGGAAATACATGGATTAGAGTTGATAACGAGCTCATAGGCTAAACCCATATATCCATAACGATAGCGCTGCTCAACTTCTAAAAATTGCTTGCCAAAAGACCAATGAAAATAACCTAGCGGCATTCCAACCGCAGAATAATAATCAATCATTTGTTCTGAAGTAATAATTTCAATTTGATTGGGATATGTATCTAAACCGTATTCTTTTGCAATAGAACCAATAACTGCATCATACTTTTCTAGCAATTCAAAATTCCATTCGGCACCATCAGATATCAACTTATTTTTATTATTCATGATTTCTGCCTTTTAAATAGTTCACGAAATACTGGATAAATATCTTTGAAATCAGATATAGTTTCCATTGCAAAATTTTTATGATGATTTTTTATTTCTGTATATACTTCCCATAGTGATTGGTGAAGTCGAGGCATAATTTCGACATAAGCAAAATATTGAATGAAAGAAATTAACTTTGATTCTATAATCTGACTACAAAAAGGAGAATCAGCATTCCAATTGTCGCCATCTGAAGCTTGTGCTGCATAAATGTTCCATGCAGCAGGGTCATATTTTTCTTCGATAATGGTACTCATCAAATTTAATGCGCTAGAAACTACCGTACCCCCTGTTTCACGAGAATAGAAAAATTCTTTTTCATCCACTTCTTTTGCGGTAGTATGATGACGAATAAAAATAATATTTACTTTGGCGTAATTTCTTTTTAAAAATAAATACAGTAAAATGAAAAACCGTTTAGCAATGTCTTTTTTTGTTTTATCCATTGACCCTGAAACATCCATGATACAAAACATGACAGCTTGAGTAGTTGGTACAGCTTGTTTAATTCGACTGTTATAGCGAAGATCAAAAGTATCAATAAAAGGTATTGCAGCTATTTTATTTTTTAGCTTGTCAATCTGTTCTGCTAAAAGTTGATAATTCATACTTCCTTTTTCTTCTTTTTCTAAAGAGTTTTGCAACTCTTCAATTTCTGTTTGATAAGGAGAACTTAATGCAATTCGTCTTGCTGTGGCTCTTCTTAAGGAACGAATTACATTAATGTTGGTTGGGATTCCAGTTGTAGAAAATCCCGCACGGACTTGTTTAAATGTTTGAATGGAAGCCAACTGCTTTTTTATTAAGTCTGGTAGTTCAAGTTCATCAAAAAAGATATCTAAAAACTCTTCACTTGATAATTCAAAAATAAAATCATCTATACCTTCGCCGGTATTACTTGCTTGATTTCCTGAATCATTTCCATCTTGATTTTGTTTTGGAATTTTATCGCCTGCAACATATTCTTTATTCCCAGTCAAAACCGTTTTTACACGACCCCCTAAACCATAATGAAATTGATATTCTTTAACATCTTTCGCAGGGATCTTAATTGATTCACTTTGTTCGATATCAGTGATATTGCGTTTATTTATCGCATTTTCAACCGCTGTTTTTAATTGTGTACGAAAACGACGAATGAAACGTTGTCGATTTACAGCACTTTTGTTTTTACCATTTAGTCGTCGATCCACAAAACGTGACATAGTTTTTCCTCTTGAAGGCTTGTTTTAGCATTATATGATAAAGATATACTTAAGAAGATTTTCTAACTCGCAAATACCATTCACATAATAACCTTACTTGTTTTTCCGTATATCCTTTTGCCTTCATTCGATCTACAAACTGTTTATGCTTATTTTTATCCTCTTCAGAGGCCTTTGGATTAAAAGAGATAACGGGTAACAGATCTTCTGTCACAGAAAACATTTTCTTTTCAATAACGGTTTTAAGTTTTTCATATGAATTCCATATGGGATTCTTTCCTTGGTTATTAGCACGAGCACGTAGCACAAAATTAACAACTTCATTGCGAAAATCTTTTGGATTGCTGATACCAGCAGGTTTTTCGATTTGCTCTAATTCTTCATTAAGTGCTTTCCGATCAAAAATTTCCCCAGTATCAGGATCGCGATACTCTTGATCTTGAATCCAAAAGTCAGCATAAATAATATAGCGATCAAAGATATTTTGCCCATACTCAGAATATGACTCTAAGTAGGCTGTTTGAATTTCTTTACCGATAAACTCAATATATTGTGGTACTAAAAATCCTTTAATATGTGCCAAATACTTCTCTTCTAATTCTTGAGAGAATTGCTCTTGCATGATTTGCTGTTCTAATATATAGAGTAAATGTACTGGATTTGCAGCAATTTCTTGTCGATCAAAATTAAATACGCGTGACAAAATTTTAAAGGCAAAGCGCGTCGATAAGCCATTCATGCCTTCGTTAACACCTGCATAATCACGATATTCTTGATAAGTTTTAGCTTTGGGATCAATATCTTTTAAGTTTTCACCGTCATAAACACGTATTTTTGAATATATATTTGAATTTTCTGGATCTTTTAATCGCGAGAGTACTGAAA